>JAAYDE010000087.1 GCA_012729375.1 Deltaproteobacteria bacterium | reverse complement strand
GCTTCCTTGGCTTGACCGGCAGCGGAAGGAGCGGTTGCTGCTGCAGCGGCTTTCTGCTCAACTTTCTTCTCGGCGGCTTTGGCGGGCTCTTTCTTGTCGCTTTGGCCGCAGGCGCTGAGGGAAACCGCCGCAAAAAGGGCTACCAGAAGAATGACCAGCGAGTTTTTGAGAACCTTTGACATGAAATTTCCTCCTTGATTGTTTTTACCCTGGGGACAATCCCCGATGGGACACGTCAGGCCCCGGGTCTTTGTAATTTGGCAGGTGCTTACACTACCCCTTATTCTCCCATGGTGCAACGGGAAAAATATAATGCTTTGACCGGGCAAGTCAAGATAAAAGGCATGCCGGGATGAATCGTTTTTACTTGTCGGAGGAGGTCATTTTTTGGGAAATACTTTGATATCCTTTCAAAGACATCTTGGAAATGATGGTCGATAGCGGCCAGGCCATTCAATAAGGAAAGGAGAAAAGCCCATGTCCTTGGAAACGGACCAAACTCTGTCGCCGGCCTCGATATGTGAAGACGACCGTACCGGCGTGAGCATTGCGACATTGCAGAGAGCCATTCTGGATCATCTCTATTATCTTCAGGGACGGGTGCCCAACCACGCCACCAAAAACGACTGGTACATGGCCCTGGCCTATGTGGTGCGCGACCGCATCATGGGACGCTGGATCAAGGCGGTGGAGACCCTCGAAAAAAAGGAGACCCGGATGGTCGGTTATCTCTCCGCCGAATATCTACCCGGCCCCCATCTGCTTAATGGCATTCTCAATCTGGGCATCTGCGACCAAGTGCGCGCGGCGGTGAAAGAATTCGGTCTCACCCTGGCGGAGTTGGCCGAGCAGGAAGAAGAGCCGGGCCTGGGCAACGGCGGCCTGGGCCGGCTGGCGGCCTGTTACGTCGATTCCCTGGCGACGCTGCGGATTCCCGCCGTCGGCTACGGCATCCGTTACGAATACGGCATTTTCGAGCAGAAGATACAGGGCGGGCGTCAGGTGGAGGTGACCGATAAGTGGCTGCGCCGTGGTAATCCCTGGGAGATCGAGCAGGCGGAGATCGTCTTCGATGTCGGTTTCGGCGGCCGGGTCGAATCCTACCATGATCCCCAGGGAAACTATCAGGTTCGCTGGATTCCCGAGCGGGTTGTCAAGGGGGTGGCCTATGACACCCCGGTTCCCGGATACCGGATCGATTCCGTAAGCCTGCTGCGCTTATGGAAGGCCGAAGCCGTGGAGTCCTTCGACTTTCAGGCCTTCAATGTCGGCGACTATTACGGAGCGGTCCAGGAAAAGGTCTCTTCCGAGACGATTTCCAAAGTGCTTTATCCCAATGACGAGCCCGCCGCCGGCAAGCAGTTGCGCCTCGCCCAGCAGTACTTTTTCGTGTCCTGTTCCCTGCAGGATATGATCCGTCTTCACCTCCTTTCCGGTCACCCTCTTGATTCCTTCCACGATTGGTTCGCCATCCAGCTCAACGACACCCATCCCTCCATCGCCGTGGCGGAACTGATGCGCCTTTTGGTGGACGAATATTTCATGGGCTGGGAAGAGTCCTGGGAAATCACCCGCCGCACCTTTTCCTACACCAACCACACCCTGCTCCCCGAAGCCCTGGAGAAATGGCCGGTTCCCCTTTTTCGGCAGTTGCTTCCCCGCCATCTGGAAATCATTTTCGAAATCAACCGGCGCTTTCTCGATGTCGTGCGCGCTGCCTTCCCCGGTGACGGCGGCAAGTTGCAACGTTTGTCGCTGATCGATGAACGGGATGACAAGTATGTGCGCATGGCCCACCTGGCCTGCGCCGGCAGCCACGCCGTCAACGGGGTGGCTGCCATTCATTCGGAACTGCTTAAAAAGACGGTACTCCAAGACTTCTATGAGCTGACTCCGGAAAAGTTTGTCAACATCACCAACGGAGTGACTCCGCGGCGCTGGCTGGTGCTCAGCAACCCCGATCTGGCCCGCCTTATCAGCAGCCGCATCGGTGACCGCTGGATCAGTCATCTCGAGGACTTGAGGGAGCTGGAAAAACATGGGGAGGATGAGGAGTTCCGGCGCCAGTGGCGGCAGGTAAAGCGGGTCAACAAGCAGAACCTGGCGGCATTCATTCATGAACGGACCAAAATCGTAGTCGACCCCGAATCCCTCTTCGACATTCAGGTCAAGCGCATCCATGAATACAAACGCCAGCATCTGAACGTTCTCCACATCATCACCCTCTACCAACGCCTCAAGAACAATCCGCGGGCGGAGATGACCCCGCGCACCTTCATTTTCGGCGGCAAGGCGGCCCCCGGCTACTTCATGGCCAAACTGATGATCCGCCTGATCAGCGCCGTCGGCGAGGTGGTCAACCATGACGCCGACGTTGGCGGGCGCCTGAAGGTCGTTTTCTTCCCCAACTTCAACGTCAAAAACGGGCAGCGGGTCTATCCCGCGGCCGATTTGTCGGAACAGATCTCTCTGGCCGGCAAGGAAGCCTCGGGAACGGGCAACATGAAGTTTTCCATGAACGGAGCGCTGACTATCGGCACCCTGGACGGGGCCAACGTGGAGATCCGCGAGGAGGTGGGGAAGGAAAACTTCTTCCTGTTCGGAAGGACCGTCGAAGAGGTCCAGGATCTGAAAACCCGCGGTTACCATCCCCGTCATTTCTACGACAGCAACCAGGAGTTACGGGAGGCCATCGACCTCGTTGCTGCCGGCCACTTCTCCAATGGGGACCGGAATCTTTTTCAGCCGCTGATTCATTCCCTGCTGGTCCACGACGAGTATTTGCTGCTCGCCGATTATGCTTCCTACCTGGAAGCCCAGGAACAAGCGGGTCTGGCCTATCGCGATCCGGAACGGTGGACGCGGATGTCTATCCTCAACGTGGCGCGCATCGGCAAATTCTCCTCCGACCGGTCCATCCGGGAATATTGCGAAAAGATTTGGCAAGTCGAGCCGGGAGGAAGGCGCCCCTTTTAGCCTCGGCAACTGGTTTGGAAAGCGGATGGCGTCGGCCAGGGCAACGGGAGATTTGCCAAGGGCTATGGGTGCCAAAACGGCTGGGAGCGGTTCTTGGCGAGTCGGTTCGGATTTTTTTTCTTTTCATATCAAAGACTTGCATCGCCTCCGGCAGGTCTTTTTTGGGTTTTCCAGCGGTGGCGGCCCTGGCCGCAGCGCCTGTATTTTTTCTCATCTTTGGCCCTATCTGGTCCTCCACTAAAGCCAGTTTCCTTTCCTCCATCGTTTCGATGGAAATAAATTTTTTTTATTCCTTTTTATAAGGTATTTTTTGAACTAAAATATATTGTGTAGCTGGCTTTTTGTGCATCGGATTCCAGCTGGTTTTTTCTTTCAAGAACAGGACAGGGCATGACCTGAACAGGTTTTATGAAAAAAATGCGTCTTCGTTCCTCATGGAAGCCTTCGCTGGCCCGGGTTTTCAAACCGCCGACTTTGTTTCTCCTGCTGGTTTTCTGTGCGGTTTACGCCGGTAACCTTTACGCGCAGGATTCCGATCTCCATTCCATTGACAGCCTTCTGGGCTCCACCAGCCTTCCGGACCAAAGCACCCCGCCGAGCCAGACAAACTCCGCTCCTTCCGCTCCGGGAGCGGCCCCTTTTCTGACGATTTCCAAATTACATATCCTGACGTCTCCGGGGAACTCCCTGACGAATCCGCAGTGGTTTTTGGTCAGAATCCCATCCTCTCCATCCTATCCAGCTCCTTTTCGCCCCCGTTCACCCCCCCCTCCGGCCATTTAACTGAATAGGTGAAGTCGGTTTGTTCCTTTTGGGGTTCAGTTTTCCTGGACCATCCGGGGATAAAGTTCTTGGGGCGACAAGGCTCGAGGTTTTTGAGAAAAGAGCTTTTCATCCCCGGTCTGGCCGCCACAACCCGATTCGCGGAGGAAGATTTTTGCTCAGGTCCTTGAGCCTCTTCTGCCGTCACCCGGGAAAGCGGAGAAGGAGAATTTGTTATGAGTAATGGTAAAGAGACAGTCGCACCACAGGAAAACAATTCGGTGGCGGTCGATCACATCTTTCACTTTCTGGCCAATCCAAACGAGATCCGCATTTTAAAATCCCTGCGCCAGATTGTGCGGGCCATCGAAATCCACTCGCGCAAGCTGGAACATGATTTTCATATCACCGGGCCGCAAATGAGCTGCCTCCTGGTTATCCGGGATAACGGTCCGATAGCCGTCACCCGCTTGGCGGCAAAGGTTTTTCTCAGCCCGGGAACGGTGGTCGGCATTATTGACCGGCTGGAAGAAAAGCATCTGGTGCAGAGAGTGCGCAGCAAAAAGGACCGGCGCCTGGTGGAGATCGGCATTACCGACGAAGGCGAGAACATGATCGGACGCACGCCGCACCCTCTGCAGGGGGCTTTGGGCACTGCTTTAAGGGATATTCCCGATGGAGAACGGCTCGACATCGCGGTTGCCCTGGAAAAGCTGGTCGACCTGATGGGAGCCAAGGAGATTGAAGATATCCCGGTTTCCCTTTAAGCCGTAGCGGCGAAGGACAAGGTGTGATGATCGGCCGTTGAAGAATGAGGCACCGGGTTGGAATGTTGCCGGCCGGCGGCCGTGCGTCGGGAGCCGCGCCGCCGGAACGGGGAGCACAATTGTTTACAGGAGCCACTCGATAGGCAGCCATGACAAGAGCTTGATTCCGGTGCGTTTCCAGAAGGTGGCGCCGGGCTCCCTGTCGTGGCGGATTGTTTTTTTCCCCCGCCGCTCCATCCAGTAGAGCCGTCCCTGGTCCGAAAGCTTTACTTCGTAAGCGTTCTGCGGGATAAAATCGTTGAAAGCGGCTTCGATTTCCTGGGCCAGAGTGGGGCTTTCAATAACAAAACCCAGTTCGGTATTCAACTGTGCCGAGCGTGGATCGAAATTGAACGAACCAATGAATACCCGCGATCGATCGACGGAAAAGGTTTTGGCGTGCAGGCTGGAACCGGAACTGCCGAAGGGGCCGACCCGTTTGTCGCCCCGCGATTTGGGCGATTTGCGGCGCAGTTCGAAGAGTCTCACGCCCGCTTTGAGCAGGGCCTTGCGGCGCTTGGCGTAACCGGCATGAACGGGAGCGACGTCGGTGGCGTTAAGGGAGTTGGTGAGCACCTGAATCTTCACTCCTCTGCGGGACATGGCGGAAAGGGCTTTGACGCCGGCGGCGGTGGGGACAAAATAGGGTGAAACCAACTCTACCTCGGTGGTCGGTTCGCCGATTGCCTCACGGAGTTGGTGGATGATCATCCGCTCGGGCTTGGCCCGACCGAGGACTTTGGCCGGGTCGTCGCTGACCATGCGGGTTACTGCCCATTCCGGATTGAGTTCCCCGGACAGCATCTGACGGATGAATGGGGCTTGGCGCAGGGCTTCCATGTAGGCTGCGGCGGCGGGATCCCGTTCCGTCCGCGTCGCTGCGGCGGCCAGTTCCTCGATTCGCGCCGGCTTGGCGGGAGCCAATATCCGCTCGGCGGGCCAGGAAGATGAACTCGCCCAGTAGCGGTCGAATTCAGAGGACAGCTCGCGGACCACCGGCCCCATGGCGATGACGTCCAGATCGGCGAAAACCAAGCTGTCGATGGCGCCGAAGTATTCATCTCCGATGTTGCGCCCGCCGACAATGGTGACCTGGTTGTCCGCGGTGAACGATTTGTTGTGCATGCGCCGGTTGACCCTTGGGAAATCGGTCAGGAAATCGAAGAGGCGCAGGCCCCGGTAGCGGAACGGGTTAAAAAGACGGATTTCGATGTTGGGGTGGCTGTTGAGGGCGGCCAGGGTGGCGTCAATGCGGGAGGTGTTGTTGTCATCCAGAAGCAGGCGCACGCGGACGCCGCGGTCGGCGGCAACATGAAGGGCTTCAAAGAGCAGGGTGCCGGTCATGTCGCCGCGCCAGATATAGTACTGGATATCGAGGGTGCGTTCGGCCACCTGGGCCAACAGCATACGGGTGGCAAAGGCGTCATGGGCGTCGGCCAGAGGAAAGACGCCTGTTTTTCCGGGATTGGTTTTGAGCAGAGGGGCAAGAGCCTGTCCCAGACGGGTATTTTTGGCCGCCGCCGGGGAGAGCGCTGAAGATGCGGTTCTATGTTCGAGCTTTGGCAAGCCGCAACAGCCTCCAGTCAGGACTGCACTCAGGCAGAGGGTTAAAAGGCAAGGAATGATGCCTCTCCATGGCGAATCGAGAAATTGCCTCCCGAAACGAGGCTCAGAAAAACTGCCGCGGACTCTCATCGATCCCCTTGAGTGTTTCGTATCGGAAATCCCCGGCGGCTTCGACCCGGTTCTGGTCGAAGCGCTCCAGCCCAAAGGCCGGTTCAGGGCGGATATTTCCCATCGACCTCCTAATCAATCGTCTTTAGTTGTTCCAGTGTCCAGTCGATAAGCTCTTTCGCCAGGTTGTCGGCGGCCCGTCCGAAGGCCGCCACCACCTCCGGCACCTGGTCCCCGCCCACCGTTTCCACCACCGTGAAACGCTCACCTGCCAGTATCCGCTTGCTGACATTGCTGATCAGCCGGGCATCGACGCTGATGACCACATGGGGTATGCCATCACGGTATTCGCTCTGGAACGCGCGCAATGTGCCGCCCAGTTCGAAATCGGGCTGCACCCCGTCGCCATCGCTGCTGAGCCGCCGGATGCGGCCGTCGTTGCGAAAGGAATCGAGCAAATGCTCCCGCCACATCAGGGGTGCCGCCGAATACCAGCGGGCATCCTGATAGATGCTCAACTGGTTGCTTTCGGGCACCACGACGATGCGTGGACCATCAAGCAGACCTGCGGCGGAAGGACGGCAGACGCGCAGAGCCACGTCGATCCCCCGGTCCGAGCTGGCGGCGACGGTGGACGCCGGGAGCCGGTAAATACTCTGGAGGCGAGGCTCCGGGATGATGCTGCAAGCGCCCGTCAGGGCGACCGCCAGGACCAGGCAAAGCGCTGAGACATAGCCTTTCATGGTTGGAACTCCTTGATTTTTTTGCGGCCGAGGAGATAGCCAGCCGGGTTTTCCTCCAGACGCCGGGCGAGGTCGCCCAAGGCATTGAGGGTCGAGCGCAGTTCCTGAATGGCCGGTCCCAGCTCCGCCAGGCCTTGCATGCCGGCGCCGAGGGCCTGACCGTTCTTTTCGACGATGCCATTGAGATTGTTGATCATCCGGGTGGCTTGATGTGCCGCCTTTCTGGTCTGATTGCCGGCCAGGGAGAGATCCTGCAGCCCGCGGACGATATCATCCTTCTGCTCGGCGAAGGCGCTGCTGGCCGTTTCCAGGTTGGCCAGCACCTGATTGACCAGCTCGGCGTTCTCCCTGGACAGGAGGGCCTTGGCATTTTCTATCAGCTCGGTCAAATTGACCAGCAGTTCTTCGCTGCTCATCTTGAGGCGGGTAAAGGGGGATGGCTCGGCCATGATCCGGGGGATCTGCTCCCCGTCACCGACCAGCGGGGGGCTGTTGGGAGAGCTGCTGGAGAGTTGGATGTTGGAGGCGCCGGTAATGTTGGCCAGAGCCAGACGGGCGCGGGTATCCTGGCGCACCGGCGTGTTGCCGGCCACCGCCACCCGCGCCCAGACCAGGCGGGGATCCTCGGGATCGAGCCACAGGCTCTTCACCTCGCCGACCCGGATGCCACTGTATTCCACGGCATTGCCCACGGACAGGCCGCTGACCGTTTCGCGGAAGACGATGTCGTAATATTTGTAATTCTGGTTCGTGCCCGTTTTGGCCAGCCACAGGCCGAACAAAAGTCCGCCGGCGGCGACCATCAGGGTAAAAAAGCCGATAAGCACGTAATGGGCCCGTGTTTCCATTTACAACTCCTTGTGAACGGCTTCTGCAGCCTGTTGTGCGGCGCGGCCCCTGGGACCGTGGAAATAGTCCTTGATCCAGGGATCGTCGGTGGCGGCGACGACCTCGAGGCGGTCGACGACCAGCACTTTTTTCCGGGAGAGGACGGCGACCCGGTCACAGGTGGTATAGAGGGTGTCGAGATCGTGGGTCACCAGAAAAACGGTCAGATTGAAGGCGTTTCTCAGGGTCAGCAACAGCTGGTCGAAGGCGGCGGCACCGATGGGATCGAGTCCGGCCGTCGGCTCGTCGAGGAAGAGCAGATCGGGATCGAGGGCCAAGGCACGGGCCAGGGCGGCCCTCTTGACCATGCCCCCGGACAGCTCGGAGGGAAATAGTGTCCCTGATTTTTTGGGCAGCCCGGCCATGACCAGTTTGACCTCAGCGAGTTTTTCCGCGTCGGGACGCGGCAGGCCGGCGTGCTCAATCAGCGGCAGGGCGATGTTTTCGATCACCGTCAGGGACGAAAAGAGAGCGCCGTTCTGAAACAGCACGCCGCTGCGCCGTTCCAGCTGGGAGCGGCGGGCGGCGGAAAGGTTCTGGAGATCTGCGCCGAAGATGCGCACCGTTCCGCCGCTGGGCCGGCGCAATCCGACAATAGAGCGCAGCAGCACCGATTTGCCCGTGCCCGAACCGCCGACCACGCCGAGGATCTCGCCCCGGTAAACATCCAGATCGAGATCTTCGTGGACCGCGTTGGTGCCGAAGCGGTTGCTCAGGTTGCGTACCGAGATGATAACCCCGGCGTTGCCGTTTTCAGCCTTCACCAGCCCATCTCCATGAAAAACAGCGCCGCCACCGCATCCAGCAGGATCACCATGAAAATGGACTGGACCACGCTGGAGGTGGTGTGATTACCGACCGAACGGGCGCTTCCCTCCACCTTGAATCCTTCCAGGCAGCCGATCAGGGCGATGACCACGGCAAAGACTGGGGCCTTGGCCATCCCCGTCAAAAAGTGGCGCAGAGGGATTTGCTGGGTGATGTTGAGGAAGCTGGTCAGGGAAATATCCAGAGACACGACGGACACCACGGCGCCTCCGGTCATCCCCGCAAGCATGGCCACAAAGGTGAGCAGGGGAAGGGTGATCAGCAGCGCCAGCATGCGCGGCAAAACCAGCATCTCTATGGGATCGAGGCCCTGGGCGCGCAAGGCGTCCAACTCCTGATTGACCTTCATGGAGCCGATCTGGGCGGTGAAGGCGCTGGCGGTACGCCCCGCCATCAGGATGGCGGTGAGCAGGACGCCGAACTCCCGCAAGAAGGAATAGGCGACGAGGTCCACGGTGTAGATGGTGGCGCCGAAGTTGATCAGCACCGTGGCCCCGAGGAAGGCGACCACGGCGCCCACGAGGAAAGTCAGCAGGGCGACGATGGGCAGGGCGTCCAGACCGGTCTGGTGGATGTGGGTCACCAGCGAGGTCAGCCGCCAGCGCCGGGGTCGGGGTAAAACGCCGGCCAGGGTGAGCAGGGCCAACCCCAGGAAGTTGAGCAGGCCTACGAAGGTTTGCCACAGACCGGCGGTGACCTCGCCGACATCGGCCAGCCATTGGAGCAGGCCGTTTCTGCGGGGAGGCGGTTTTTCTTCCTCCGCCTTGAGGGCCTTTGCCACCGCTTCGAGGAGGGCGCGCCGTTCCGGGGCCAGGTCAGGCCGTTCCGCGGCCAGATTTGTCAGCCGGGATGCCCCCAGCAGTTTCACCAAAAGGGTGGCACCGGCCGTATCGAGGGCTGTGAGTCCGGTGAAATCGACGGCGGCGAAGTTCTCCATCGGCTGCACCGCGATGGCTTTCTCAAGATTTCGGTAATGTGCCAGGGTCCAGTCGCCGCGGAGGCAAAGGCAGGTTCCCGCGCCGGTCTGCTCAATCCTCATTTCGCCGGGGGTGGTCCGCAGCCGGGACGAGGGTTGTTCAGGTTGTGGCTGGGCGACGGGAGGCATGGGATCTTTTTCCTCGGATTGCATGGGAAGGCGAATAATTTCTGATTCTATCCCGTCGCGGTAAGGAAAGGAAGGTTAGAAAGAAAATCTCCGTATGGCAACCCGTTTTGGGGGCGAGGAAAAACGCTTCGGGAAAGGGGGTTCAGGGCTTGTCGATTTTGGCCGGCAACTCGGCCAGGCAGTGTCGGCATTTCTCGATATCGATGCCTTCCGCCCGGCAATGTTCGGTGAAATGGGTCAGCCAGTCCTCGCCGGTGCGCGGGCATTTTTGGAGAAAATCGATAAAGGAAATCAGCTTTTTCAGCGATTCTCCATCGATGGCGTGCTCCATGCGGCAGGCGGTGGCATCCGCCGTAACGTCATCGACTTGGAGGATATCATGGAGAAAATATTTCAGGGTTTTGTGCCGGTGGCGGATCTCCAGGGCGATTTTTTTCCCCTCGGGAGTTAGGGTGATGAAGGCGTACGGGGAATAATTGATCAGTCCTTTTTCCCCGAGCACCCGTAAAGCGCCGGTGACCGAGCCCGGCTTGATGCCGAGTTTCTCGGCGATATCCTTGGTGCGGGCCACTTTGCTGGTTTTTTCCAGATCGAGAATGGCCTCCAGGTAGTTCTCCAGACTTTCGGAAAGCTCCAGGTTTGTTTTCATCTTCCCTCCAGATTCTTTAGAGAATAAAGCAGGTTATCGGTTTCGTCAACAGCTTTGAGAATTTTTCTTTAAAAATGTATTGACACGAATTTAAAGTTAGGCTAAACAAACAATAATTGAAAAACATAACAAAGATTGGGGGGGGTGGGTTATGGCCATAATCAACATGCGCAAGATGGCGGTGGACCAGGCGGGAACGATTGTCGACATCAAGGTCGGCGGTGAACTGGGAAGGAGAATCCGCGACATGGGTCTGGTGCCGGGCACCAGGGTGAAGGTCCAGGGGCGGGCGCCCCTCAACGATCCGGTGGCGCTGCGGCTGATGGGCTTTACGCTGACGTTGCGCAACAACGAAGCCGACCATATCGACGTGGAAGTGGAGGGCTGACATGGAAAAGACCGTCGCCCTCGCCGGAAATCCCAACTCGGGGAAGACCACCCTGTTCAATGAACTGACCGGCGCCCGGCAGCATGTGGGGAACTATCCCGGCGTCACTGTGGAGAAAAAGGAAGGCGTTTGTCTGGAAAACGGCGCCCGCCTCAAGGTGGTCGATCTGCCCGGCACCTATTCCCTGACCGCTTATTCTCTGGAGGAAGTGGTGGCCCGGGATTTTCTGGTCCGGGAAAAGCCGGCCACCGTCATCAATATCGTCGACGCCTCCAACCTGGAACGCAATCTCTACCTGACAGTCCAGTTCATGGAGCTGGGGGTGCCTCTGTGCATCGCTCTCAACATGATGGACGTGGCCGAAAACCGCGGCATCGACATCGATGTGGAGAAGTTGTCCCACCTTATGGGGATGCCGGTGCTGCCGATCGTGGCCCGCAACGGCCGGGGAAAAAGGGAACTGGTGGCGGCGGCCTCGGGCCTTATCCGCACGCCTGAAAAATCGCCACCTCTGGTCATTTCCTACGGCGCGGACATCGATCTGGCCCTGGCGGAGATGGAGGGCAAAATCACCGGGGCCGGGTTCCTGGCGGGCGCCTATCCGGCCCGTTGGGTGGCTTTGAAGTATCTGGAAAAGGATAAGCAGATCCGCGAACTCGGGCACGCCTCCGACGCCGCTTTTGCCGCGGAACTGGAGGAAGTGGCGGAGCGCCTGGCCCACCACCTGGAGACGACTCTGCAGACCGACCCGGAAGCCATGATCGTCGATCACCGCTACGGCTACATCCGCTCCCTCATGCAGCAAGGGGTGGTGAGCTACCGCGGCGACCAGAGCCGCCTCCATGTTTCGGACAAAATCGATAAGGTGGTCACCAACCGTTTTCTCGGCCCGTTGATCATGGCCGGGGTCGTTTTCGGATTGTACCATTTTACCTTCACTTACAGCGAAGTTCCGGTGGGCTGGGTGGAAGATTTCTTCGGCTGGTTGGGCGCCCTGGCGGAGGCACATCTTCCCGACGGCCTGTTCAAGTCAATGATGATTTCCGGCGTCATCGACGGTGTCGGCGGCGTCCTCGGCTTCGTCCCCCTGATCCTCTTCATGTTTTTCGGCATCGCGCTGCTGGAGGATTCCGGCTACCTGGCGCGGGTGGCTTTTATGCTCGACCGGGTCTTCCGGGTTTTCGGCCTTCATGGCAGTTCGGTCATGCCCTTCATCATCTCCGGGGGGATCGCCGGCGGCTGCGCGGTGCCCGGAGTGATGGCCGCCCGCACCCTGAAGAGCCCCAAGGAGCGTCTGGCCACGCTGCTGACCGTCCCCTTCATGAACTGCGGCGCCAAGCTGCCGGTCTTCGCCCTGCTGGTGGCGGCCTTTTTCGGCGATCATCGGGCCTCGGTGATGTTCCTGATTACGGTGATTTCCTGGATTGGGGCCCTGTTGGCGGCCAGGCTGCTGCGTTCGACCTTGATCCGCGGCGCGGCCACCCCCTTCGTCATGGAGCTTCCCCCCTACCGGCTGCCCACCTTCCGCGGGCTGCTCATCCATACCTGGGAGCGGACCTGGCAGTACATCAAGAAAGCCGGCACGGTGATTCTGGGGATCTCCATTTTGCTGTGGGCGATGATGACCTTTCCCGGGCTGCCCGAAGAGCGCCTGGCGGGATTTGAACGGCAACGGCAGGAAATATTGGCTTCAGCGCCCGCCTCTTCGGTGGCGGAGTTGGCAACGGAGGCGGAAGAGCTTTCGGCCGAAACGCAGGCACTGCGTGACCGGTTGCTGGAGGTTGACGCCGCGGCGGCGGAGGCCGCTTTGCGAAATTCCCTGGCCGGACGAATCGGCACCTCCCTGGAAGGAGTTTCCCGGCTGGCCGGTTTCGACTGGCGGACCAACATCGCCCTGCTGGGAGGATTCGCCGCCAAGGAAGTGGTCGTTTCCACTCTGGGCACCGCCTACTCCATGAGCGAGGTCGATCCGGAAGAAACCGCTGCCCTGTCGGCCCGCTTGGCCGCCAACCCCGCCTGGGATCCGCTGGTGGCCTGGAGCCTGATCCTGTTCACCATCTTCTACGCGCCCTGTTTCGTGACCGTGGTCTGCATCGCCAGAGAATCGGGTTCCTGGAAATGGGGGGCGTTCTCCATGATATTCAACACGGCGCTGGCCTTCGCTTTGTCGGTGACCGTCTATCAACTCGGTTCGTTAAGCGGTTACTGGGGAGGCTGATCCATGGATACGATTCTGGTGTGGATGATTGTGGGCGTGGCGGGCCTGCTCCTGGGGCGCAAATTTCTCGCTCAGTTCCGTGACGGCAACAAGCTTTGCTGCGGCGGATGTTCTGGCTGTCCGTCCAAAGGCAAAGAGCACGTCTGCTGCGAAAGCAGCGGGGAACGGCGGCAAGTTGAACATGAAAGGAGCAGCCGGTGAGAGTCTTCCAGCACCATCTTTACGAATACCGCAAAGGGCTGCGCAGTCTGGTTCTTCATACCCTGGCGGCCGCCCACCGGAGCCGGGTGGAAGAACGATTGGACCGGGAGGGGATCCCTTATCTGATCTACCCCCTGGGAAAGAACCGCATCAACCTGTTTTTCGGGGCCGGACCATGCGTCGATGTGATCGGGCGGATCGGCAAGACCTCTCTCCTCGACTACACGCCGGAAGAGGACTTCATTCTCGGGACGATGCTCGGTTACAGCCGTCTGGAACAGTGTGAGCGCTACCTGCGCCGATCGAAAAAAGGAGAGCTGAAGCGGTTTTTGCCCTGCGGCGCGGAAAGGCAGTTTCTTCCCGCGGGGGATAACTGGAGAAAGTTCGGCGATGCTCAAGGGATGTGACTTTGAAGGGATGCCGGAAATAGTTAAGGACTGGTTGCCGGAAGTGGTTCGGGAAAGCCTGGAAAGGCTTTCAGGGGAGGTCCGCCGCCATCAAGCCTTGATAGCCGGTCTGTTGGACATAGGCGTGGATCCCAATGCCTTAAAAAAACTTGAAGGCTGAGACAGCTTTTCGTGCCGGGAGAAACGATTCCGGCGGGCGTTGGAGGAAGCGGTCGAGGTTCTGGAGGAAAGCCGGTCTTCCTTCAAATCCAAACGGCTGGAGGCGTTGCGCAAAAAGCTGATGCAGGTGCTGATGGCCGATTGAAGACATAGCAAAGGGCTGTTTTTCGGTTTCCGGGCCTGTGGAAGGTTGTGGAAAAAGAGCAAGCGCAACTCGGAAACTTTGTTCCGGGCTGCGCTTTTTTGTTGGGGGCCGCCATGAGGCGGGAAAGGAGAAAAACCGATGAAATCCATAAGAAAACGACGGAATGGTGGGGGCATTGAGGGAGGAACCGGGGCAGAGACGCGGGGGATTGCCGTTTCCGGATTTTCCTGCAAGGAGTGCCCGGCCTTCGATTTCTGCCGCAAACGGGTGCTGATGGTGGGCGGAATCGACCGCATGGAAAGGCGTTACCGGGAACTGGTGGAGACGTGCGGCGGCACCTTTGAGCACCACACAGGCGTCATGAAAAACGGCGGCCGGAAACTGAAAAACTCGATGCTGAGGGCGGATGTGGTGCTCTGCCCGATTCGTTGCAACAGCCATGCGGCCTGCGGTCAGGTCAAGAAGCTCGGAAAGAAACTCAACAAGCCGGTCTATATGCTGGCCAATTTCAGTCTCAACGCCTTGTCCCAGGTGGGGAGGCCGACGCCGGTGGATTCGGCAACGCTTTATTGATGCGCCTCCGGTTCTTTTCTTGTTTGTGGGAGGCAAGATGAAAATGGGTTTAATTCTGGAAAAGCCGGTTGTTGTCGGCTATGATGAGACCACGGAAAACCCCAAAAACGTTAACCACGAAATACATGAAAAGGGGAAAGCAAAAAGATCAGAACAATTTTAGAGGTTTGATGTTGGGTTTTTCGTTGTCAACGGAGATGTTAAGTGACCGATGAATCTGAAAAGCTCGACCTTTCCTCCCTGGATATCGCCGAAGAGAAGCGCCGGGAGTTGCTGCGGTTGTTTCCGGAGGTCCGCACCGAAGGGGATTAAATCGACTTCGAGCGGCTGAAGCTGGCCAGGAATCTGCTGCGGGAGGATGGGGTGATCATGATATCTATCGATGATCACGAAGTCGATAATCTACGCAAACTCTGTAACGAGATCTTTGGTGAAGAAAACTTCCTTGCAGCAGTGTGCTGGCAAAAGAAGTACGCACCAGTAAACGACAAAGCTGACTTTTCAACCTCGCACGACTATGTCCTTGTGTCTGCGAAAGTGAGGCCTCTTTCCAAGGAAGGCGAGGGAGAAGCTGACCGCCAACCTCCGGGTGATCCAGACCCGCCACGACATCGAGATCGCCGACCCGCGGGCGCCGCTGGCAGCCTGGGAGCTGTACGACGCCGCGGCCAGCCGCACCCGATACTGCCCCCACTTTTCCGTGGAGATGGAGACCGGCACCGGCAAGACCTACGTCTATCTGCGCACGGTTTTCGAGCTGTGCCGCCGCTACGGTTTTCGAAAATTCATTATCGTGGTGCCGAGCGTGGCGATCCGCGAGGGGGTGCTGAAGAACATCGAGATCACCGCCGAGCACTTCCGGGCGCTCTACAACAACCTCCCCTTCGAGCATTTCGTTTACGACGCCAAAAAGATCAACCGGCTGCGGCAGTTCGCCACCGACAACAGCCTGCAGATCCTGGTCATCAACAGCGACGCCTTCCGCAAGAACTTCACCGGCACCGAGGAGGAGCGCAAGAACAACGTCATCTGCAAGGAGAGCGACCGGCTTTCCGGGCGCCAGCCCATCGAGTTCGTGCAGGCGGCGCGGCCCATCGTCATCATCGACGAGCCGCAGAGCGTCGATTCCACCGACAAGGCTCAGGAGGCGATCAAGGTCCTCAATCCTCTCTGCACGCTGCGCTACTTGGCCACCCACCGCAACCCTTACAACCCGGTCTATCGCCTCGACCCGGTGCGCGCCTTCGAGCTGAAGCTGGTCAAGCAGATCGTGGTGGCCTCGGCCTGGGCCGAAGGGACGGCCAACGACGCCTTGGTACGGGTCGAGCAGATCGACTACAAAAAGGGGATCAAGGCCAAGCTGCGCATTCAGGCGCAGACTCCTCATGGGCCGAAGGAGAAGAGGGTCACAGTCAAAAACGGCGCCGATCTCTTCGTCCTGTCGGGGGAGCGGGCCTGCTACGCCCAGGGGTTTTCGGTGGCCGAAATCAACGCCGAGCCGGGAGCCGAGTTCATCCGCTTCAGCAATGGCCGGACTCTGAGGCTGGGGGAGGAGACGGGTGGGATGCGTGACGACGTTTGGCGCGCCCAGATCCGGCACACGGTCAAGCGGCACCTGGAAAAGGAGCTGCAGGTGCGTGAGGGCGGCATCAAGGTCCTCTCCCTTTTTTTCATCGACCGGGTGGCCAACTACCGGGACTACGACGGCGCGGGGCAGCCGCTGCAAGGGAAGTTCGCCGCCGCCTTCGAGGCGCAGCCGGCGGCGTTTGCCGCCGAGGAAGCGCTGGATTACGGCAACCGGCCGGTTTCCGATCTGCTGGCCTATCTGCAGAACGAAACCGAACTGACCCGCTCCACCCTGGTCCGCATCCTTAAAGAGTCGGGGCGGCTGGGCGAGTTCTTCGACAACCCGCAGGGTTTTCTGGACAGAGTGGCCGGGGTTCTCAAGCACGAGCTGCACCGGCTGCTGGTGGACGGGATCAAATACGAACGGATCGACGGCGCCGGAGCGGAGGCGGAATGGGAGATGCTTCTCTTCAGGAACGAGGAGGTGATCAACTGTCTGACGGCCCTGGATGTGGAAAAATCGGTTTACGAATACGTCGTTTACGAGTCGGAGGTGGAGCGGGAATTGGCCCGGAGTCTGGACGAGCGGGAGGACATCCGGCTGTTCGTCAAGCTGCCCGACTGGTTCAAGGTCGATACCCCGGTGGGGGCATACAACCCCGACTGGGCCATCCTCAAGCACGACGGCCAGGCCCTCTATCTGGTGCGGGAAACCAAAGGGACCCCCGATTTCCCGAAACTGCGGACCGGCGAGACCGACAAGATCCGCTGCGGACAGAAGCACTTCGAGGCGCTGGGGATGCCTTTCGCGGTGGCGGTGACGGCGAACGAGGTGTGAAATCGGCGGCTACCGGTTCAGGCCGCCGAGCTTTTCCAGCCATTCCTCGGGCAGCGAGGTCGGGCGGCGGTCTTTGCCGATCACGACGTGGACAGTACGGCCTTCGGCGAGCAGCACCCCGTCCTGGTTGACGGCGCGGTAGGCGAACTCCAGCAGGCGGCGGTGGGCCTTTTCGATCGAGGTGGTGACCGTCACCCGGTCCTCGTAGAAGGCCGGCGCCCGGTAGTTGATCTCGGCGTGGGCAACGACCACGAAGAAGCCGGCGCGTTCGATGTCGCTGTAGTTCATCCCCATCTGGCGCAGGAATTCCGAGCGCCCTTCCTCGAACCAGATCAAGTAATTGGCGTGATGGACCACTCCCTGGGCGTCGGTTTCGGCGTAGCGCACGGTCAGGGTATAGGAGCGTTCGCGGGGCATGGGCGCTATGCCTGCTTCTGGAGGCCGAAGTATGACCGGTACCAGTCGACGAAGCGGCTGATGCCGGTGCCGATGGGGGTGGCCGGCTTGAAGCCGACGTCGCGGATCAGGTCATCCACGTCGGCGTAGGTGGCGGGAACGTCGCCGGGCTGCAGGGGGAGCATGATCTTTTCAGCGCTTCGTCCGAGCTTTTGTTCCAGGACGGCGATGAGATCCATCAGTTCCACGGGGTTGTTGTTGCCGATGTTGTAGAGGCGGTAGGGGGCCTTGCTGGTGCCGGGGTCGGGGGCGGCGCCGTCCCACTCCGGGTTAGCGGCGGCGGTGCGGAACAGCACCCGCACCACCCCTTCGATGATGTCGTCGATGTAGGTGAAATCCCTCTGCATGCGGCCGTGGTTGTAGACCTCGATGGGGCGTCCCTTGAGGATGGCGTCGGTAAACAGAAAAAGCGCCATGTCCGGCCTTCCCCAGGGACCGTAGACGGTGAAGAAACGCAGGCCGGTGGTGGCCAGGCCGTACAGATGGGAGTAGGTGTGGGCCATCAGTTCGTTGGCCTTCTTGGTGGCGGCGTAGAGGGAGACCGGATGATCGACGTTGTGGTGGATGGAAAAGGGCATCCGCGTGTTGGCGCCGTAGACCGAGGACGAGGAGGCGTAGGTCAGATGGCGAACCTGGTGGTGGCGGCAGGCTTCGAGGATGTTCATGAAGCCGACCAGATTGCTGTCGACGTAGGCGTGGGGGTTGGTGAGGGAGTAGCGGACCCCCGCCTGGGCCGCCAGGTGGGCCACCAGCTCGAATCCTTCCCTGGCAAAAAGAGCGGCGATGCCAGCCCTGTCGGCCAGATCGAGCTTGTGAAAGCGGAAACCCGGTAGATCCTCCAGCAGAGCCAGGCGGTTTTTTTTGAGGTTGACGTCGTAATAGTCGTTGAGGTTGTCGAGCCCGGCCACCTCGTGGCCGTCCCCGATGAGGCGTTTGGCCAGGTGAAAGCCGATGAATCCAGCGGCGCCGGTGACGAGGATTTTCTGACTCATTTTTTTGCCCCTTGGCAGGTACTTGCGTTGGGAAAACGGAGCCGCCGCGGTCAGCGGTTGCCACCGTCGGCCGGTTTGCGGGGCGCGATCTGGAAAACCAGGCCGGCGCTGTAGATCAAATTGTTGTATTGATCATCGACTTCGTAGATGTGGCGGATATCGGCCCGCAGGGCCAGGTTTTCGGCAATGAAGAATTTCAGCCCACCGCCGTAGTTGACCATGAAGTCGGCGTCGGTGTCGCCCCGGTCGGGATTGGTGATGAGGGAGCCGAGACCGGCGGCCAGATAGGGAATGACGGGGCTGCCCGGCAGGAAATGATAGAGGACGTCCCAGCGGATCTGGCCGACATCCACATCCCCCTTGCGTCCCGTTTTGTTTTCCGAATCGACGTAGGCGAGGGCGAATTCGGTTCCCCAGTTGGGTGTGTAGTTGAAACCGAGGGCCAGGGTCGCGGCCGGGGCGTTTTTCTGGTCCTGGTTGCCTTCGAAAACATAGCCGCCGACCATGGGCGTCAGCGAAAGTCTGCCGACCTTGTGTTCGGCCCGGACCGGAGTGCCGGCCAGCAGCGCCGCAGCGATGACAAGGGCGCCCAGGGCGGTAAATGGACGATTCATTTTCCCTCTCCTCGTTCTTATATATATTTTAGGGCGATTCCGTTTGTGGGCTGAAATGCTACCACCCGAATTTTTTTCTGTCCAGGGGTGAAGAGACGCGGCCGGAGCGCAGGGCGGCGAAAGTCGGGGCGGGGTTGGGGCTCCGCTGCCGGGGGAAAGACCTCATGGCGCGGTCTTTGAGGAAAGGTTGCCGCCCCGGGCCGCGGCCGGCACGGCTTCTCTGGCCTGCAGATGGCGGGTGCAGTTGAGCAGTTCCGCTTCCATTGCGCCGCTCTTCTCGTTCCGGTGCAGGATGTTGACGCAACCGTTGTCCTGGCGGATGGCGTCCCATTCCTCGATTCCTTTGTGCAGGAGGATTCTGAGCAGGACCTTGTTGATGACGCTGTGGGCGGCCAGAACCAGGGTCTCCCCCTGGGGGATGCGGTGCAGGCGGTTCACCACGTAAGCGAGGCGTTCTTCCACATCCCCCAGCGATTCCCCGCCGGGTGGGCGGAAGAGGTGGAAAGGGAGCCCGCTCTTTTCCAGAGCGAGAAAATAATCCTCAAAACCCTTGCCTTCGAGAAGACCGAAGTGCCTCTCCATGAGTTCCGGCATCGGGATGATGTCGATAAGGTGGTGATGAATGACGGCGGCGGCGGTCTGGACGACCCGGCGCAACGGGCTCGCCCAAAAATGGTCGATCCTTTCCCGGCGTAGGCGCTCTCCCAGAAGCCGGGCCTGAAGGCGGCCCTCGGCGCTCAACTCCCCCGGCTGCTGCCCTTGAATGATTTTCTGCAGGTTGGCCTCGGTTTCGCCGTGGCGCACGAGAATCAATTTCATGCATCATTCCTCTGACAATAGGTAAAAAACGGAAGATTTCCGCAGAAGAGGTTCAGTTTTGGCGAAGATTATTCTAAACTGTTTTCTCCTTCGGGATCATCCCCTGTTTTGCACCCCCGGGCGGTTTTGTTTGGCGGGGCCCCTTTTCCATGTCGAATTCGGGAGAAGAACATGAAAGGATTGCTCATACGTTGGTTGTTCCTGGCGCTGGCGGTGATGGCGGCCTCCTATCTGATCGCCGGTATCCGCGTCGACGGCTTTTTATCGGCTCTTCTGGCGGCCGGCCTGCTCGGTTTTCTCAATGCTTTTTTCCGCCCCATCCTGCTCATTCTCACCCTGCCGCTCAACCTGGTGACCCTGGGGCTTTTCACTTTCGTCATCAATGCCTTTCTGCTGCTGATGGTTTCCGGAGTGGTCGGCGGTTTCCATGTGGACGGTTTCGGTGCCGGGCTGCTCGGCTCCCTGATCGTCAGCGTGGTCAGCTGGCTGCTCTCTTCCTTCATCAACGACCAGGGACGCATCGAATATATCGTCATGCGCAAACAGGACAGCGGACGCTGGGAATAGGTCGGTCTTCAGCCTGGAGGCAAGGAAAGCTTTGACAAAGGAAGGTATCTTTTCGGCGCCGGCCAAGATCAATCTCTGCCTTCATGTTCTGGGCCGCCGCGCCGACGGCTACCATGAACTGCGCATGGTCATGCAGCAGATCAACCTCTGTGACCGGATTCGGATCCTTGTCGGCGCGGGGGATGGGGTGACGGTCGGCTGCTCCGGGGTGGACCTTGCCGAGGGAACCGAGAATATCGCCGCCCGAGCCGCCCGGCTGATCTTGCGGGAGGCTGGCGTCCGCGCCGTCGTGGACATCGAAATCGACAAAAAGATTCCGGTGGCGGCCGGCCTCGGCGGGGGGTCTTCCGATGCCGCCGCGGTACTGAAAGCAGTCAACGGCATGCTTGCCCTCGGCTTCGATGATTTCGCCCTGGCGAAAATGGGCTTGTCATTGGGGGCCGATGTGCCTTTTTTCATCCGTGGGGGGGCGGCTTTGGCGGAAGGCATCGGTGAGCGGCTGCGTCCTTTTTCCATTCGTCCGGATGTCGGCTATCTGCTGGTAAACCCTGGATTCGCCGTGTCAACGGCCTGGGTTTATCGAAATTTGGTATTGACATCAAAAGGGGATGAAGCTAATCTAGCGCGGTTCGTCGGCTGTTATTCCGGGCTTTTGCGCCTTCTCCACAACGATCTGGAGAAGGTGACGCTGACGTACTACCCGGTTTTGAAGGATATCAAAAAAAGGCTTTTGAAGGCGGGCGCGGACGGGGCTCTCATGTCGGGGAGCGGTCCCACGGTCTTCGGCCTGTTCAGGGATCGGGCGGCGGCCCGCAGGGCCGGTGAAGAGCTTGCCCGGACTACATCTTGGCAGGTTTTTCCTGCCGAACCCTGTTCCTGAGGGTAAACGTTGCCCACCCGGCGGGTTTGGCCTTTCGGAGGTGGGCTTTTTTGCTCGTTGCGGATCAAAAACGTCAAGGGCTTGCCGGAACGGAGACAAGCTGATTGCAGCCAGCACGGCGAACCCGCTTTAATAAAATACAATCGTGAATCTCGATGGGGCGTCGCCAAGCGGTAAGGCACCGGATTTTGATTCCGGCATTCCCAGGTTCGAATCCTGGCGCCCCAGCCAGTATCGGGCGGGAAGACCGGGAAAGGGCGGCACGGCAGCGTCCGCCGCTTCTGATCTGCTGCGATTGATGCCCTGTTCTAGGTCACGGTGGCGCCGTGGCCTACACTTTTCTTTGCTTTGCAAGAGCCGCAAAAGAGTTTTGTTCCCATGGGAAATCTGAAGATTTTCACCGGCAATTCAAATCCCCGTCTGGCGCAGGATATCTGCGACACTCTGGATCTTCCCCTGGGGAAGGCTAAAGTCAAAACCTTTTCCGACGGTGAGATCCAGGTGGAGATTCAGGAAAACGTCCGTGGCGCGGATGTCTATGTCATCCAGTCCACCTGTACCCCGACCAACAACAATCTGATGGAACTGTTGGTGATGATGGACGCTTTGAAGAGGGCTTCGCCGGCGCGCATCGACGCCGTCATCCCCTATTTCGGCTACGCCCGCCAAGACCGCAAGGTGGCCCCCCGCACTCCCATCACCGCCAAGTTGGTGGCGGACATGATCTCCGTCAGCGGCGCCCAACGGATTTTGACCATGGATCTCCATGCCGGCCAGATCCAGGGCTTTTTCAATATCCCCGTCGACAACCTCTACGCGGCGCCGATCATTCTCGGCGATCTCCAGTCCCGCTTTCGGGAAGGGGTGGTGGTTGTCTCTCCAGACGCCGGCGGCGCCGAGCGGGCGCGCGCTTACGCCAAACGCCTCAACGCCAGCCTGGCCATTATCGACAAGCGCCGCAACAAGCCGAATGTCTCCGAGATCATGAATGTCATCGGTGAAGTGGAAGGCAAGATCTGTATCATCGTCGATGACATGATCGACACGGCGGGGACTTTGTGCCAGGCGGCGGAGGCCCTTGTCGCCAAAGGGGCGCTGGAGGTTTACGGCTGCGCCACCCACGCCGTGTTTTCCGGGCCGGCTCTGGAGCGGATTGAACGCAGTTCGCTCAAGGAAGTGGTAGTGACCAACACCATTCCCTGTGCGGACAAACAGGAAAAATGCCCCAAGATACGTTGTTTGTCTGTAGCCGACCTGCTTGGCGAGGCGATCCGCCGCATCAATAACGATCAGTCGGTAAGTTCCCTTTTCGTCTGATTCGCCACCAGGGCGTCAGGCGATGTTACTTCTCGAAGATGGAGGAATACTCAAATAATGGCAGAATCAACCCTCAATGTTTTCCGCCGCGACGACTGCGGCAAAGGTGCGGCCCGCGCCCTGCGGCGCCGCGAAATGATTCCGGCGGTTTTCTACGGCAAGGGACTGGAGACCTGTTCCCTTTCCGTCGACCCCAAAGAGCTGAAAAAAGCCTTGGCCACGGAGGCTGGCTTGAATACGCTGATTCGTCTGCACGGGGACGGGCCTTTTGACGACAAGGTGGTCATCGTCAAGGACATTCAGAGGAATGCCCTTTCCCGCCAGTTCCTGCACGCCGATTTCCAGGCGATCGACCTGACCAAAAAGGCCATATTGCTCGTTCCCGTCAAGCTGGTCGGCAAGGCGGTCGGGGAAAAGTCCGGCGGCATTCTCCAGGTCATCGTCAAGGAACTGGAGATCCGTTGTCTGCCGTCGGAAGTTCCGCCTTTCATCGAAATCAATGTGGCCCCTTTGGAAATCGGCGATTCGATTCATGTTGCCGATATCGTCTTCCCTTCCGGGGTAGAATCGACCCACGAAGAGAACTTTGCCGTGGTCAGCGTGGCCGCCCCCGCCAAGGAAGAGGTTGAAGGCGAACAAGAGGCCGGCGCTGCCGCGACCGAAGGCGCCGCCGAGGCGAAGACGGGAGACTGACGGTTGCTGGACGGCCCGGAAGGCTAGCCCTTGAAGCTGGTTGTCGGTTTGGGGAACCCCGGCGAACGCTATGCGGAGACCCGTCACAATATCGGTTTCATGACCGTTCTGCGGTTGGCGCGGGATTGGAACATTCCCCTGAAGAGGAAAAGCTATCAGGGGATCTTCGGGGTCGGCCGGGTGGATGGTGAAGAGGCGGCGTTCCTTTTACCGCAAACCTTCATGAATCTCAGCGGCGCCTCGGTGGGAGCGGCTGTGGCCGGTTTGTGCTTAGTGGCCGCTGACCTGATCGTGATTCATGACGATATCGATCTCCCCTTTGGTTTCCTGCGAATCCGGCCCGGTGGCGGGCATGGCGGGCACAACGGATTGAGACATATCAGCCGGGTGCTGGGCAGCGGTGAGTTTGCCAGGGTCCGGCTGGGAATCGGTCGTCCCGCCGAAGGGGAAGACGTTGCCGATTATGTGCTACGGGGTTTTTCCTCTTCCGAACGGAAACATCTCGACTTTATCTTGGAAACTGCCGCCCGAGCCACGGCAGCCCTGGTCTGCCGTGGGATCGACAAGGCCATGAACGAGTTCAGCAATTGCGACATGTTGAAACTCATCTAACGAAGGAGGGAAGGAGTCGAACATGGAAATCTTGGCCCTGGTTTTAGGACTGATCGGTTTTGGCGTCGCCGTCGCCATCTATTTCAAGATCAAGGCGGAGCCTGTCGGCAATGAAGTCATGAGAGAGATTTCCGACGCCATTCACCGTGGCGCCATGGCCTTTCTCAATCGTGAATACCGCATCCTCGGCATCTTCATCGCCGTGGTTTTCCTGCTGATTCTGGTCAGCATGGGTTACCAGACCGCGCTGGCCTTTGTCGGTGGTGCCCTCTGCTCCATGTTCTGTGGTTATGTCGGCATGGAGGCCGCCACCCGGGCCAACGTGCGCACCTCGGAAGCGGCCCGCACCGGCGGCCAGGCCAAGGCCCTGTGGATTTCCTACAACGGCGGCGCGGTCATGGGCCTGTCCGTCGCTTCCCTGGGTTTGGTCGGCGTCGGCATCGCCTACGCCTTTTTCGGCCATGATCCGGTGACGGCAAGCTACATCAACGGTTTCGCCATGGGCGCCTCGTCAATCGCCCTGTTTGCCCGTGTCGGCGGCGGCATTTACACGAAAGCCGCCGATGTCGGCGCCGACCTGGTCGGCAAGGTGGAAGCGGGAATCCCTGAAGACGACCCGCGCAATCCGGGCGTCATCGCCGACAACGTCGGCGACTGTGTCGGCGACACCGCCGGCATGGGTGCCGATATCTTCGAATCCTATGTCGGCTCCATCATCGCCACGATCGCCATCGCCGCCGCCGCCAGCCCGGCCCTGTTGTCCCAACTCGGCTCCGGCGACAATATCCAGTCAATGGCCATGCTGCTCCCCCTGGTGCTGGCCATGACCGGTCTGGTCTTCTCCCTGTTCGGCATCTTCTCCATGAAATACCTCAAGGATCGGGATCCCGCCGAGGCGTTGCGTGGTACCACGCTCATCGCCGCGGGGCTTTTCCTGGCGGTGTCCTTCCTGGTGATTCTGGCCATGGGGATCAAGGCCGGCGTTTTTCTGGCCATCGTCTCCGGCACTATCGGCGGCGTCGCCATCGGTCTGGTCACCGAATATTACACCGCCGGCGCTCCGGTGCGCCGCATCGCCCTGGCCAGCAAAACCGGCCCGGCCACCAACATTATCCATGGCCTGGCTGTCGGCCTTGAGAGCTGCGCGGTGCCGGTTCTGATCATCTGCGCGGCTATTTTGATCGCCAATTTCTGCGCCGGCCTCTACGGCATCGGCATCGCTGCCGTCGGCATGCTGGCCACGGTCGGCGTCACCATGACGGTGGACGGTTACGGCCCGATCGCCGACAACGCCGGCGGCATCACCGAAATGGCCGGTCTCGGTCCCCAGGTTCGGGAAATCACCGATGGTCTCGACGCTCTCGGCAATACCACCGCAGCTATGGGCAAAGGCTTTGCCATCGGCTCGGCAGCCTTGACCGCTTTGGCGCTCTTCTCCGCCTACGCCACCACCGTCGGCCTCGAAACCATCAACCTGATCAATCCCCTGACCGTGGTCGGCCTGCTCATCGGCGGGATCCTCCCCTTCTTCATCGGTGCTCTGACCATGACCAGCGTCGGCCGCGCTGCCGGCAAGATGGTTGAAGAAATCCGCCGCCAGTTCCGCGAGATACCCGGCCTTCTGGAAGGCAAGGAAGGGGTCAAGCCGGAGTCGGAAAAATGCGTTGACATTTCGGCCAAAGCCGCCCTGAAGGAGATGATCCTGCCTGGCCTTACCGCGGTGGTTTCTCCGGTTCTGGTCGGCTTCATCCTTGGCAAGGAAGCTCTCGGCGGCATGTTGGCCGGCGCCACCCTGGCCGGCGTCATGCTGGCGCTGATGATGGCCAACGGCGGTGGCGCTTGGGACAACGCCAAGAAATATATCGAAAAAGGATCCCTGGCCGGGGAGAAGAAGGGGACCGACGCCCACAAGGCGGCCGTGGTCGGTGATACCGTCGGCGACCCCTTCAAGGACACCTCCGGCCCGGCGATGAACATCCTGATCAAGCTGATGAGCGTTATCGCCTTGGTCATCGCTCCCTTGCTTGTCTAAGGATCATCGTGCACCTGTTGGTTCAGGATGGCGATAGCCGGAGAAATCCGGCTATCGCTGTTGTTGCCTGAATAAGATCAGTGAAGGATAACAGTTGAATCTTTTGGGGGAATCGGTTCCCCCCTCAACTGCCGGCCGGACTTTGCGGACCGGCGCTATTGCTCCTTGCTCCGGGCGGGACCGGGGCTTGAAACCCGAGAGGAGGTTTGTTTCATGCGTACCTACGAAACCATTTTCATTGTCCATCCGGAAACCACCGGGGACGCCTACCAGCAGTTGCTGGACCGTTACAAGGAAATCCTGGTCCAGCAGAATGCGGTGATTCACAAGATCGAGGAGTGGGGTGTCCGCCGTCTGGCCTATGCTTTGGCCAAACAGACCAAGGGAGCCTATGTGTTGGCGATTTTCGATTGTCTTCCGGACGCTCTCACCGAATTTGAAAGACGCCTGAGGCTGGATGAGGGGATTCTCAAGTATCAGTCCGTCCACCTTGAAAAGTATGTTCCTGCCGAAGCGCAGGCTCAGCCGGCCGCTGGTGCCGGCGAGGCACCGGCGGCGGAATCCTCCGCGGACGAAGTGGAGGAGGCCGGTGAAGAAGAGGAAGAGGACTGATCGCTGAGTTTTTTTGAGAATCTCAATCTAAGCAAAGGAGTTTTTAATCATGGCTTTTGAGAAAAAACCTTTCGTCAAGAGATCTTCGTCAGACACGGGCCGGCGTCGCATGGGGCGGCGCAAAGGCTGTCGTTTCTGCGCCGACGCGACCCTGGGAATCGACTACAAGGATGTCGAGGGCCTGCGCAACTTCCTCACTGAAAGAGGGAAGATCATTCCTCGCCGTATTTCCGGCAATTGTGCCAAGCACCAGCGCAAGCTTTGCGAAGCCATCAAGCGGGCGCGCAACATCGCCCTGCTGCCCTTTACCGGAAAGCATTTCGGCTGAGATCTGAACGTGTTCTTTAGGGGAAGCGGCATGGGACAACGGGCCTGGCCGGTGCTGTTGGCCGCAGCAGCCACTATTTTTCTGGTTCTGGGTGCCGATCTGGCGCCGTTTCTGAACCTGCTGATCCATCTGCTGATTCCCTTTCCCGCCGCCTGGGCGCATATGGTCGGCGGCGCCTTGAGCGGCGGTGCGGCGATTGGAATGAGTACCGCCCTGCTTGCTTTCGCCGGCGGTTTCGGCGAGGCCGGAGGTTATCTTCTCCATTTCGGCCTCGGTTCTTTTTGTCTTCCTTTTCTGCTGCGGAAAGGATGGCCCTGGGACCGGGCCGTCGCTGTCACCCTTGTCGCGGTGACGTTGGCTGCCGGTCTCTTCTTTGCGGGGTATCAACTCCGCGGAGCCGGCGGGCTGGTGGAAAAGCAGGTGGCATCTCAACTGGAAGAGGCCAAACAGATTGCCGCGGAAGCCGCCTTGTCGTCCCAGCAGCAGGCGGAACTGGAAAAGATGCTTGAATGGATGGCATCCTTCGTCCGCCGGACCTACCCCGCGCTGACGGTTGTCGCCAATGGCTTGATGTTTCTGTTTGTTTTGCTGTTGCTGAACTGGTCCCCCGGGGGCGCCGGAAAGATCGGCGGCGCCGCCTTCCGTGACTGGGCGGTTACACCCTGGCTGATCTGGGCCTTGATCGGCGGCGGTTTCGGGTCATTTTTCGGGAACGGCGTGGTGGTGACGCTGTCCCTCAATCTGCTGGTCGTTGTCCTGCCGATCTACTATCTGCAAGGGCTGGCCATTATCAGTTTCTTCTTCTGGAAGAAACAGGTTGCGCCCTGGTTGAGGTTTGTCGGCTACCTTCTGGCCGCCCTGCTCAATCCTCTTCCTCTGCTGGTGACCAGCATGGGCGTCTTCGATATGTGGATCGGTTTTCGTACACCAAAAATCAAAAAAGAGGAATAAAAAGAATACCTATTCCGGGAGGATCATAATGCAGATCATTTTAAAGGAAAATATCGAGGGACTGGGCCAGATCGGCGATCTGGTCAACGTTAAGCCGGGGTACGCCCGCAACTACCTGATTCCACGTTCCCTGGCGATTCTCGCCAATACCCGCAACGTCAAGGAATTGGAACATCAGAAACGGCAGATGGAAAGAAAACTGCAACTGGTGACCCAGCAGGCCACTATTCTTAAAGAGAGGATCGAAGCCTTTAACTGCGTTTTTGAACTTCGCGCCGGCGAGGAGGGAAAACTCTTCGGCTCCGTCACCTCTCAGGAGATCGCCGCCAAACTTGCCGAGGGCGGCATCGACATCGACCGCAAGAAGATTCAGCTGGCAGAGCCGATCAAAAGCCTCGGCGAGCATGAAGTGGCCATTAAGCTGGAGGCCGGCGTCATCGCCCAGGCCAGAGTTTCCGTCACCGCCGTGGAGTGAGGGAAAGGGAACCATCGGCGCCTTTGGTTCTTATCGGATATCGGAGTGTGAAAGATTTCTCAGAGGTTCTCCTGCGGTCGTATAGGCTGTGCCTGCGGGGTTTTCACACCTGGAGCAAAAGGCCTGATCCTTGTTTTTCCAGGGGTTAAAGGCCCGATTGTTTTCTGTCGTTTTGGTCAGGCCGCTTGTCGGCCTGACTTTTTTTCCGCTCAAGGGGGGTGGCGTGGCTGGTAATTTTGGCGACAACCGTATTCCTCCCCAGGATCTCGAAGCCGAAATGTCGGTTCTGGGAGGGATTCTGCTGGAAAACAGCGCCCTCAACAAGGCTCTGGAAATTCTTGGCCCGGAGGATTTTTACCGCGACTCTCACGGCAGGATTTTCGCGGCGATGATCGTTTTGAGCGATAAGGGGGAACCGGTCGACCTCATCACCCTGCGCAGCGCCCTGGAAAAAAAGGGCGATCTGGAGATGGTCGGCGGCGCCGGCTATCTTGCCAATCTGGTTGATTTCGTCCCCACGGCGGCCAACATCATCTTTTACTGTCGACAGGTCAAAGAGAAATCCCTGCAACGCAATCTGATCCGGGTTTCCACGGAAATCGCCCAGAAAGGGTATGAGGGGGGGGATTTCGAGACTACTTTGGATTGGGCGGAGAAACAAATCTTTGAGATATCGGGGAAGAGAAACCGTCCCTCCTACTTCTCGGTCAAGGAACTCATCACCCCGGTTCTCAAAAGGATCGAAGAGCTTTCGGTGCGCAAGGAACCGGTCACCGGTGTGGCTACCGGCTTCAAGGACCTTGACCGCCTGACCGCCGGCTTCCAGCCTTCCGACCTGATCATCGTCGCCGGCCGCCCCTCCATGGGAAAAACGGCCTTTGTCACCAATGTGCTGGAGCACGCCGCCCTGGAACACAATGTGCCGACGGTCATCTTCTCCCTGGAGATGAGCCAGGAACAGTTGGTCATGAGGATGCTCTGTTCTTTGGCCAGGGTCGACGCCAACCGGATGCGCACCGGGCAGCTGACCGAACGGGACTACCGTCCCATTCTGCAGGCCGCAGGCCGGCTCGACGCGGCACCGATCTATATCGATGAAACCGCCGCCATTTCCGCTCTCGAACTGCGCGCCAAGGCGCGGCGGCTGAAGGCGGAGAAAGGGATCGGCCTGGTCGTGGTCGACTACCTGCAACTGATGCAGGGTCGCAATGCGGAAAGCCGCCAGCAGGAGATCTCGGAGATCTCCCGTTCCCTCAAGGCGCTGGCCAAGGAGCTGCAGGTGCCGGTGGTAGCCCTTTCCCAGCTCAACCGCTCCCTGGAGAGCCGCACGGACAAACGGCCGATGCTGGCCGACCTGCGCGAGTCGGGAGCCATCGAGCAGGACGCCGACGTCATCATGTTCGTTTACCGGGACGCGGTTTATTGCGAGGATTGCAAGGATCGGGACAGGACCTGCACCAAGGGGCACGAAAAGGATGCCGAGATCATCGTCGGCAAGCAGCGCAACGGACCTATCGGCACGGTTCATTTGACCTTTCTCGGCGAATATACCCGGTTCGAAAACCAGGCCCGCCGTGACCAGCAGTGATTTCGGGAGCGCAAGGCCTGCCAAGGTCGTGCCAGAAAAAAATCAAGGGCTGTTTATAAAACCCCTGACTTCTGTGCCCAAGGCCTTGTTCCAATAGCCGGTTTCTTCCCCTGTTGTCAGATGTTGCCGATTTTTCCGGCAAGCTTTGCCCCTTACGGAGCTCAGCTGCGGTCACCCCCCACGGTTCTCCCGAAGGTCCGGCATTTTCAGCCGGGTGACCCCTATTTCTTGATTTCGATGCCGAGGGCTTGAATCTTCTTGCGCAGGGTATTGCGGTTGATCCCCAGAATTTCCGCCGCGCGTACTTGATTGCCGCGGGTTTTTTCAAGGAGAATGCGGATCAGAGGGCGTTCCATCTGTTCCAGGATGATGGCGTACAGGTTGTCGATCTGGCGGAAATCCATGTTTAGCAGGCTGGCCTCCAGTTTGCCGGCAACGATGGCTTCCAGGGAAGCGCCATTTTCGGGAGCCTTGTCTTCCTCGCGGCGCAGAGAAGGGAAGTCGGACGGGGTGAGAAAGGGCGCCGAAGAGAGTAGAGCGGCGCGCTGGATGAGGTTTTCCAACTCGCGGACGTTTCCCGGCCAGTCATGTTCGGTGAGCAGCTGCATCGCCTCGGGGGTGCAGTCCTCGATGGCGATGCCGAGTTTTTCCCGGCATTTCTGCAGGAAAAAAGTCACCAGTAAGGGAATGTCCTGGCGTCTTTCCCGCAGAGGGGGAAGGACGATGGGCACCACGTTGAGGCGATAGAAGAGATCCTCACGGAAGGCGCGGGCGCCTACCTTTTCCTGGAGATCCTGGTTGGTGGCGGCGATGATGCGCACATCCACCGGGATGGCGCCGCTTCCACCCATGCGGGTGACTTCCCGTTCCTGCAGAACCCGCAGTAGCTTGGCCTGAAGTTCCAGGGGCATGTCGCCGATTTCGTCGAGGAAGAGGGTACCCCCGGCGGCCTGTTCGAATTTGCCGGTTTTCCGCTCGGTAGCGCCGGTGAAGGCCCCTTTTTCATAACCGAAGAGCTCGCTTTCCAGCAGTTCCCGAGGGATGGCGGCACAATTGATGGCGAGAAACGGCTTGCCGAGGCGCCGGCTGTTGAAATGGATGGCCCGCGCCACCAATTCCTTGCCGGTGCCGCTTTCACCAGTGATGAGGACGGTGACATCGGCCGGGGCAACCTTGCCGACGACCTTGTAGACCTCCTGCATCGGCTGGCTCTGGCCGATGAGCGCCCGCTCCAGGTGGTAATGTTCCTTGAGCTCCTCCTTGAGGCGGTGGACTTCGCCGCTCATCTCTCCGGCTTTCTGCGCCTTGAGAACGGCGGCATCGAGAAGGTCGAGGTCGAAAGGCTTGGTGATGTAATCGAAGGCGCCCCGTTTCATCGCCTCCACGGCATTCTTCATCGTCGTTTCGGCGGTGATGATAATGACCGGGACCAAGGGTTTTTCCTGGTGAAAACGGCTGAGCAGATCGAGCCCCGACAGGTCGGGCATCTTGATGTCGATGATGGCCAAAAGATAGTCTTCCTGCCGAAAGAGGCGTGCGGCCTCCGTGCCGTTGGCCGCCAGGTCCACGGTGAAGCCTTTGCCGGTCAGGGCCTTGGACAAAACCCAGCGGATGCTTTCTTCGTCGTCGGCCACCAGGATGCGGTCAGTTTTCATCGGTTTTCATGCTCCGCGAGGAAGACACGCCGGTGGCGGCTTCGAAAGGTTTTCCCTTTTCGTGCCGGGGATGGCTGCGGGGCAGAGGGATGGAAAAGGAGAAAGTGCTTCCTTGCCCCGGTTGGCTGACGACATTCAGCAGGGCGCCATGCTCTTCAGCGATCTTTTGGCAGATGACCAGTCCAAGTCCGTTCCCCTTGGCTTTGGTGCTGTAAAAGGGGGTGAAAATCCTGTCCATCTCCTCGGCGGGAATTCCCGGCCCGTTGTCTTGAATGTCGACGACGATGAACGGCGCGGGAGGGCTTCCCGCCTTGGCGAGATTGAAATCGTGGGAGATACGGCAGACGATGGCGACGTGGCCGTTTTCTTCCACCGCCTCGGCGGCGTTTTTTATCAGGTTGACGAAAAGCTGGGTGAGATGGGCGGGGTCTCCGTGGATGGGCGGGATGCTGGGATCCAGGTCGAGATCGAAATCGATCCCCTTGTCCCGGAAGGCTTCCCGCTGGAAGATCACAACATCATTGAGGATGCGGATGATCTGGGTCTCTTCCAGCCGCTTCGGCCGGGGGCGGGCGAGGTTCATCAGCTCTTCGATGATGCCGTCGACCCGCTCGACCTCGCGGATCATCAGGCCGGTGAAATCCCGCAGCCCGGAAAGGTCTGCCTTAAGTTCCCGGTCGAGAAGCTGAGCCGCTCCCTTGATCCCGCCGAGGGGATTCTTGATCTCGTGGGCGAGGCCCGCCGCCAGTACGCCGAGCATGGAAAGGCGATCCCGGCGGCGCAGGGCTTTCTCCAGTTCCTTGATGCGGGAAAGATCGTGGAGGATCAGTACCACCCCGTTCCGTTCTCCCGAGTCCCGGTAGATGGGGGAAACCGCCATGCTGACCGGCAGGGGAGCGGTGGCCGGGCGCCGCAGCAGGAATTCGCCATGATCGGAGATCGACCGTCCGCTTTCCAGGCCGGTGCGCACCAGATGGAGGAGGTCGGTTTGCCCGGGGAACAACTCCTCCACGGGGCGGTTCAGCGCCTGGTTTTCGGAAATGCCGGTAAACATCTGGGCGGCGGGATTGAAGAGGGTGATGCGTCCGCCACCGTCGAGGGCAATGATCCCCTCGTCGATGTTGTCCAAAACCCCGCAGATGATTTTGGCGCGCTTTCCATCCCTGGCGCTGTTCACTTTTATGTCTCCTGTTTCCCGTGTTCGTCGAAAAAGCGGTCGATGGCTTCCATAACCCCATCGATGCCCTCGAGACGGTTGATGTGGGCGCGGAACTCGGCGCCGCCGCGCATGCCCCGCGAATACCAGGCCAGATGTTTGCGCATCTGCTTCAGGGCCAGAGGGAGGCCGAAGATTTCCACCTGAAGCTGGTAATGGCGGCGGGCGAAACGGTGGCGCGTTGCCGCGTCGGGCGCAGCGGTCTGTTGTCCGGCCAGGATGCGGGCGGCGTTCTGGAAAATCCATGGGTTGCCCAGGCCGCCGCGGGCGATCATGACGGCGTCGCATCCCGTTTCCTTCATCATGCGGACGGCGTCGGCGGCGGTAAAGACATCGCCGCTGCCGATTACAGGAACGGAAAGAAGTTCCTTGAGCCGCCTGATCAGCGACCAGTCGGCGCGGCCGCTGAAGCCCTGGCTGCGGGGGCGGGGATGAAGGATGACGCCGTCGGCCCCTTCGGCGCAGGCGATGGCGGCGATTTCCAGACAGTTGATGGCGGCCGCATCCCAGCCGGCGCGAAGTTTCACGGTCACCGGCAGAGGGGTGGCCCGGCGGACTGCAGCGACGATTCTGCCGACGCGTTGCGGGTCGCGCATGAGGGCGCTGCCGGCGCCGCTGCGGATCACCTTGGGAGCGGGACAGCCGAAATTGAGGTCGATGAGGGCGCCGCAGGGGGAAACCTCTGCCGCCGCCCTGGCCAGCACTTCCGCCTCCGAACCAAAGAGCTGGATGCCAAACGGCTCTTCTTCCGGGCAGGAGCGCAGCAGTTCCCAGGTCTTGGCGGCATGACGGTCGAGCCCGTTGGCGCTGACCATCTCGGTGAAGACCAAGGAGGCGCCGGCGCTTTTCATCAGTCGCCGGTAAGGAAGGTCGGTGATTCCCGCCATGGGGGCGAGAATAAAGGGACTGTTAAGGTGAAGGTTTCCCAGGATCACGGCGCTGTCTGCTTAAAATTTAGGCATGATACCATGAAAAGAGGGAAAGAGGCAAAGGAAAGAAGATTTTCCGCCCCGGAAAAAGGATCTTTCAACGCACCGGCTTGGCGGGGTGATAAGCCTTGACCAGGATGCGCTGCACGGTGAAGGTTTCCATTCTGCCGCCAAAGGTTTTGGGCTGGAAATACGCGGCTGCCGACGGCGGAGCCTGGACAAAAAGGTCCTCCAGCCGCTCCATGGCGGCCGGGGTCAAGAGGGCTTCGGCGCACCAGTCGCTAAAGGCGATTCTGGTGGTGAAGTTACGCAGGCCGTCGATCCGGAACGGGCTTGAATCTAGGGCGCTCCGCCATTCTTCGAGGGTGAAGGCGCGCACGTATCCGGGGTCGCGGAGCTGGTTGATTTCCTGGTAGAATCGGGCGGCAAGATGATCTTCGGGAAGAAGGGTATCGATAATGACCATCCTGCTTTCCCAGCGTAATACCCGGTAAAACTCCGCCAGGACCCGATCGAGATCAAAAAAACGCTGGAAATCGCGGCGGCAGCAGAGCAGCGAGAAAGCCCCCGCCGGAAAGGAAAGGTCCTCGGGGTCGGCCTCGCGGAAAAGGACGTTGTTCAGGGCTTTTTTTTCAGAGATGAGTTCCTGGGCTTTTTTGAGGATCTCCATGCTGGTGTCAGAGGCGATCACCATCTTGACTTTTGGGGAGAAATAGGCGGAAACCGCGCCGTTTCCGCAGCAGGCGTCAAAGAGCAGATCACCGGCGGCATCGGGCAGCAGATAGGCTGCGGCTTCATCGAGATCGGCTGTTCCAGTCAGCACTGGTTCTTCCATCGTTTCCGATTTCTGCCGGTGATCCGGCTGCAGGGTGCGGCTCGGTGTTTTCTTCGCTCGCCCAGGGAATGGCGTCAATGTATCGCCGCGAGGATTTTTAGTCAAACCCTTTTGCCCGGCTGGAGGGGTACGGTATTCCTTGACAATTGAAGAAAAGACCGGTTTTATGCCCTGATGTTGGTTCACAGGCGTCCATGGTTTCTCAAAAGACCTGCGGGCGACGGAGGAAAGGTATGGCTTTGGGAGCGGTTTTCGAAGGATTTTCCTTGTGGATGGTGGTTTTCCCGGTGCTGGTTTTCTGTGCCCGCATCCTCGATGTCAGTGTCGCCACCCTGCGTATCATCATGGTCGCCAGGGGGCGCAAGATTCTCGCCGCCGGCCTCGGGTTCATGGAGTCTCTGGTATGGATCGTGGCGGTGACCCAGGTGATGAACAACCTCAGCCATTGGGTCACTTACGTAGCCTTCGCCCTCGGTTTCGCCGCGGGCAACTATGTCGGTCTGATGATCGAGGAAAAACTTGCCATGGGCAACCTCATTATCCGCGTCATCACCCGTCAGGACGCGGAGGAGATGATCCACTTCCTGTGGAAATCGGGTTACGGAGTGACCAGCATCGACGGCTGGGGGGAGACGGGCCCCGTCAAGCTCATTTTCACCGTTTGCCGACGCCGTCATCTCGGCCAGGTGATCAGCATCATCAAGCAGTTCAATCCCAAGGCATTCTACACCATCGAGGATGTCCGTTTCGTCAATGAAACCTACATCCCCCAATCCCCTCCCCGACGGTTTTTTGCCAGGCGTCTGCGCTCCTGGTCCTGGAAATAATCCCTTTTTCCCCTGGCCGAATCAGCGATCTGCTTTGGTTTTTTTCGATGGCTGGATACGGCGAAAGTGCCCTGCTCCCAAAAGCGTCGCGCCGTCCTTTTCTCTGCCGCAGAGGCTCAGCGCTTCGCGGATCTCCCGGTGTTTCTCCGGCAGATGCCAGAGCAGCAGAGCCTTCTGCAGGCGTATTTCCTTTTCCGAGCGGGGAACGTAAACCTCTTTGCCGGTGAAGGGATCCCTGCCGGTGTGATAGATGCAAGTGGCCAGGGTGCCCGGCGTCGGGGTGAATTCCTGGACCTGCTCCACTCGCAGCTGGTGATGTTTGAGAAAAAGAGCCGTGTCGACCATGTGGGAAAGGGTGCAGCCGGGGTGGCCGGCGATGAGGTAGGGAACCACGCCCCGGCGGCGCCCCATTTTGCGGTTCTGCTCCCGGAAGGCTTCCAGAAAGCGGACGAACCTCTCCGGCTGCGGCTTGCGCATGACGGCGGCAACCTCCGCCGCCAAGGTTTCCGGGGCCACCTTGAGCAGGCCGCCGACATGATGGGTCAGCAGTTCCTCCATGTAGGCCGGCTGCTGAGCCAGAAGGTCATAGCGCACTCCGGAGGCGACGAAAACGTGCCGGACTCCGGGGATGCGACGAATTCTTTTCAGCAGTTCGGCCCCTTTTACGGAAGAACTCCGCAAACTCGGGCAGGGCTGCGGCCACAGACAGCTTTCCCGGGCGCAGTCCGGGCCCTTTTTCCCCGCCGCACAAAAAAGTCCGTACATGTTAGCTGTTGGTCCGCCGACGTCGGTCACCGTCCCCCGGAATTCGGCATGCCGGGTCAAGGCGTTGATTTCCCGCAGAATCGACTCTTCCGACCGTGACTGGATCACCCGCCCTTGATGCCGTGCGATGGCGCAGAAGGCGCAGCCGCCGCAGCAGCCGCGGTGACTGGTGATGGAAAATTTGATCTGTTCGTAAGCCGGGATCGTTTCCCGGTAGCAGGGATGGGGGCGTTTTTGAAAGGGCAGGTCGTAAAGGGCGTCGATTTCCTTTTCCGTCAACGGTGCCGGCGGCGGGTTCACCGCCAGCCAGCGTCCGCCGTGCGCCTGGAGAAGCACCTGGCCGCCGCGGCGGCGCTCGGTGGCAACGGCCAGACGGAAGGCGCGGCCATAAGCGTCTTTGTCGTCGCGGACCTGTTCATAAGGAGGCAGTTCGATGCCCTCGGGGCGACTGTGGCTCACCATCACGGTGGTGCCGGGGATGTCTTTCAGCGCCGCCAAGGCTTCCCCGGCGGCGGCCCGGCGGACGATTTCCAGAAGCGGTTTTTCCCCCATTCCGTAGACCAAAAGATCGGCCTTGGTGTCGAGGAGAATGGAGCGGCGCACACTGTTGTCCCAATAATCGTAGTGGGCCAGGCGGCGGAGACTCGCTTCAATGCCGCCGATGACGACGAAAATTCCTGGAAAAGCGGCCCTCACCGCGGCCGTGTAGGGGATCAGGGCGCGGTTGGGACGGGCCCCCGCTTTTCCGCCCGGGGTGTAGGCGTCGTCGCGGCGGATTTTTCGGGCGGCGGTGTAATGACCGACCATGGAGTCCATGGCGCCGCTGGCGATGGCGGCAAACAACCGCGGCCGGCCCATGGCCGTGAACGCCTGCGGGTCACGCCAGTCGGGCTGGGGAAGGATGCCGACGCGCAACCCTTCACCCTCCAGCAGCCGGGCCAGCAGCGGCACGCCGAAGGATGGGTGGTCGACATAGGCGTCGCCGCTGATGAAAAGAATATCGAGTTCCTCCCATCCCCGCGCTTTCATCTCGCCTGCGGAAATGGGAAGAAACCCTGCGGGATTTTCAACCATGGATGCCGTGATTCTGGCCGTAAGCCGGTGAGCCGGTTTTCTGCCGCAAAGGGATTGCGGAAGGAGCCCTATCCTTTAAGTTTTTTGGCGATGGCAGCCACATGGGCTCCCTGAAAACGGGCAATCTTGAGTTCATTCTCCGTAGGCTGGCGCTTGCCGTCGTTCCCCGCCAGGGTGCCCGCCCCGTAGGGAGAGCCGCCGGTGATTTCATCCATGTTGGTCAGTTCCGCGCAGGAATAGGGGACGCCGACGACGATCATGCCGTGGTGGAGCAGGGTGCTGTGAAAGGAGGTGATCGTCGTTTCCTGACCGCCATGCTGGGTGCCCGTGGAGGTGAAAACGCTGCCGACCTTGCCGACCAGTCCGCCCTTCGCCCACAAGCCGCCGGTTTGGTCGAGGAAACTGCGCATCTGCGCCGTCATGTTGCCGAACCGGGTCGGCGACCCGAAGATGATGGCATCGTATTCGGCCAGTTCGGCGACGGTGGCGACGGGAGCCTCCTGATCCAGCTTGGCTCCCGCCTTGCGGGCCGCTTCCTCCGCCATCAGCTCGGGAACCCGCTTGATGGCAACCTCGGCTCCGGCAACGCTGCGGGCGCCTTCCGCCACCGCCTTGGCCAGGGTTTCGACATGGCCGTACATACTGTAATAAAGGACGAGGATTCTGGTCATGGTTTGCCTCCCTTTGTTTGACGACAGGTTAAAAAATGAGGGGACCGACAAGGGCGGGTTGCAGACTCGGGGATTGTTTTTGCTGTTCCTGGGCGATTACTCAACTTCGACCCAGAAATCGGCCGTCTGCACGGTACCGCCCCGGTTGAACTGACACCACAGCCTGTAGAAACCCGGCACCGGGAAACGGGTTGTGAAGCGGATTGCGGAACTCGCTTCCTCCTTGACGGCGTGGGCATGGATATAGTCTTTGGCGGTCAGCGGCGATGTTTTGCGCAAAACCACCAGGTGCCCCTTCTCACCCAGATAGGGCTGGATGTCCACCAGCGGACGAAGGCTTTCGGCATCGCTCAGTTCGAAAGCGACGATGGTTTCTCCCCGCGCCGTCACCGGTTGCGGTGCCAGGGTCATGACGACCTTGGTATCGCCGACTATTTTCTCAGTCGTCAAGACAGGCTCGGCATCGCCCTTTGGCGAGGGTGTACCGGCGCTGGTGATCTCGATCACCGCCAGCTGCTCCCTGTCCCCCGTGGGCATGAAATCGCTGAACAGAAAGTGGTTCCCTGCCTCGGGAAGAAGAATGTCGGTGTGAAAGCTGCCTTTATCCACATAAACGGGATGCAGGTGCTGGAAGGAGCCCAGGGCGCTGTCGACAAGAATGAGATGCATCAGCTTTTCCTGGAAGATGTCGAAGTTTTCGACGGCCTTCCCCTGGCTGTCGCGGATGTGGATTGCGGCGGCGAAGGGTACCCCCGCCTGGATGCCGTCGGCAATGGCGATGCTGACCTGGTAGGAGGGGGATGTTGCCGTCGCCTCGGAATGGGGATGGTGATCGGCATGGGGCTCTTGCGCCCAAACCGGAAAAAGGGGATAAAGTCCGCAGAGTGCCGCCAGCAGAAGGATCGTCGGTTGTTTGGATTTCATGAGAAACTCTCCCCGAGCCATAGAAATATTCCCGGCGCAAAAGTTTTTTCCGGGCTCACCGCTGTTTTATCGGCGCCGCAGCAGCTTTTTGCCCACCGAAAAAGCCTGACCGAGCAGGGAACCTACGGCGTAGTAGCCGCGATGGCCGGTGTCGAAAATCATCGGCCTGATTTTCAGAATATCAGGAAGCCCGTCATCGGCAAGGATGGAAGAGTCCCCTTTGACGTCGAGGATTTCGCCGACGAACTGGGTGTGAAGGCCGATCTCCAGGGTGTGGATGAGACGACATTCCAAAATCAGCGGACATTCGGCGGCATAAGGGGCATCAACCAGTGCGCTGCCAACGGCGGTGAAGCCGGATACTGCGAACTTGTCTTCTTCCCGCCCGGAGGCGATGCCGAGGTAGTCGGCGGCGATCATCTGGTCCTGGGAGGGGATGCTGACGGTGAAGGCCTGGCGCGCGCCGATGGCGGCGTAGGAGTGCGTCGCCTGGCGCAGCGACACGGCGACGCAAGGGGGCTGGGAGCAGCAGACGCCGCCCCAGGCGGCGTTCATCAGGTTTGCCTTGCCGGTCTGATCGTAGGTCCCGATGAGGAGAACGGGGGTGGGGAAAAGAAGGGTTTTGGCGCCGAGGGACTGTTTCATGGCAGAACTCCTTGCGTTTGGTTTTTTAAGTGTAACCTTTGTGAATTTTTACCATATTGCTGACAATAAGGAAACCGCCGCAGAGCGCGGGGGGAATTCCCTTGACAAAAAGAGGGCATTACCTGTCAAATTTTCTGAAATCTTTCCTTTTCCATCTCCGGCGTCGCGGCGCCTATTTTTCCGCCGTGCCCCAGAAATTGTCGGATGAAACGAATATCCCAAGCCTTGTCCTGCGGGGTTATCCTGCTTCTCCCCTTGCTGCTGTCCTCCTGCGTTTTTTTCCGCCCCAACCCCCGTAGCGGTCTGGAACAGGTTTTGCCGGCCGATTTTTCTCTCTACGAACCTGGTGAAAAAACGGCTGACCGCTGGTGGGAGAACTTTTCCTCCGCGGAGTTGAACGCTCTGGTGGAAGAGGCTTTGGGGAAAAACCTCGACCTGCACGTGGCCTGGGCGCGGTTGCGCCAGGTCAGGGCCCAGGCGATTCATGCCGGTTCCGCCCTCTATCCCGATCTCGCCATCGGTGGCGACGGTTCCTACCGGCGATTCCAGGACGACGGCCGTATCTCTGCAGTGGAGGAATATCTTCTGGGGGCGGCGAGCGGCTATGAAATTGATTTGTGGGGGCGGATCCGTTCGCAGCGTGAAGCGGCGCGCATGGCCGAGGAGGCGGCGGAAGAGGATCTCCGTGCGGCGGCGATGACACTGGCGGCGGAAACGGTCGGCCGCTGGGTGGAAATCAGCGCCCTGAGGCTTCAGAAAAAGCTTCTGGAGAGGCAGCTGGAGGCCAACCTCATCTATCTGGAACTGGTGGAACTGCGCTTTTTCATGGCCATGGTTTCGGCCCTCGATGTTTATCAGCAAAAGCAGTTGGTGGAGAAAGTGGCCGCGCAGCTTCCTCTGGTGGAGGAAGAAGAACGCCTGCGCCTCCATGAACTGGCTCTTCTTCTGGGCCGCATCCCTGCGGATCTGCGCGGGATCGAGACGGTCTCGTTGCCTGTTCCGGGACCCTTTCCCGAGCCCGGCCTGCCTGCCGGTCTTCTCGGGCGTCGCCCCGATATACGTGCCGCGGGGCTGCGCCTTCAGGGGGCCGACTGGCAGGTGGCGGCGGCCCGCGCCGACCGCCTTCCCGCTCTGCGCCTTGCCGGCGCCGCCGGCTACAGCTCCGAAGCCTTCCACTCCCTTTTCGATGCCTGGTATCTCAGGCTGGCCGGCAGTGTTACCGGCCCGATCTTCGATGGCGGCAGGAAGAAAGCCGAGGTGGAACGGGCCAGGGGGGTCGTTGACGAGCGCTTGGCCATCTACCGGAAAACGGTGCTGACCGCCATAAACGAGGTGGAGGATGCCCTGATCCGGGAAAGGAAGAGACGGGAGAATCTGGCCATGGTCAGGCAGCGCACGGCGACGGCGCGCGAGGCTCTGGACCAGGCTACCGATCGTTACCGCAAAGGACTCAACGATTATTTGCCGGTACTGACCCAGCTGATTTCGGTGCAGGAACTGGAACTGGAACTGATCGACAAAGAGGCCGCCCTGCTGAAGGCGCGCATTGAGCTTCATCGCGCCTTGGGAGGGAACTGGGCCGGTGAAGAACTGAAACCCGCAACCGGTGAAGGGTGACGGCTGTTATGGCGAATTTGGCTTCGCAAAATCCCCAACCCGCAAGAAATTCTTCTTCTCTCGCCGGGAAATGGATCAAACGTTTGCTGCCGGTGACCATCCTCGCCATCGGGGTCGCTGCCGCGGTGGTCATCATCAAGACCGCTCCGCAGCCGAAAATGGCGCCGCCGCCGAAGAAGGTCCCCCAGGTCAGAGTCGAGGAGGTCCGCCTGATCGATGAGCGGGTCGTCATCCCGGTGATGGGAACGGTAATCCCGGCCCGCAAGCTCGCCCTGAAAAACCAGGTCGGCGGGGAGATCGTCGCTCTCCACCCGGAGTTTATGGAAGGGGGGTTCATCTCGGCCGGGGAGACGATTCTACGCGTCGATCCCGTCGATTACGAGCTGGCCTTGGCCCGCGCCGAAAGCCAGGTGGCCGAGGCCCGCTACAAGCTGAAGCTGGAGCGGGGACATCAGAAGGTGGCCCAGCGGGAATGGCAGCTTCTGGGCGGCAGCCGTCCCGCTTCCGATTTTGAGCGGGAATTGGCCCTGAGGCGCCCCCACCTCGACAAGGCTCGCGCCGAGGTGAAAGCGGCCGAGGCGGAACTGGAACAGGCCAAGGTCGATCTGGGACGCACCCGGCTGACCGCTCCATTCAACGCCGTCGTGTTGTCGCGCATGGTGGTGAAGGGCGCGCGGGTCACCCCCCAGGAAACCCTCGCCGAACTGGTCGGCACCGATGAATTCTGGGTGCGGGTTTCCCTGCCGGTGGATCGTGTCGGCTGGTTCGCCGTTGCGGAGGGGCCGAAGAAGGAAGGGGCGCGGGCCGAGGTCCGCTTTGGCGAAGGTGGGCGGAGGGAAGGGCGGGTGATCCGGCTTCTCGGTGATCTGGAGGAACAGGGACGGATGGCCCGGGCGCTGGTATCGGTTGTCGATCCTCTGGGACGACAACAGAGCAGCGGCGATGCCACGCCCCTTCTGCTCGGCCAGTTCGTCCATGTCACGATCGAGGGGCTTCAGCTTTCCCGGGTGGTGCGCATCCCGCGCACCGCGTTACGGGAGAACGATAGGATCTGGCTTGTCGATGAAGAGGGGCGGCTCCGCTTCCGCCGGGTTCGGGTGGCGTGGCGGGAGAAAGAGACTCTGCTGGTTAAAGGGGAACTCCGCGACGGAGAGCGTCTGGTGCTTTCCGAGGTGACGGCGCCGGTGGAGGGAATGGCCATCGAGGTGCTGGCCGAATCGTCGCCGCCTTCTGTCGACGCGGAGGCAAACCATGGCGGCTGATACGGCACCGCCGAAAAAACTGCCTTTCCGGCAGCGGGGTTCCATCGCCTGGATGGCGGGAAACTCGGTGGCCGCCAACCTGCTCATGCTGGTTCTTCTGGTCGGGGGGCTGATCTGGGGGACGCAAATCAAGCAGGAGGTTTTTCCCGAGTTCGATCTCGACCGGGTGACGGTTTCCGTATCCTATCCGGGGGCCAGTCCCGAAGAGGTGGAGCAGGGCATCCTTCTGGCCGTGGAAGAAGCGGTCCAGGGACTGGAGGGGGTGAAGAAGGTGACGGCCGTCGCCCGGGAGGGAAGCGGTTCGGTGCAGATCGAGATGATCGAAGGGGCCGATCTGCAGCGCCTGGCCCAGGACATCCAGAGCGAGGTCGACCGCATCACCACTTTTCCTCTGGAAGCGGAAGAACCGGTGGTGAAGATCGATACCCGGCGCCGCCAGGTTATCACCGTGGCCGTTTTCGGGGATGTGAGCGAACGGGTGCTGCGCGACACGGCGGAGGATATCCGCGACGGTCTGCTCCAGGACAGGGAGGTGACCCAGGTCGATCTCTCCGGTATCCGCAATCTGGAAATCGCCATCGAGGTGCCCCAGCGGCAGTTGCGCGCCTACAATCTCACCCTCGAAGGGATCGCCGCCCGGGTAAGGGCGACTTCCGTCGAACTTCCGGGTGGCGGTCTCAAAACCGACGGCGGCGAAGTGCTGGTGCGGATGATGGAGCGGCGCAACCTGGGCGAGGAATTCGCCCGCATTCCGGTTGTGGCCGCCAACGACGGAACCCAGGTTCTTCTGGAGGATGTGGCCGGAATCATCGACGGCTTCGAGGATTCCGACCGCTTTGGCGTCTATAACGGCAAACCCTCCGTGCTTGTGGACGTCTATCGGGTCGGGGAACAGACACCCATGTCGGTAGCGGCTGCCGTAAAAGGCTATCTGGATCGGATGGCCCCACAGCTTCGGGATGGGGTGGAACTGGCGATCCTCTACGATCGCTCCGATATCTACCAGCAGCGCCTCACCCTGCTCCTCAACAACGGCTACCTGGGATTGTTCCTGGTCTTTCTGCTGCTGGGAGTATTTCTTGAGCTGCGTCTCGCCTTCTGGGTGGCCCTGGGTATCCCCATCTCCTTTCTCGGTTCGCTGCTTTTTCTTCCGGCCATGGGGGTCAGCATCAACATGATCTCCATGTTCGCTTTCATTGTCGCCCTCGGCATTGTCGTCGACGACGCCATTGTCGTCGGGGAAAACATCTACAAGTACCGGCAGGCCGGGCTTCCGGCACTGCAGGCTGCCATCCATGGCGCCCGCGAAGTGGCGATGCCGGTCAACTTCAGCATCCTTACCAATATCGCCGCTTTTGTGCCGCTGCTTTTCATCCCCGGAGAGATCGGCAAAATATACAAATATATCCCGCTGGTGGTCATCACCGTCTTTATCATCTCTTTGATCGAAAGCCTTTTCATCCTCCCCGCTCACCTGGCCCATCAACAGGAAAAGGTGCGCACCGGGTTCAATGCCTGGCTGCACGAGCGTCAACAGCTTTTCAGCACGTGGTTCCTGCGCATGGTGGCGGAGGTATACGGGCCGTTCCTGCGCCGCTGCCTCCGTCAACGGTTTCTGGTCATCTCTCTGGGGATGGTACTATTGGCGTTGACCTTGGCCTATGTCAGAAGCGGGCGTTTGGGGATGGTGCTTTTCCCCCGCATCGAGGCCGACTATGCCTTTGCCGAAGTGGTTCTGCCCTACGGTTCGTCGGTGAAGAAAACGACGGCTCTGCAGCAGCGGCTCATCCATGCGGCCCAAGAGGTGGCCGAGGTGAACGGCGCTGAAAAGCTGGTCAAGGGAATCTACTCGGAAGTGGGCATCACCCCTGGCAACGGTAGCGCGGCGGGGGGGCATGCCGCCCAGGTTCGTGTTTATCTGACACCGCCCAAGGAGCGTCCCCTCAATACGGCGGAATTCGTCAAGCGCTGGCGCCAGCAGTTGGGACCGGTGACCGGCGTGGAAAGTCTCACCTTCATGTCCGACCGCGGCGGCCCCGGAGCCGGCGCATCCATGACCATCGAACTCTCCCACCGCGACCTCGATGTGCTGGAAGCGGCCGCCGGGGAACTGGCCGAGAGCCTGGCAAAATTTCCCAATGTCAAAGATATCGATGACGGGTTTTCCTGGGGGAAGGAGCAGCTCGACTTCCGTATTCGCCCGGAGGGGGAGGCCCTCGGCTTGACCGCCCGCGTGGTCGCCCAACAGGTCCGCAACTCTTTTTACGGGGCGGAGGCTTTGCGACAGCAGCGGGGGCGTAACGAGGTCAAGGTAATGGTCCGCCTGCCGGAGAAGGAGCGGATTTCCGAATTCCACCTTGAGGAACTGATTCTCCGCTCCTCCGCCGGCATCGAAATCCCCCTGCGGGAGGCGGTGGAAGTGGAGCGGGGGAGGGCTTACACCGACATCCGCAGACGTTCCGGGCGGCGGGTGGTTTCGGTGACCGCTGATGTTGATCCGCCTCACCAGACCAATCTGATCCTTTCGGCAGCGAAGAAGGACACCCTGCCAATGCTGATCGAGAAATATCCGGGCCTCAATTACAGTTTCGAGGGGCGGCAGGCCGACATCGCGGAAAGCATGGAGAGTCTCGTCCGCGGGTTGATGCTGGCGTTGTTGGCTATATACGCCCTCCTGGCGGTTCCTTTCCGCAGCTACATTCAGCCGGCCATCGTCATGCTGGCGATCCCCTTCGGGATCGTCGGCGCGGTGCTCGGCCACTGGCTGATGGGGTTCAGCCTGAGTGTGATGAGCATGCTCGGCGTCGTGGCCCTGTCGGGAGTGGTGGTGAACGATTCGCTGATGCTGATCGATTTCGCCAATCGCCGCCGGGAGGCCGGGGAAAACGCCGTAGAGGCGATTCATCTGGCTGCCGTCCGCCGTTTCCGCCCGGTGCTGCTGACCACCCTGACCACCTTCGGCGGCCTGGCGCCGATGATTTTCGAAACCTCCCGTCAGGCACGCTATCTGATTCCCATGGCCCTGTCTCTCGGTTTCGGCGTCCTTTTCGCCACCCTAATCACCTTGATCCTCGTCCCCTGCATCTATATCGCGGTGGAGGACGCCGGCGTCCTGATGGGCGCCAAAAACCGTTTCCGCCGGTCCTCTTCCGTCGCCCCGGCTGTTGAGGGGGATGCTCCGTGACCTCGGACAAAAGATTGCGCAGTGCCGTTCTCGTCGTGGCCACGTTGACCGCCTTCATGATGCCCTTCATGGCCTCGGCGGTCAATCTGGCCCTTCCCGCCATCCAGCGGGAATTCAGCCTCAGCGCCGCAATGGTCAACGGCATTGTCAGCATCTATCTGCTGAGCGCGGCGGTGGCCCTGGTGCCTTCCGGCAGGCTGGCCGATCTTTACGGCCGCAAGCTTCTGTTCACGGCCGGAGTGGTTCTCTTCAGCACCAGTTCCCTGGTTTTGGGTTTCAGCAACGGCATTGTTTGGCTGCTGGCGGGAAGGGTGGCCCAGGGATTGGGCGGGGGGATGATGATGGCCACCGGACTGGCCATCATCTCCTCGGTGTTTCCAGCCGGTGAGCGGGGACGGGCGATCGGCTTCAATGTCGCCGCCGTCTATGTCGGCCTGGCCGTGGGCCCCTACGCGGGCGGCCTGTTGACGGAGGCCCTCGGTTGGCGCAGCATCTTCTTGTGCAATTTTCCCCTCGGCGTACTGACCGTTGTGTTGCTGGTGCTGAAGGTTCCCGGCGAATGGGCCGATGGGGGAAAGGGGCGCTTTGACGGCCTCGGTGCTGTGCTGTACGCTTTTTCCCTGGTCTCGTTCATGGCGGGGCTGTCGCTGCTGCCCGCTCTTTCGGGCCTGCTCCTGGTGCTTTTTGGGGCAGGCGGTTTCGTCCTCTTCACCTGTCATGAACTGCGCGCCCCCTTTCCTCTTTTTGAAGTGCGCCTGTTCCGCGACAACCGGGTTTTCGCCTTTTCCTCCCTGGCGGCCTTGATCAATTACGGGTCCACCTTTGCCGTCTCCTTTCTGCTCAGCCTCTATCTGCAGCATGTGCGCGGACTGGGTCCGGGAACGGCCGGGGCCGTTCTCCTTTGGCAGCCGGTGGTGATGGCTCTTCTTTCCCCTGTGGCCGGCCGCCTTTCCGATCGGGCGCAGCCGCGCCTGATCGCCTCCCTGGGGATGGGAATGAGCTCCCTGGGACTGCTTCTGCTGACTTTTTTGGGCAGAGACGGTGCCATCCTCTATGTTATCCTGTGCCTGGTCTGCCTCGGCATCGGCTTCGCCCTCTTCTCATCCCCCAACATGAACGCCATCATGGGGAGTGTGGCGCCGCACCATTACGGAATCGCCTCGGGGGCCGTCGGCGCCATGCGTCTCATCGGCCAGATGTGCAGCATGGCCATCGCCCTGGTTGTTTTCGCCCTGGTTTTGGGGAGCCATGGTGAACAGGGGGGAAACCATCCGGCGCTGCCCCAGGCGTTGACAATCTGTTTTGGAATCTTCTCCATCCTCTGCGGGGTGGGAATCGTTTTTTCCCTGGCGCGGGGGAATCTGCGCCGGGAGTGGCAACCGGCAAAGGAGAATCATGAACACTGAAGGAGAGCGCGCCGTCCGTTTCTACCGCTGGCTGGTCTTCGGCCTCCTCGCCTGCGGCTACATCCTGGTCTTTTTTCACCGTCTCAGTACCAATGTCGTCGCCCTCGACATGATGCGCGATCTCGAGATCAGCGGTTCGCTGGTCGGTCTCCTCGCCTCCGGCTATTTCTATCCCTACGCCTTCATGCAACTCCCCTCGGGGCTGCTGGTCGACGCCTTCGGCCCGCGACGCACCGCCACCTTCAGTTTCCTGCTGGCCGGTGCCGCCTCGATCCTGCTCGGCGTCGTTTCTTCCGTCACCTGGGCGATCTTCGCCCGGGTGCTGGTCGGCATCGGTGTGTCGATGCTTTTTGTCGCCGCCCTGAAGATTCTGACCCATTGGTTCAGACCCGCGGAATTTTCCCGCGTCACCGGCATTCTGGTGGGTTTGGGAGGGGTGGGGGTGCTGATCACCGCCACGCCGCTGGCTTATCTCAGCAACCGTTTTGGGTGGCGCCTGAGCTTTGTCGCCATCGGCGGCGCGACTCTGGTGGCGGCGGCCCTGATCTGGCTGTTCGTCCGCGATACCCCCGAGGAAAAGGGCTTTCCTCCCCTGGCGACGGCAGCGGTGGCGACAGGCGGTGCAAAAAACAGCGCGAGCCGGCTGGCCGGTATCGGCACGGTCCTCTCCAGCCGTGCATTCTGGCCCCTGGCAATCTGGTTTTTCTTCAACTGCGGCATCTTTTTTTCTTTTGCCGGGCTCTGGGGGGCGCCCTATCTGATGCAGGTTTACGGCATGGCCAAGATGGAGGCGGGGCGCGTCATGGACATGCTCGCCTACGGCATGATCATCGGCAGCCCCCTGCTGACCCTGGCTTCGGACCGCCTCCGTTCCCGCAAAACCATCATGGTGCTCAACTCGCTGGCACTGCTCTCATTGACCGTGCCCCTGGCTTTTTTCCCCGCCGTCCTCGGGCGGGCCTTTCTCTATCCGCTGGTCTTTTTTCTGAGCTTTTGCGGCAGCAGTATCGTGGCGGTGGCCTTCACCATGATCAAGGAATACTACCCTTCGGAACTGGCCGGCACGGCGGTGGGACTGGTCAATCTCTTCCCCTTTCTGGGCGGAGCCCTCATGCAACCCACTGTCGGCTGGTTGCTGCAGAGAGGGACCGCCGGCGGGGCCGACTTTGGCGCGGCTTATGGCGGCGCCTTCCGGCTTTTTTTCGTTGCCGCGTTGATTTCTTTGGCAGCGAGCCTGCTGTTGCGGGAATCCTTCGGCGGGGGAAAAGGGTAAACTACCGCAAAGAGAGAAAGTATTGACGTGGCGGGATCATCCGCCGCCGGTCATGGGGTCTTTAACCGGTGGCAGTTCAGGGAGGTGGCGGCAATGGAGCGATTCGGCAGATTGGCGGTATTGCTGGTGGCGGCGCTGGCGGCGGGGTGTGCCGGCGCAACGAGGGTCACTCAGGATTATGCACCGGATATTGATTTCGCCCATCTGCAAACCTATTCCTGGCGCCCCGGGGCGGGCGGCGAGAGCAGTGACATGAATGTTCTGCTGGCCGCACGGATCCGGGCCGCCCTGGAGCGGGGTCTGGCGGAAAAAGGCCTGCGCTCGGCTGGCCATGGTCGTGCGGACATCTATGTGGATTTCCGTTATCGCATCCAGCGCGGCTATGAATCCACCGGCATCTCCACCGGCTTCGGCCTGGGCAGCGGACGGGGCGGCACCTTCGGCGGCATCGGCATCGGCATGGGGGATTTCGGCGGTGCCTATGACGAGGCGGTGCTGACCATCGATTTTCTGGACTATGCCAGCGGCACCCTGGTCTGGCAGGGAAGCGGCCGGCGCCGCGCCCTCACCCATGGCGACCCAGAGCAATGGACGCGGGAGATCAACGAAACCGTGAAGCGGATCCTGGCCCGGTTCCCGCCCGGGAATAAGTAGGTTGCCTGCCAAGGTCCAAAAAAAGGAACGAACCGGAAACCGGCCACGGGAAGAAGTGAGATCTATTGCGGCTTTTAATCCTCATTCCCCTGCCATCAAGGTTTTGAATTCCTTTTTGATGCCGGCGAACCGTTGCTCACAAGGCAGCCGGAAAAGGTGCCCAAGGAAGATGGTTGAACTTTTAAAAAATATGTTATTTTAATCAATCGATAGGATCCCATAAACGGTTGTTTTGCGCTATGCTTCGATCAGCTTGGGGTTGATAATTCTTTACCATAGGCGATGGTTGCCGGGATGAAAAAAAATCTGCTTTTGACGTTGGTCGGGGCCGGTCTGGCCTTGGGTTTGGTCTGGCTCTTCGCATCCTGGTGGCTGCACGGGGGAGGGAAGGCCGGCGCCCGGGAGGGACGGCCGATTCCCGTGGAAGTGCGGGCGGTCGAACGCGGCCCCATCGAACTGCGCCGGACCTTCAGCGGGGCTTTGGAGGCGCGGGCCGAATTCGTCGTTGCGCCCAAGGTCGGCGGACGGGTGAATCGGCTTCTGGTCAACATCGCCGATCCGGTGCGGCGGGGCCAGGTGGTCGGTGAACTGGACAATGACGAGTACGTTCAGGAACTCGCCCAGGCCCAGGCGGAATTGGCGGTGACCAAGGCCAATCTGGCGCAGAGCCGCGGCGCCTACGAGGTGGCCAGACGCGACTTCGAGAGAGTCAAGACCTTGCGCGCCCGGGGAGTGGCTTCCGAGGCGCAGCTCGACTCGGCCAGGGCCAACCAAGTGGCCAAACAGGCTGAATTCGAGGTTGCTCAGGCCCAGGTGATGCGCGCCGAGTCGGCTCTGGAAACGGCGCGCATCCGCCTCGGTTATACGCGTATCAACGCCGGCTGGAGCGGCGGCAGCGATATGCGGGTGGTGGCCGAGCGCTATGTGGATGAAGGAGGGATGGTGGCGGCCAACGCGCCTCTGTTGCGGATCGTCGAACTCGATCCCCTCATGGCGGTGATCTTCGTCGCCGAGCGGGATTATTCCCGTCTGCGTCCCGGTCAGCCGGTCGTTCTCACCACAGACGCTTTTCCGGACCGGGAGTTTCCGGGACGCATCGAACGCATCGCCCCGGTTTTCAAGCAGACCACCCGCCAGGCGCGGGTGGAACTGGCCATCGACAATCCCCGGCAACGCCTCAAGCCGGGAATGTTCGTCCGTGCCACGGTAACCCTCGACCGCCTCCTTGATGCCGTTATCGTCCCTGAAGAGGCCCTGGCCCGCCGCGAAGACCACAGCGGCATCTTCCTGGTCAATGCCGACGGGGGTTCCGTGTCCTGGCGGCCGGTGACCGTCGGCATCCGCGACGGAAGCCGGGTTCAGATCGAAGGGGAGGGGCTCTCCGGAAGAGTGGTCACCTTGGGGCAGCAACTGCTCAAGGACGGTTCGGCAATCATCATTCCCGCCGATCAGACCTCGGCGGCGGGGGAGAAACAGAAGACGACAGGGCCATGAAGCTTCCCGATTTCAGCGTCCGCCGTCCGGTTTTCACCACCATGGTCACCCTCATCGTGGTGATCCTCGGCGCCTTTTCCCTGACCCGCCTGAAGATCGATCTGCTCCCCAACATCGAACTGCCGACGGTGACGGTGCGCACCGAGTACGAGGGCGCCAGTCCCGAGGTCATGGAACGGCTGGTCACCCAGATCGTCGAGGAGGTCGTGGGCACTGTTCCCGGTGTCGAGGAAATGACTTCCCAGTCATCCGAAGGAGCGAGCATCGTCCGCGTCACCTTCGGCTGGGGAACCAATATCGATACCGCGGCCATCGATGTCCAGTCCAAACTGCAGGATGAGATCAGCGAACTTCCCGAGGACATAATCGCTCCCCGCATCAATAAGTTCGATGTCGCTAGCTATCCGGTGGTGGTGCTGGGGATCTCCAGCAGTCTCGACCCCGTCGATCTCACCCAGTTGATCGAGGATCATATCCGCTATCGTTTCGCCCGTTTGCCGGGGGTGGCCCAGGCCGACATGTGGGGAGAGTTCAAACGGGAGGTGCGGGTCGAACTCGATCCCGACCGGGTCAAAGCGCTGGGGCTTTCCCTCAACCAGGTTCTGGAGGCGATCCGCAACGCCAACCTCGACCTCCCCGCCGGCAAGATCGAGCAGGGGAGCTTCGAGGTTACCCTGCGGGCGCCGGCGGAGTTCGCCAATCTGGATCAGATCCGCCATACCGTGATCCTCAAACGGGAAGGGGCGGCGGTGACCCTCGGTCAGGTAGCGCGGGTGCGCGACACCTATGAAAAACCGACCCGTATCGTCCGTGTCAACGGCGAACGGGGTATAAGGATCGCCCTTCGCAAGCAGGCCGACGCCAATACCGTCGAGGTGGCCAAAGGGATTCTCCACGAGATCGAGGAGGTCAACAGGGCCTATCCCCAGGTTCACATCGTGCCGGTCATCAACCAGGGCAACTTCATCGAACGCTCCATCGCCAACGTCGCCCAATCGGTCCTCTACGGCGGCGGTCTGTCCGTCCTGGTCCTGCTTTTTTTCCTGCGCAACATCCGCTCGACGCTGGTGATTTCTCTGGCCATCCCGATTTCGGTCATCGCCACCTTCGCCCTCATTTACTTCGGCGGTTTCACCCTCAACCTGATGACTCTGGGCGGTTTGGCGCTGGGGGTCGGGATGATGGTGGACAGTTCCGTCGTGGTACTCGAAAACATCTTTCGCCGCCGGGATGAAAATCTCGAGCAGCCCATGGTGGCGGCGGTGGAAGGGGCGCGCGAGGTCGGCGGCGCCATCGTCGCCAGCACCATCACCACGCTGGTGATCTTCCTCCCCCTTGTTTTTGTGCGCGGCGTGGCCGGAATTCTTTTCCAGGAACTTTCCTACGTCATCATCTTTTCCCTGGTCTGCTCGCTGCTGGTTTCGCTGAGCCTGCTGCCGATGCTGGCCTCGCGCCTCATCGAGACTCCGGATCATCTGCAGTCCCGGCGCACCCCCCAGGTGGAGAGGCTGATCGCCTGGGCCGGCCTCCTTCTCAAGAAGCTCGATAACGGCTACCGGAATCTGCTGCAGAAGGTACTGCAGCACCGTCTGCTGACAGTCGGTGTGGCGGTAGGGTTGCTCGCCGCCAGTCTTCTTTTGCTTCCCTTCATCGGCACCGAGTTTCTGCCGCCCAGCGATGAGGGGGAAGTGCGGGTTACCGGTGAGATGGAGATCGGCACCCGGCTCGACCTCCTCGATCAACAGGCGCAGAAGATGGAGGCGATCGTCTACCCGTCCGTGCCCGAAAAAGTCTCCACCGTCATCAGCGTCGGCTCCTCCAGCTGGCGCCCCAGCGATTCCTCCAAGACCGAGATCAGCCTTTCCCTGGTGCCGGTTTCCCAGCGTCGGCGTTCCAATATCGAAATCGCCAACGACCTGCGCAAAGAGCTCAGCGGCAGGATCGCCGGCATGGCGATCCGCACCCGGGCTCCCCAGGGGCAGTTTTTACTGGAGCGGGTTCTGGGCGGCGACGAAGGGCTGACGGTGGAGATACGCGGTTTCGATCTGGCCACACTGGAAAACCTGGGCAAGCAGGTGGCCGGAAGACTCGCGGCCATTGCCGGTATCGCCGACATCGAAACCAGTCAGAAGGCGGGAATCCCCCAGCACGAGATCCGCGTCGACCGGGACAAGGTGGCCGATCTCGGACTGAGTGTGCGGGACGTGACCAAGGTGCTGGAAACGGCGGTGGCCGGCTCCAAGGCGGGGGAGTTTCGCGCCCAGGGGAACTCCTACCGGATTTTCGTCCAGCTCCAGGATGTGGAGAAACGCACCCTGGATGAAATCCTCGATCTGACCCTGGCTACCGGCGGCGGCGGGCAGGTGGCCCTGCGCAACCTGGTTACCAGCGAGGAGGGTTTCGGGCCCATACTGATAGACCGCAAGGATCAGCAGCGCCTGGTGACGGTCAAAGCTAACGTGGAAGGGCGGGATATCGGCACGGTGGCCGAGGAGGTGCAGGCTGTGCTCGACACCATTCCCCGCCCGGCAGGGTATGAACTCACCGTCGCCGGCAGTTTCGAAGAGCAGCAGAAGGCCTTTGGTGAGTTGCTCGTGTCGCTGGTATTGGCTCTGCTTCTGGTCTACATGGTGCTGGCCTGCCAGTACGAGTCGCTGCGCGATCCGGTGGTGGTCATGGCCTCGGTGCCGGTGGCTGCGGTGGGGGTGCTTGCCGTTCTCTTTGTGACCCGAACCACACTCAATCTGCAGTCCTTTATCGGCTGCATCATGCTTGGCGGCATTGTCGTCAACAATGCCATCCTGCTCGTTGATCAGGCGGGGCAGCTGGTGCGAGATGGGATGCCGGTAAGCCATGCCGTTGCCGAGGCTGGAAGGCGCCGCCTGCGGCCGATCCTGATGACCACCCTGACGACGATCCTGGCCCTGCTGCCGCTGGCTTTGGGTATCGGCGAAGGGGCCGACCAGCAGGCGCCCCTGGCCCGGGCCGTGGTCGGCGGGCTGACCGCCTCGACCCTGATTACCCTGGTCCTGATTCCGGCGGTCTATTCGCTGTTCCATCCCGAGACGAAGGGGGAAGCGTCGTGAAAACGGACGGCATGTTTCATCTTTTCCGCCTTGCGGCCGTGGTCCTCTGCGCCGGTTGCCTGCCCGTGGCGGGCTGGCCGCCGATTCCTGAAAGCCTCGACCGGCCGGGACATAGCGGAGAATCGTCCCCGCAGGTGACTCCGGTGATCTTCCGGCTGCCGGAGAAGTCGGTGCCCGCTCCGGCCCCTCCCGCCGCCGATGAACCTCTGCAACTCTCCATCGAACAAGCCATTCTTCTGGTGCTTAAAAACAACCGGGATCTCCAGGCGCGGCAGCTGACGCCGGTGATTGCCGGCACTTTCGAGCAGATCGAGCGCGGGAAATTCGATCCGGAGCTTTTCGGCGAGGCCGAGTATTTCAAAGAGAAAGCTTCCGAAACTTCCCGTTCCAGCGGGGGACTCTATCAGGTTGCCGGCACCGATACCTATGCCGTCACGGGCCTGCGCCAGTTTCTGCCTACCGGCACCGCCGTCGAGGCCGGTTTGTCCCATGAGCGGAACATCTCGAATCGGGAACCGGAGCTGCAGACGGCCCGGGCCGGTCTTACCCTGACCCAATCCTTGTTGCGCGGCCTGGGACCGTCGGTCAATCTGGTTGCCGTCCGCCAGGCCGAGCTGGAGACCCTGGCCAGCCTGGATGAACTGCGGGGTTTCACCGAAACCCTTGTGGCCGAAACCGAAACCGCTTATTGGAATTACGTGCTGGCCGGGGAGAAGATCGCCATCTTCGAAGAATCGTTGCGGGTGGCGAGAAAACAGCGGGAGGAGATCGAACTGCGCATCCAGGTGGGGGTGCTTCCCGAGATCGAGGTGGCGGCGGCCAGAGCGGAAGAAGCGTTGCGCGTCCAGGCCCTGATCGATGCCCGCAGTCAGCTGGAGGACCGCCGCCTGCGTTTGCTGCGCCTGATCAGCCCCAGCGTCAACGGCCATCTCGATCAACCCATGGAGGCGGTCAGCGGGCCACGCCTGGAGCTGAACCCGATCGAGGATCTGAAGGATCGTTTGCAGCTGGCTGAAAAATCCCGCCCCGATCTCAACGAGGCCCGGCTGCGCCTGCAGCAGAACCGCCTGGAGACGATCTATACCCGTAACGGCCTGCTGCCCCGTCTCGATTTTTTCATCGCCCTCGGCAAAACCGGTTACGCCGATACCTTCTCCGCAGCTTTCCGGGAACTGGACGGCAACACCTATGATTTCACCGTCGGTCTGCGCCTCAGCCACATCCTCGGCAATCGCGCCGCCCACGCCAAAGACGTGGCGGCCCACGCCTCCCGCCAGCAGGCTGCCGCGGCCATCGACAACCTGAAGCAGTTGATCCGTCTCGAGGTGCGCCTCGGCATCAACGAAGTCGAGCGCGCCCGCCAGCAGATCGGCGCCACCCGCGAAACCCGCATCTTCCAGGAGCAGACCCTGGCGGCGGAAAAGGAGCGTTTCGACGTCGGCACCAGTACCGCCCTGGAAGTGGCTCAGGCCCAGCGGGATCTGCTCCAGATTCAGATCGCCGAGGTCGAAACCATCGTCAATTACCGCATCGCACTGGTCAAACTCTATCTGGCCGAGGGCAGCCTCCTCGATCGCCGCGGCGTCAGCATTCAGCGGTAGAAAAGCGATTGGGGGCCGGCAACGGGTGGCCGTCGATGGCTGGAGGCGAATGGCAAGTGGCTTGCCGCCGGTGGCTAGGATTCAGCCAGCCAGGCCAGAATCGCCGCGTTTTTGTGCGGCCACTCCCCGTCGAGGCGCTCCCGTAGAAAGGCGGCAAAGAGGCTGTCGAAAAGTTGCAAGCCGCTTTCCAGAAGGTGCATCCTCTCGAAGAAGACAGCCTCCTTTTCCAAAGCGGGGTCATTCCCGTCCTCCTTTTCAATCCTGACCGGCGGCGCCTTGAAAGAGGCGAAATGGAAAGAATCCCCCTTCAGGTGAAGCTTCCACAGGTCTTCCTCCTTTTCCATGTAGAGCACCGCTTCGCGGATCTCCTTGCCGCTCAGCAGGGCGGCGCGCACCTCGCTGAAATGGTCCTGGGGTCCGCTCACGGCCACCTTCTGGATGCCGCCGGGATTGTCGCCCCCGGCCAGCAGCAGTTTGTCGTTGAGGTAGGAGACGAAACCCTCTCCTGCCACGGCCGGGCCGGGCCGGCAGACGGGGTACCGGGAATCGGCGGCCATGGTGCGGTGCATCAGCCACAGCAGGAAATCGCAGCCCAGCCAGCGGTTGGCTTCGATCAAAGCCACCGCCTCGCCGGTAGGTGCCTGGTTGGCGGCGACTAACCTGGCCCGTAACGGCTCCTCCAGGATATCCATGGCGCGGCCGTAGGGGTGGACCGGCGTCAACCGCAGCCCCCCGAAGGTTTTCCTGAACTGCTCCACCAGCAGGTCGCCGGCGGAAGCGCTGAGGCTGGCGAAGGTCACCAGATCCTGGTCCGTGTCCCAGACCACATCCCACAGGCAAGGGGTGGGGAGGGTTTTGGCCAGCAGGCGCAGGCGCAGCTTCTCCCTCAGTTCTTCCCGTTTCTGTTTGGGCACCCGGCGGAAACCGGGATGGGCCGCCAGAAAATCGGCCTCTTCCTGCTGAAAATGCTGTTTGAACAGGGTTGCGGGAAGGCGGCGCTGATCGCGGCGCAGGGCAAAAACGAAATAATGATCCCGCTGGAAGGTGTGAATTGCCGCAAAACCGCTTTCCCGTGGGTCGTCGAACTCCACCCAGCCGATAGCCTGTTCCTCGGCCCCTTCCTCAATGGAGCGGAAACCGAAATCGGCGAGCCGGGTGCCCGCCCACGCCGGCAGATTCGCCGCCGGTTTGTCGCCGACCACGCGGAACTGGCGGATGCTGACCGTATTGCTGAGAATTCCCATGGACTCTCTCCTTTGCGGGGATTTGCGGCACGGCCGTTTTTACCCCCATTTCAATGTAAATGACAACAATCAAAACGAAAACGGATTATTCTTTCGTCGCAAGTTTGCCATCTCCCCCTCTGGGTGCTTCGAGGAACGGCAAAGGCGAAGCCAGGGCGTGTCGTTTAACGGGGCTCGATCTGACGCCCGGCCTGTTTCACGGCGCAGTTTCCTGAACTATCCCGGTTATAAACCATCCTTTGCTCGACCGGCGGAGAAGGCTCGATGGCTTTGAAAAGGTCCATCCACGGTGTTACCCGCCCGCCATCAAGGTGCGGCGAACAGGCGCTTCATCCTGCTGCGTCATCGCGGCGTACTTCCATGTGCGCCCCATTCCTCAAGATTGGTTCACCTGACAGGCGCAGATTTGGGCTATGCCCTCCTGCTGATCATTTTTGCGGGTTCGTCAAGGTTGAGGGAGGAATCGGCTCAAAAGTCTGCCTTGTCGTCGATTCCCTTTTTCTTGATTTTCTCCAGGAGGGTGGTTCTTTTCAGGTTCAGCAGTTCCGCGGCTTCCTTTTTATTGCCCCCCGTCCGGTTCAAGGCCTGCAGGATCAGCCGATCCTCGAATTCGCTGACCAGGGTGTTGAAATCGACCGCTCCCCCCATCAGCTCATCGAACGGCCGGGGGGCGGGAGGAAATGGATTTTCTGCCGGCTGGAAGCCGCTGCTTCCCCGGGCTTTTTTCCCCGCGGATATATATTTGCCGGGGAGTTGATCCAGGGTGATGGTTTCCCCCCCGTAAAGAACCACCATCTGTTGAACAAGGTTTTTCAGCTCGCGTACATTCCCCGGCCAATGGTAGTCCATCAAGCTTTGGATCACCAGGTCGTCGAAACGGGTTGGCCCCCCGGTATTGCGGTTGCGGCTGAAACAGAGAATAAACTGATCCACCAGTTCAGGGATGTCCTGAAGGCGCTCCCGCAACGGCGGAATGACCAGGGGAACCACATTGAGCCGGTAGTACAGATCCTCGCGGAATTTTCCCTCATGGACCAGCTTTTCCAGGTTGCGATGGGTGGCGGCCACGACGCGCACATCGACGGGGGTCGATTTAATCGCCCCGACCGGTTCGAATTCCCGTTCCTGCAACACGCGCAGCAGTTTGGCCTGCAGATTCGGCTTCATGTCACCGATCTCATCCAGAAACAACGTGCCTCCGTCGGCATACTGGATGCGGCCGATTTTGGCCTGCACCGCCCCGGTGAAGGCACCCTTGACATAGCCGAAGAGTTCGCTTTCCAGAAGTTCATCGGGGATGGCGGCGCAGTTGACGGGAACCAGGTTTTTCCCCCGGCGCGGGCTCAGGCCGTGGACGGCGCGGGCGAAAAGTTCCTTGCCCGTGCCGCTTTCCCCGTAGAGCAGAACCGTTGATTCGGCGTCTGCCGCCACTTTTTCGACAATCCGGTAAAGATTTTCCATCGCCGGCGCTTTGCCGATGATGCCGAAGAAACCATCCTTTTTGCGCGTTTGCACACCGCGCATCTCGCCGTGGATCTTCAGGTCATAAAATCGCAAAGCGCGGGAAGCGCCGATCACCGCTTCGGAAAAATCATAAGGGGTGTGAATGTAGAAAAACGCTCCGAGTTTGAGGGCTTCAACCTCCAAATCCCCGTGGTTACGGGGGATGACCGCCATGGATAAGGCCTCGGCGTTGATCTTGGGAATCTTTTTGATCAGTTCCATGCCATCTTTTGCGGGCAAAAACATCTCGGTCAACAACAGGGAAATCTGCTCCCTTTCGAGGATCTCCAAGGCTTTTTCGGGGTTGTCCGCTTCAAGAACGACACAATCGATTTCTTTGCGGAGCGCAACAGCGACCCGTTCCCTTTCATGTTGATTTCCGTCTACCAGCAAGATTGTGCGCAACGACATTTTTTCCCTCAATTTCAAGGACAAAGCCGGCGATTTTAACCAGAACAGGCGTTAACGATAAATCCTCTGGACTCTACACCATTTTTCCCGCTCCATCAACTAAGGGCAAAGATGGGCTGACATTTTTTGATTCCTTTGCTGGAAGCCAAATTGCGAACCGATAGAATTCATTTTAGCTAACCCCGTTCATTTGTCATCATCTGGTGCCGTTCCTCTTCTGTTGGGATTCCTTCTTGCCTTGTTTTTTCGATTCGTTATACTAGCGCGGATTCACAACGATGAATTTCCCTGTGATCTGCGGTTGCTTTTTCCCGCGGGGTGGGAAGGGACGCGTGGCTTCATTCACAGATAAAAGCCTGGCTTATGGATCCAGGATCTGCCCGGCGGCGCGCCAAACCGTTTCCTGAAAAATTGTCAGCGAGGACCGTTGCATGAGCTCTCTCCCTCTGAAAAGCCTTCGCAATATCGGCATCATCTCCCACATCGACGCCGGCAAAACCACGGTTTCCGAGCGGATTCTTTTTTTCAGCGGCAAGATTCACCGGATTGGTGAGGTCCATGAGGGGGCCGCCACCATGGACTGGATGGTTCAGGAACAGGAGCGGGGGATAACCATTACCGCCTCCAACACCACCTGTCAATGGGGTGAATACTGGGTCAACCTGATAGATACCCCTGGTCATATTGATTTTACCATTGAGGTGGAGCGCTCCCTGCGGGTTCTGGACGGCGCCGTGGCCATCTTCAGCGGTGTGGAGGGGGTCCAGCCCCAGAGTGAGTCGGTGTGGCGCCAGGCGGACCGCTACCAGGTTCCCCGTATCTGCCTGATCAACAAGATGGACCGCGTCGGTGCCGATCACCAGGCGGTTCTCGAACAGATCCGCCAGCGGCTCCATGCCCGGCCTGTCCTCATGCAGCTGCCGATCGGCGCCGAAAGCACCTTCAGCGGTGTCATCGATTTGTTGGCTGAGCGGGCGCTTTCCTTCCCTGATCCGGAACAGAGCCATTTCCCGGTGGCGGGGCCGGTTCCCGAATCCTTTCGGGAGGCGGTTGACAGCGCCCGGGAACAGATCGTTGAGGCGGCGGCCGATTTTGACGACACCATTCTGAACGATTTCCTGGAGGCCAAACCGATCGCTGTCGAGCGGCTTCACAAGGCCCTGCGCAAAGGGGTTGTGGAGGGCAAGATATTCCCCGTATTACTTGGTGCCGCTCTGCGCAACAAGGGGATTCAGCCTCTTTTGGATGCGGTCGGTCTTTATCTCCCTTCCCCTCTCGATCTGCCACCGGTTCAGGCCTTCAATCCGGTAACCGAGGTTAACGAGGAACTGCCCTGCGATCCCAAGGGGCCGTTTTGTGCCATGGCTTTCAAGGTGCTTTCCGACGAAGGGCGCAAATTGACCTATCTGCGGATTTATTCCGGAGAAATCAAGGTCGGGGATACGGTTTTCAATGCCGCCCGCAAGCATCAGGAAAAGATCGCCCGCCTTTTCCGCATGCATTCCCACAAGCGGGAGCGGATTATGGAGGCCCAGGCGGGGGATATCATCACCGCCACGGGACTCAAGGACGCTCTGACCGGCGATACCTTATGTTTTTCCGAGCATCCTCTGATCCTTTCCGGGCTCAACATCCCCGACCCGGTGGTTTCGTTGGCGGTGGAAAGCCGCAGCGTCGAAGACCGGGAAAAACTTCTCCCCGCTTTGGAAAAGCTGCAATGGGAAGACCCCACGTTCAGGGTGCGGGAGGACGCGGATACCGGGCAGACCATTCTCAGCGGCATGGGGGAACTGCATCTGGAAGTGGTTGCCAGGCGGCTGACGGATGATTTCGGGATTGTCGTTAAAACCGGCCGCCCTCAGGTCGTTTATCGGGAAACCATCCAGAAACCGGTGACCCGCCACGAAATTTTTGAGATCGAAGCGGAAGGGAAAGGACAGCGGGGGGAGATCCGTTTCACCATCACCCCGTTGAAACGCGGCTCCGGGGTGCATATCCACATTCCTGCGGACGAAAAGATCACTTTGCCTGAGGAACTGCGCCAGGCCCTTTACGACACCTGGGAGAGAAGTTGTCAGGCTGGAATCCGTAGCGGTTATCCCCTGATCGACGTCGAGATCGTCCTTTTGGAAGCCCCTTATATTCCCGGAATCACCACGGAGATGGGAGTCCGGGCGGTAGGCCAGAAAGGGTTTTCCCTGGCCGCGGCGGAGGCCTCTCCCACCCTGCTGGAGCCGATCATGGCTCTGGAGATCGTTTCTCCCGGCGAGTTCTCCGGCAAAGTGCTCGCCTCCCTGCAACAAAAAGGGGGGCGGATCGAAGGTATGGAGTCGCGGGGGGAGTTGGACACCATCCGGGCGGAGGTGCCGCTTTCCCAGATGTTTGGCTATATGACGGAGTTGCGCAGCGCCACCAAGGGGAGGGGCACCTTTACCATGGAGTTTTCCCATTTCAGCCAGGCTCCGAAGGAAGATCTGGCGCGCTTTGGCTTCCCGGTCTGAAACCAAAAAAAAGAGAGGCGGTTCGCTGACCGCCCCTCTTTTTTCCTGAACGGAAACCGTCAGGGAAGCATGACGATCGTCTTGCAGGCCGGACATCTGGCCTTCTTCCCGGAGAGGTTCATGGTGTAGGCCAATTTGTTGCCGCAACCATTACAGGTTACGGTGGGGCGATCCGCCCGTGGTCGCGGCGGGGTGGCCGGAGTATCTGCCGGCGGCGATTCTTGGTATGCGGCCTCGGTGGAAAATCCTTCCGACCCTGGTGGGGGAATTTCCGGGGTTTCCTCCGGCGCCGATTCCTGCGGGGGAAATTCCTGGAAATTTTCCTTGGGTGCAGCACCCAGGGGAAGCTGCTCAACGGACTCCCGATCGTCCTCCGTCTCCTCGGTCGACGGCTCCCAGGGGGCATCTGTCGGTGCTTCGGTAACCTCTTCCGCCGGACCGGCGAATTGCTGTCCCTCGGCTGCCGGTTCAGAGGATCCCGCGGCCGCTTTTTCCGCCACGGAGGGGGCCTCCTCGGTCACTGGTGTCTCTTCTTGGCCAGTCGCGGGAGCGGATTTTGTCTCAGCGGCTTCGGTTTCAACTTCCTTCGGGGCGCGGCTGTACGCTGAGCGTCCCCTTTGCAGATCCTGGAACATCAACATCATTTCGTTGAGACGGGCGCGTTGCAGACCCAATTCCCTTTCCAGGCGCCGGCAGACACCGCCCTGATGGAAAATCAGCAGAAAAGCCAGGGCCACGGTTGCAAAGAAAGGCCAGAAATCAATAATTGTCTGGACCATCAATCCCATTGACAGACCTTGCATAAGATCACCCCCCAGGTAAACATTCCTAATGGACATTAAAGAAGAACCCGCTACCCCCTTTGCCCATTCAAATTAAATGCCAATTTAAAAAGACAACTTGTCATTTTTCCGCCATGATCATGTAGACCGGATTGATGGCTTCGAAAACCTTATAATCCGTCGTCGGGTTGGTGCGGGAGATGTTGACGGCGGTAATCTCCACTCGGCAACCCGATCTCTCGAAAAATTCGCTGACCGCGAAGAGGGTGTCCAGAGCCATGGCGTTGACCACTACTCGGCCCCCCGCCGCCAGGCGCGGTTCCACCACTTCCAGTACTTCCTGCAGATTGCCGCCGGCGCCGCCGATGAAGACTCGATCCGGATCGGGGAGGTCATCCAGGCATTCCGGGGCGTTCCCTTTGACCACGATCACCTTGCGGGAGTTCATGCGGCGCAGATTGTCCCGCAGGATTTGCACCCGCTCTTCGTCCTTTTCGATAGCGTAGATGCGGCCATTCCGGGTCAGGTTGTCGGCCTCGATGCTGACGGAGCCGGAGCCGGCGCCGATATCCCACAGGATGATGTCCTGGCGCAAGCGGAGTTTGGCCAGGGTCAGAACGCGGATCTCCTCTTGGGTCATGATCCGGCGCGGCAGGCGGAATTCTTCGTCGGGAATCCCCAACACCGGTTGGCAGGCCTCCCTGGTGCCGTCGTATTCCTTGATGAGTATCAGCAGGTTGAGGTCTGCCGTCGTCATGCCCCGCAGGGAGCGGATGTCGGTAATGACGATTCGCTCCTGGGGGCTGCCGAGATTTTCGCAGAGATAGACTTTGTACCCTTCGCGGCCCCTGGCCATCAATTCGGCCGCTATGTCACCCGGAGTGTTGACCTTGTCGGTGAGGATCGCCGCTTTTTCGGCGGCGACGATGCGGTCCACCTCGGTGCTCAGGTTCCGCCCGAGGAGCGAGACGAAGACGGCGTCATCCCAGGGGATGCGGATTTTAGCGAAAGCGTATTGGAGGGAACTGACATTGGGGATGAATTCGAGCCTTTCCTCGGGAAGGTTGCGCAACAGTTGGCTGCCGCTGCCGAAAAAGAGCGGGTCGCCGGAAGACAGCACAACGACCCGGCGCCCCGTCGACTGCAGGAAATCGATAATTTCCGTTGGTGCGTCGTTAAAAGCGACCTTGTCACCGGGGAAATCGGGGAAAAGCGCCAAATGGGCCGGGCGCCCGGCCAGCACTTCGGCGCGGCCGATCTCTTCCAGCGCCTTGCGGCTGAACCCCTCCTGCCCCTGGACTCCTGCGCCCACGACCACAATCTTTGCCATCACGCCCTCCGCTTGTTTTAACAATTTGTTGCGAACCCCCCTGGCGAGGTCGCTTCGATCAATCGGCTGCAGAGAAAGAATGCCATTTAAGCGATATCGGGTTCGCTGATTAAGAATAGCCCCTGCCAGCCACGGTCCCACCCTTTGGAATGCAGGCAAAAAGCGGTTTTTCCATGGCCTGGTAGAATTCTTCATGCTGGTGCGGGGGGTTCGGGAATCCACCGAACATCCTGAGCAGGCTGAATTTTCAGGCTTTCAACTTCAAGGGGGTGGGTTTTCGGGGGATTTCCATCAACATCGCCAAAGGCCATTGTGCCTGACCCAGAGGCATTTTTCAATTGCTTTTGCTTTTTGCAAACTATTGAATAACATTGACATCTTCCATGGCTTGCAAAGGGCGGCCAAAGGTGGGATTCAGCTGTCCTGCGATGGATTTTGGGCCAGAAAATTTTTCCAGAAAAACTGCAGGGAACCCTTGGGGCAGAGATCGGTAGGAAGGCTCAGAAGCCCTTTGGCCAGGGACCGGAAAGAAGCGCTGGCCTGACTGTCGGGATAGAGTTCGATCAGCGGCATCTGCCTCCGCCGCGATTCGAGCATGTTTTCATCGAAGGGGATGTATCCCAGATAATTGAGGGAGATGTCGAAAAAACGGTCTGCCGCTATGGTCAGTTTCTGGAATACCTCCAACCCTTCGTCGGAATCCCTTGCGACATTGACCAGCAAATGGAAATTTCGTTGTTGAAACTGAAGAAAAAGGACCTTCATCAGGGTATAGGCATCGGTGATTGAGGCGGGATCGGAGGTGGCTATCAGCAGCACCTCTTGGGCGGCGGTATTGAAGTAGGTGACATTGTCTGAGATGCCGGCTTCCGTATCGATCAGCACCGCGTCGAATTTCTCATCGAGGCGATCGAGCCCCTCGATGAATTGAGCTTTTTGCGAAGGCTTGAGGCGGGTCATTTGCGTGAGGCCGGAGCCTGAGGGAAGGATCTTGACGCCGCCGGGCCCCTCGACAAGGATTTCATTTAGATCGACCAGGCCGCCAAAAAAATGGTTCAGGTTGTAATGGGGGGTCAGGCCGTAAATTACGTCGATGTTGGCCAAACCCAGATTGGCGTCGATGATGAGCACCTTTTTCCCCATCCGGCTCATGGCGATGGCGGTATTGGCCACAATTGCCGTTTTGCCCACGCCCCCTTTGCCGCTGGTGACGGACACCACCAGTACCGGCCGCGGATTATCCGCCTGCGGCCGGGTCGTCAGGTTTTCCGTGTCGGGGCTTTCCTTCAGCTGGGGCAGGGGTGTGGCCTGACCCAGGGTGTCGGTGCCTGAAATCATGATGATTTCCTGATTTTTTTGAGCATTCAAGAAAGGCCTTTGTTGCGGCGTCAAAATCCCCTTTGCCGGAACCAGATTATCGTGGGTTTATTCGGAAAATTCCCCGAAGCAATACCAGACCCTGCCACACGACCGTCTGTTCGGAAAGAATGAGCCTGTCTCTCCGACCTTTTTAAGCAGGCGGTCACAACTTTTATGTTTTGACCAATCTGTTTGCATCCAGACGGATTCTTCCGACTCGCAGAACGGGTGGTTTTTCATTTTGGGGAACCAGGGCCAAGGGGCGACAGCCCTCGGTCGGTCTTTTGACGAGGGTCTGGTTTCGGGAAGCACCCAACAGCAGTGGCGCGGCATCTCCCGCGAAGTTCGATGTCTTCCTGAAAAGGTGGTCAAGCAAGTTCCATACCTCTTGACAGCCCGGAGTTTTTGGCCGGGGGTTTTGACCCCTTCGTCGTATCGCAAGGGGTGGATGGTGACGCCTGCGTCAATGGAAAAATCCGCCGTCGGAGCCTGCTACTGCCCTTCGAAAGGATACCGGGGGCAGGAAAGCTCAAGGGTTTTTTTCCTTTGAGAAAGGTTCGGCCAGACACTGGATCGGAACCGTGGACTGTCCCGGAGAAAATGAAAAAACAAGCAATATCATGATGTTGTTCTTTATTTTTGGAAAAACGGGATGGTGCTGCGGACTTGGAGTTTCGGCGGCAGGAAGAATCTTTCGGCAGGCAGTTTGCCGGGCGGATCGTTGGCGGAAACGAAGAGCGACTTGGGGTGACCGGGGTTGGAGGGTTTGCCAGGATTGTGCGATGTTGACGAAAGGATCATGCTCCGCTCGGGAAAGATCGCCAACCAAAATTTTGGCTCTGTCGGTTTTTCCGACACGGCAAGGGCTGTTCAGGAACTGGCTGCTGCTCGAGGAGAATCGGCATCCTTCACCGACTTACCTGTTCCCCTCGCCGAAGATTTCCGCAGTGAAGATGTAGAGACGTGTCCCCGGCGCCGCCCAGGCATCCGGCGCCAGGCCCGCCTTGCGGCAGGTCTGGCGGAGGAAGGTCTGGCGGTCCCAGCCCTGTTCCACAGCCACCTGCGGCAGCAGCACCCCGCGGTTGCCATCCCGCTCCAGGTAGATGCCATGCTTGCCCACCTCGATCTTCCCTGGCTCGTCGGTTTCTTCGAGGGGCGACAGCACCGATATCTCCAGGGAAAAATCGGCCAGTTCCCGTTCCTTCATGGGGTTGAAGCGGGGATCGCGGGTGGCGGCGGAAACGGCCATGGCAGCCACCTCCCGCCACAAGGGCCGCGCCGCGGTGAAGGTGCCGATGCAGCCGCGCAGTTCGCCCTGGCGGTGGATGGTGACGAAACATCCCCGGTGTTGGTTCAGGGCCGGTTCCTCCCGCTCTGCGGCGACGACGTGCCCGGTGCGGACGAAGGTTTCGATGGCGTGGCGGGCGATGGCGACAAGAATCTCGCGTTCGCCGGGGTTCAGCAGGGTGGCCATATGGTTGCCGTCCTCAACTTGCGGTGGTCGTTTTGTGCTGTCTTTTGCGTTCCAGATAGCTCAGCGCCTTTTTGCGCAGACGGACGGAGCGGGGGGTGATCTCCACCAGTTCATCGTCCTCGATGAATTCCAGAGCCTGTTCGAGGCTCAAGGTGCGTGGCGGGATGAGGCGCACCGCTTCGTCGCTGCCGGAGGCACGGATGTTGGTCAGTTTCTTCCCCTTGCCGGGGTTGATGACCAGATCGCTGTCCTTGGCGTGCTGGCCGATGATCATCCCCTCGTAGACCTTGACCCCCGGACCGACGAAGAGGATGCCGCGATCCTGCAGGTTGAAAAGGGCGTAGGCGACGGTTTCGCAGGGCTCCATGGCGACCAGAACGCCGTTGGTCCGTCCCGAAATCGGCCCTTTTTCCGGGGCGTACTCGTGAAAGACGTGGTTCATGACGCCGGTACCGCGGGTGTCGGTCATAAATTCGGTGCGGAAGCCGATCAGCCCGCGGGCGGGAATGACGAATTCGAGGCGCAGGTGGCCGTTCTGGTGGGTCATCGCCTTCATTTCGGCGCGGCGCGCGCCGAGCTTTTCGATGACCACGCCCTGATACTCTTCGGGAACATCGATGACCAGATACTCCATCGGCTCGCAGCGGTCACCGTCGATGGTGCGGTAGATGACCTCCGGTTTGGAGACCGCCAGCTCGTACCCTTCCCGGCGCATGTTTTCGATGAGGATGGAGAGGTGGAGCTCCCCACGGCCGGAAACCTTGAAGGTATCGGTGTCGACGGTCTCTTCCACCCGCAGGGAGACGTTGGAGCGAAGCTCGCGGAAGAGCCGGTCGCGGATGTTCCGGGAAGTGACGTATTTGCCTTCCTGGCCGGCGAAGGGGGATTTGTTGACCATGAAATACATCGACAGGGTCGGTTCATCGATGTTGACGTAAGGGATCGCTTCGGGCTTTTCCGGCGCCGCCAGGGTGTCGCCGATGCGGATATCGTCGAAGCCGGCGATGGAAACGATATCGCCGCTCATCGCTTCATCCAGTTCCATCTGCTTGAGGCCGTCATAGCCGAGCAGCTTGGAGATGCTGCCCCGCAGGGGAGGGGAATCGTTCCTGACCACCACCACCTCGTCTCCTTTGGTGACCACTCCGTTGAAGATCTTGCCGGTGGCGAGGCGCCCCAGATAATCGTTGTATTCGATGCTGGCCACCAGCATCTGGAAGGGAGATGCGCTGTCTCCTCGCGGCGCCTGTACCTTGTCCAGAATGGCCCGGAACAGGGGCTCCATGTTGGCCGACGGCTGCGCTGGATCGGGTGTGGCATAGCCGAGTTTGGCTGAGGTGTAGATGATGGGGAAGTCGAGCTGCTCTTCGTTGGCGTTGAGTTCACAGAAGAGATCGAAGACCAGATTGACCACCTCTTCGGGGCGGGCGCCGGGACGGTCGATCTTGTTGATGACGACGATGGGGCGCTGCCCCAGATCGAGAGACTTTTTGAGGACGAAACGGGTTTGGGGCATCGGCCCGTCGAAAGCGTCGACGAGCAGCAGCACCGAATCGACCATCTTGAGGACTCGTTCCACTTCGCCGCCGAAATCGGCGTGGCCGGGGGTGTCGACGATGTTGATCTTGACTCCCTGGTAGGAAACGGAAAGGTTTTTGGCGAGGATGGTGATACCCCGTTCCCGTTCCAGATCGTTGCGGTCCATGATCCTTTCGGTGATGACCTGGTTGGAGCGGAAGATCCCAGATTGGCGAAGGAGGGCGTCAACCAGGGTCGTTTTGCCGTGATCGACGTGGGCGATGATGGCGATGTTGCGAATTGGCTTGAGCATTTTTCACTTACCTGGGAAAATAACCTGTTAAAATATTTTTGGCTTTCAAAACAAGCCTACAATTTTACTTCAGGGAATCGGTATTTCCAATACAAAAACAAACAAAACGGCAAGAAGTCGCCGTTTTCTGCTGATTCGCGGTCACGAATCGGTGAAAAGACGAGAGAAGAGAAATATATGCGAACCTTTCAGAGCCATTTTGCTTTTTTGGCCATGGGCCTGTTTTTCCTCACCGGGTGCGCCATGAGCCCGGCGGTGCCTTCCTACCCCGAAAAGGGACCGGCCGTTGCGGTGGAACCGCCGTTTCCGCCGACACCGGCGCCGCCCGCGGAAGCAGCCGCTTTCCGAGAATCGGCGGCAGGAATGAAAGCTTTTTCCTGGGATCTGCACAAACTGGGCGGAGTCTATCCCGATGCCGACAATCAGGTGCGGCGGGCGCTTGCCGAAATCGGCGGCCAATTGGGGCGCTACGGCGCTGCGGGCAACTCCCCTATGCGAATCGAGGTGATAAACCATTCGCGGCCGGCGGCGGTGGTTTTCCCCGGCGGCGGGATCGGCTTGACGCGGGGACTTCTGCTGCTTTTGCAAGACGAAGCTCAAGTGGCGGCCGTTATCGCCCATCAGCTGGGTCATCTGCGGGCGGGTCATCTGCAGCGGGCCATGGCCGGGGAGGACCTGGCGCCGGGATTCGAGGCATTGGCCGGACTTGCGGAAAACAAAAGCTACGTGGGCGGATATGGCGCGGATGTCGCCGCCGCCCTGAAGGCGGTCAAGGCCCTTCAGGAGTGGGAGTTCACTGCCGATGAGGAGGCGCAGGCCGATCGCCTGGCGCTGACTCTCCTGCGCGATGCCGGTTATTCTCCGCAGGCAATGGCGCAGGCCATGAAGGTTCTCGAAGCCGCGGGAAAAGGAGGCTTTCCGCCTCCGGAGCGCGGCCTGGGGTGGCAGTTCCATCCCTATTCGGCGGCCCGGGAACGCCAGGGAATGGATTCGTCGGCAAACGTCGCGCCATCCCTGGCCGCGTCCCCTGGGCCGGTAACGCCGCCGCCCTGGCGTCAACGCTTGACCGAGGAGGCCGGCGGCTACCTCATTTATGAGCAGGCCCTGCAGGCGGAACGCAGGAACGACTCCCGCGCCGCCGTTACCGGGTATCTGGAAGCCGCCTCGGTTCTGCCCGAAGAGCCGCTGATTCTGGGACGGCTCGGCCTCGCCTATCTCCAGGAAGAGGACATTCGCAGCGCCCGTTTTTACCTGGAACAGGCGCTCAGGGTCGATCCGGAGCATCATGCCTCCCTTCTCGGGCTGGGCTTTGTGCATCTGGCCAATGGCGACTACCCGGCGGCGCGGCGCCGGCTGGAAACGGCCATGGCCCTGCTGCCTACGCTGCAGGGGACCTTTCTGCTGGCGGAAACCTGCGCCGGTGAAGGAGACACGGAAAGAGCCAGGGGTCTTTTTGCCCAGGTGGTCCAGGCCGATGGTGACGGAAGGTTCGGCCGCGCCGCCGCCAAGCGCCTGCAGGGTTTTACCGGCAACTGATGGACTGGACGGCTCATCTAGATGCCGGGGAAAAGATTCTCTGGGAAGGATGTCCCGCTCCCCGTTGCTACTGTTTCCGCAATTGGCGGCGCGCCTTCCGTGCCCTGGCGGGAGGCGGTCTGACCCTGCTGTTGTGGCTGCTTCCCGCCCATTTTCCCTGGCGCCTGCCGCTGATGCTGGCGGCGCTGGGGACGGCGCTGTGGTTTTTTCCCGGCGGGTTTGTGCGCGCGCGGCTGCAATGGAATACGGTTTTCTACGCCGCTACCGACCGCTCCCTGCTGGCCGTGGGCGGCTGTTTCCCCTGCCGGTTGCTGCGGCTGCCCCGCGCCGCCATCGAAAAAGTCGATGTTAACTGGCTCGGCAAGGACCTTGCCACGGTTGCGGTGTGGGGGCAAGGGGGAAGGAATGTGGAGTTTTCCTGTCTGGAGCATCCCCACCGCCTGATTGCTCTGCTGAGTGAGCATCCGCCGTTGACACTCCGCTGATTCTCCGCATAACATCTACTTTTCAGGGATTCACCGAAGCAGAAGGAAAACATTCTTATGGGCAAGAGATTCTATCTTGAAACCTTCGGCTGCCAGATGAATGTCGTCGATTCCGAGCAGATTTCCACCCTTCTCGAGGAGATGGGTTATGAACCCTGCGCGGAGGCGGCGGCGGCCGATCTGATCCTGCTCAACACCTGCAGTATCCGTGACAAGGCGGAACGCAAGGTGATCGGCCACCTGTGGCGGTTCAAGCCGCTCAAGGAAGCCCGTCCCCATCTGCTGATCGCGGTGGGGGGATGTGTGGCCCAGCAGGAGGGAAAACGGCTTCTCGACAGCCTTCCCCATGTCGATCTGGTTTTCGGCACCCACAACATTCATCGTCTGCCCGAGTTGATCCACCGCGCCCGGAAAGGGGAGCGGGAGGCGGCCACCCTTTTTTTCGACAGCCAAACCCGCCTTGCTCTCTTTCCCCGGCGGCGCCTCGACGGGGCCGTCACCCGCTACGTCACCGTCATGCAGGGTTGCGACAACTTCTGCGCCTACTGCGTAGTCCCCCATGTGCGGGGAAGGGAGATCAGCCGGCCCAGCACCGAGGTGCTGGAAGAGGTGCGGCAGCTGGCGGCCGGCGGTGTCCGCGAAGTGACCCTGATCGGCCAGAACGTCAACTCCTACGGGGGCAACGCAACCGGTGAACTGTCTTTTCCTGAACTTCTGGCCGCCGTCCATGACATCCCGGATTTATGCCGGCTGCGTTTTGTCACCTCCCACCCCAAGAACCTTTCCGACCGGCTCATCGACAGTTTCGGCGCCCTTCCCAAGCTCTGCCGCCATATCCACCTCCCCCTGCAGAGCGGCTCCGACCGGGTGCTTGCCGCCATGGGCCGCGGCTATACGGCGCGCAGCTACGTCGACAAGGTCCGCCGCCTGCGTGCCGTCTGCCCGGAGATCCGCATCACCTCCGACATTATCGTCGGTTTTCCGGGAGAGACGGAGGAGGATTTCCAAGCTACCTTGGCCTTGGCGGCCGAGGTCGGCTATGCCGACCTGTACACGTTTCTTTACTCACGGCGTCCCGGCACCGCCGCCATCCATCTCCCCGACAGCGTGCCCGCGGCAGTGAAACAGGAGCGGTTCGACCGTCTTCTGGCCCAGCAGGAAAGGATCAGCGCGGCGGTTTGGGGGCAGGATATCGGCCGGACCCTGCCGGTCCTGGTGGAGGGTGAGAGCCGCCACGGGGCCGGACAGATCTTCGGCCGCACCACCTGGGGGCGCATCGTCAACTTTACCGGGCCGCAAGAACTGGTCGGCGCAACGGTTCCGGTGACGATCGTCGACTCCTATCGCAATTCTCAACTCGGGGAATACGAAGCCGGTTCATGCCGTTTGGCGGACTGCGGCATCGGCGCTGGCTCCGCTGCCGGCCGCCAGGTGGCGCCGCCGGCAAAACATTCGGCAATTTCAACCTGAATCACCTGGACAAGCGACGTCCAGAGAAATTTACCGGGGGTTTTATGATCGATCTTCATACCCATTCCATATTCAGTGACGGCGAACTGATTCCATCGGAACTGGTGCGCCGCGCCGTGGTGGCCGGTTACCGGGCCATCGCCATCACCGACCACGGCGATTTTTCCAACATCGACCTGATTGTGCCGCGGATTCTAAAGGTCACTCAAGGGATGCGGGAAAATTTTGGAATCGAGGTTCTGGCTGGCATTGAGGTGACCTATCTGCCGCCGTCGCTCATGGCGGAGGCGGTTGCGGAAGCGCGTCGGCTGGGAGCGCAGGTCGTTGTCTGTCACGGAGAAACCCTTTCCGAGCCGGTAGCTCCGGGCACCAATTACGCCGCCATCCTGGCCGGCGTCGACATCCTCGGGCATCCCGGCCTGATTACGGCGGAAGAGGTGCGGATGGCCAAGGAAAAAGGAGTCCTTCTGGAGATCACCACCCGTAAGGGGCATTCCCTGGCCAACGGTCACGTGGCGAAGCTGGCTCTGGAGATCGGCGCCGGCCTGGTGATCAATACCGACAGCCATTCTCCCGACGATCTGACGCCCTGGGAAAAGGCGGAACGGATCGCCAGGGGCGCCGGCCTGACAAGCGAACAGATCGCCGCCGCCAGGGCCAATGCGCAGCGGCTGATTGAAAGGGTGACCGGGAGGCCGTTAACGGACGGCTGACAGGCGGCGCCGGGAGACCGGTTTTGGGTTTTGATTGCCCATTACCAACCGGTAAGTTTTT
>JAAYDE010000086.1 GCA_012729375.1 Deltaproteobacteria bacterium | reverse complement strand
TTGCCGATGCCAGCACGAGAAAACGGCGCAGTAATTTTTTCATGGTGATGAAATCACAATCATGCGGAATAGGGATAAATGTATAATGGCTATTAATAACATAGGGAACGAAGAGCAGCAAATATTTTGCCGTTTCGGTATCCGGATGTTATAGTCGATGGCAGGGCATGATGGTTTTTCGATGTAGATGTATGATTGGCATGTGGTGGGTGATCGTGGAAAAAGAGGGGGGGATGAAAAGATTGAATAGGTGGCTTTGTGCGATGTTGGTTCTCTACCTGGCCCTCCTCGGCTGTGCCATGATAGGAAGTTGGCGGGCCATTCCCCCTCCCGGCGGCTGTGACCAGTGTCACAAGGAACCGATCTCGGCCAATTGGCAGGTGGCCTATGCCCCCGCCGTCGTTTCCGCGGAAAGAGGGGGTGAGGCGTGGCAGCGGCCCGAGTCTGTACTGGCGCCTGAACCCTCCCCTCTGGAGCAGCGTAAGATCACCGAGCAGCAGTGTTTCCGCTGTCATAAAAGCCCCAACCATGCCCACAAGGAATACCGCGGCAACTACCATCACAGGTCACTTTTTTAAAGCGCAGCGATGCCTTGTCCAGCCGCTGCCCTTGGCGAAGGGATAATGGGATGAACCGGCGCACCAAAATCGTCGCCACCCTCGGCCCGGCCACGGAAAGTGCGGAAATGATCCACGCACTGATGGATGCCGGGGTTGATGTCTTCCGCATGAACTTTTCCCATGGCACGAAGGAACAGAAGGCGGAGCTCATTCCCCTGATCCGCCGGGAAGCGGAACGGCGTCTGCGGGCCGTCGCCATCCTCGGCGATCTGCAGGGTCCCAAAATCCGCGCCGGAACGATGGAAAACGGGCGTCTGGAACTGATCCGGGGAAGCGAAGTGACCATAACCACCCGCGATGTCGTTGGCCGCGGCTATCTTTTTTCCACCACCTATTCCGGTCTGCCCGGGGATGTGCAAACCGGGGAGCGCATTCTTCTCGACGACGGCAATCTCGAACTGACTGTCCTGGCGGTTGGCGAGGACGAGGTGCGTTGCCGCGTGGAGGTCGGCGGAACCTTGCGCGACCGCAAGGGGATAAATCTTCCCGGCAGCCGGGTTTCGGCTCCGGCGATCACCGCCAAGGACCGGGAGGATCTGGCCTTCTGCGTGGCCCAGGGAATCGATTTCATCGGTCAGTCCTTTGTCCGCCGGGCCGACGATGTCACGGAACTGAAGGGGCTGATTCGGCAGCTCGGGGCGGCCACTCCGGTCATCGCCAAGATCGAAAAGCCCCAGGCCTTGCAGGAATTCGACGCCATCCTGGCGGAGGTGGATGGCGTCATGGTGGCGCGGGGCGACCTGGGCGTCGAGATGAACCCGGAAAAGATCCCGCTGATCCAGAAACGGATCATCTACAGCTGCAACCGGGCCGGCAAACCGGTCATCACCGCCACACAGATGCTGGAAAGCATGATCGCTAACCCGCGTCCCACCCGCGCCGAGACCTCCGACATCGCCAACGCCATTCTCGACGGCAGCGACGCGGTGATGCTGTCGGGGGAAACGGCGGTAGGCCGATATCCCCTGGAGGCGGTGACGATGATGGGTCGGGTGGCTGACGATGTGGAAAAGGAACCGATTCTCCAACCGCATATATTTCATCCGCCCACCGTTGCGGAAAGGGATCGCGAGCTCTCCGAAATCATCGCCGAAGCCGCCTGCGAGGTCGCCCACAATGTCCGGGCGGCGGCCATTCTGACCTTTACCCAGACGGGGCGCACCGCCGCTCTGGTGGCCAAGTACCGGCCCTCCCTGCCTATCTTCGCGGTGACGCCGTCGCTGGAGGTGCGCCGCCGCCTGGTTCTCTACCGCGGGGTGCGCTCCATGCAGGTGTGCACCGACGGGGGCACGGAAACCCAGATCGCTGCCGTGGCCCAGGCGGCCCGGGAATCGGGGCGCCTGCGCGCCGGGGATGTGGTGGTCATCGTCATGGGCAGCCCGGTCTCCGCCGCCGGCACTACCAACCTCATCAAGGTGCAGCGGCTGTAAAGGGCGACTTTCCTTTTTTGATAACCCATTCGGCTCCTGTTTCGCTTCCGCCCGGCCGTACCCTGTTTCTGCTCTTGAATTTTGCCTCCGCGACGCACAGAATATCCCCTTTTACGGTTTGCTATTTTCCCCTTGTGATCGTAAAATTTCCCCGGCTTCGGCCGAGAGGCGGCCGGTTTTTTCCCGAAAGCACCTTTCATGACCAAAAAAGCGGTAGTTCTCTACAGCGGCGGACTCGACTCCACCACCTGTCTGGCGGTGGCCCGAAGGGACGGTTTTCAGCCCTATGCGCTGAGTTTCCGTTATGGCCAACGCCACGGCGTGGAACTGGAGAAAGCGGTGGCCAACGCGCCGCTGTCAGGAGCGGTGGAACACCGCATCGTCGATCTCGATCTGCGCGCCATCGGCGGCAGCGCCCTGACCGGCGACCTGAACGTGCCCAAAAACCGGCTGGGAGATAAAATCATTCCGGTCACCTACGTGCCCGCCCGCAACACCATCTTTCTCGCTGTGGCCCTGGGGTGGGCGGAGGTGCTGGGAACCTTCGATCTTTTTATCGGCGTCAACGCCGTCGATTACTCCGGATATCCCGACTGCCGCCCGGAATTCATCGCCGCTTTTGAAAGGATGGCCGCTCTGGCGACCCGCGCCGGCGTCGAAGGGAAGGGGCGTTACCGAATCCACACTCCACTGATCGACCTGAGCAAGGGAGAAATTGTCCGTCTCGCCGCCGATTTGGGGGTTGATTTCACCCTGACCCATTCCTGTTACGATCCCGATCCGCAAGGACGGGCCTGCGCTGCCTGTGACTCCTGTCTGTTGCGCCTCAAGGGGTTCCGGGAGGCCGGGCTGCAGGATCCGATCTGCTACGCGGAGCACAAGGAAACACTTTGAAAGCTGGTGAATTATTAAAATAATCTTTGGGGGGTTGTTGCCGGCTATTCACACCAAGCCGTTACCGAAACAAAGATCGGAACCCTAAATAGCAACTCCAAACCTTTGTCTATAATTAGTAAATTATTGATATTATTGTGTAAGGAAAAAGTCATGGCGGGAGGGGGCGGATCTTGAAAAATGCTCCGGGGCTGTGGATAACCTTGTGGAAACAGTGGATAAACTTTTGAGATGATAGCCCCTTGGGTTAGAACCAGGAAAGCCCGAGGGGAGCTCCTGGGCATATTTGCCAGGGAGCCGGTTGCGGGGAGGGTCAAAACCCGTCTCAGCCCTCCTCTGAGCAGATTCGAGGCGACGGAATTTTATCGCCTCAGCCTTCAGGAGACCGTCGACAGGATGTCCCTGGCCGGATTCGATCCGGTCATTTTTTTTGCCGGCGGCGAGGATTATTTTCGGCGGGTTTTTCCCGGCCATGGGCTGGTCGCGCAACAGGGAGAAGATCTTGGCGTACGCCTGGCCCAGGCGCTGAAAACGACCCTTGCCCAGGGCGCCGAAGCGCTGGTTATCATCGGCAGCGATGCCCCCGATCTGCCCACCACCCTGGTGACGGAAGCCTTCGCCGCCCTGCGCCGGGCCGATGCGGTGGCCGTCCCTGCCTTTGACGGCGGCTATGTGCTGATCGGCGAGCGGCGCCATTGTCCGGCGTTGTTTTGCAGCGTGCCCTGGGGCGGCAGGCGGGTCATGGCGGTGACGCGAGAGATCGCGCGCCGGCAGAAGGTGCGCCTGGCCGAATTGGGATGCTGGGATGATGTCGATGATTGGGCGTCCCTGTGCAGGTTTCTGCGGCGTTCCCCTGATCTGGCGGCGGCCCGTTTCGCCGCCGGGCTGAAATCGGTCAAAGAATGCTTGGAGAGATGAAGGAGCTTACCATGTCGGCGCCGATCTGCCGGACCCGGAAACTGGTCGCTCTCTACGGCAGCCCGCGGCGTCAGGGAAATACTTCGCGATTGCTGAATCAGGCCGCCACCGGTGCGCGGGCGGCCGGCGCCGTGGTCGAAGATGTTTTCCTGGGCGATCTGAGCCTCTCTCCCTGCCTGGAGGATAACGGCTGCCGGGACACGGGGCGGTGCGTTATCGCCGACGATTTCCAGCGGATTTACCTTCTGCTCGATGAGTGTGACGGCCTTCTATTGGCGTCCCCGGTCTTTTTTGGGGGGGTCTCCGCCCAGGCCAAGATTCTCATCGATCGCTGCCAATGCTTCTGGGCGGGCAAATATCTGCTGAAAAGGGTACGGGGGGGATTTTCCCGGAAGCGGCCCGGTCTTTTTCTTTCAGCGGCGGCTCGGGCGCCGCGGCCGGATCTTTTTGAGGGGGCGGTGCGCACGGTTCGTTATTTTTTCGATGCCCTCGACGTCGCCCTATGGCGGACCCTGCTCTATCCAGGACTGGAAGAGGCACATGATGTCCTGGCCCATGAGGGTTATCTGCGGGAGGCTTTTGATGCCGGCTTGCGCCTGGTGGCAGAGGTGGATCCGGGCCGGCCGGAGCAAGGCTGACCGGACCGGTGTCTGCTGCCCGGTTTTGTCGTCGGTAAATGAAAGACTATGAAATGTTTGCCCATCCTTTGCTTCCAACGGTAAGTCTGCTGCTGGCCATGCTGCTGTGGGCCAGCTCCTTTATTGCCCTGAAGCTGGCCTTTCAGTTTTACCATCCGATGTGGGTCATTTTCGGCCGCATGGTGGTGGCCAGCCTGGTTTTTCTCTTCTGGATACCCCTGTTCCGCACCATCCGCTTCCGCCGCCGGGATTGGCCGATCCTGGCCGGCATGGCCCTGTGTGAGCCTTGTCTTTATTTCATTCTGGAAGCCAAGGCTCTGGAGAATACCAGCGCATCCCAGGCCGGTCTGATTACCACCCTTATGCCGTTGATGGTGGCGGTGGGGGCGGCTCTCGTCTTCAAGGAGCGTTTGACCCGGCGGGCCATGGCGGGATTCATTGTGGCCATAAGCGGCGCCGCCCTGTTGAGCGTCGGCGGAGAGGTTAGCGCCAACGCCCCGAACCCCATGCTGGGAAACCTCTGCGAGTTTCTGGCCATGGTCTGCGCCACCGGTTACACCCTGTTGCTGAAGCGTCTCTCCTCCTACTATTCGCCCTTTTTCCTGACCGCCTTCCAAGCCTTCGTGGGCAGCTTTTTCTTTTTCCCGTTCCTGTTTCTGCCGGGCACGGTTGCTCCCGCCGGGTTTTCACCGGTGGCGGCTTTCGCCGTCGTCTATCTGGGCGTTTTCGTCACCTTGGGCGCTTACGGGCTCTACAATTACGCCGTCAGTTGCATCCCTGCCGGCCAGGCGGCGGCCTATATCAACCTGATCCCGGTCATGACCCTTTTCCTGGCCTGGCTGATTCTGGGCGACAGCCTGACTCCCCTTCAGTATCTCGCCGGCGGTCTGGTTTTCTGTGGCGTCTTTCTGAGCCAGCAGCGGCGCTCCGCCACGGCGGCGCCGGAGGCGGCGGAAGCGCCCGGATGAGGGCATATTTCGGGGGAGGTTTCGGGCGGCGTTGACTTGGCCCGTGGTATATTGAATAATCATCAGAAAATCGCGACCAATCATTTTGCAGAGGGAATACCTTGGAAATCATTTTAGGAGCGGGACCGGTCGTCAAGGTGGTGATGGCCATCCTGGTATATCTTTCCGTCGTTTCCTGGACCATCATCTTTTTCAAATGGCGGATCATCGGCAAGGCGATGAGAATGTCCGACCGTTTTCTGGAATACTTCTGGGCCAAGAAGCATTTCGAGACCATCAGCCAGAACCTGAAAAGCTACGCCGCCTCTCCCTTGAGCGTGCTTTTCCGCGAGGGCTACCAGGAATTGATCCGCGCCAAACGCAGCCAGGAACAGGGCAACGGCAGCGATTTTATCCCCGTCGGCAGCGACTATATCGCCCGCGTTCTGCGCCGCGCCAGCACCAGCGAAACCCAGCGGTTGGAAAAGTATCTCCCCTTTCTGGCCACCACCGGTTCCACAGCGCCCTTTATCGGCCTTTTCGGCACGGTCTGGGGAATCATGGATTCCTTTCACAGCATCGGCCAGTCGGGGAGCGCTTCGTTGGCGGTGGTAGCGCCGGGAATCTCCGAGGCCCTGGTAGCTACCGCCATCGGCCTGGTAGCGGCGATCCCGGCGGTCGTCGGCTACAACCATTTCTCCCACAAGGTCGATGTCCTCAACGGCGAGATGGACAATTTCAGCCAGGAATTCCTCAACATTGTGGAACGGATGCAGCGGAGGGGCTGATATGGAAGTAGGCACCCGCCATGGCGGCGCGCGCCGCGCCATGTCCCAGATCAACGTGACCCCTTTCGTCGATGTCATGCTGGTGCTGCTGATCATCTTCATGGTCACGGCGCCGATGCTGGAAACGGGCGTCGAGGTCAACCTGCCGGAGGTAGAGCATTCCCCCGGCCTGCCCGAGGCCAGGGAGCCGCTGGTGGTGACCGTGGACAAAAAGGGAGGGATCAGCATCGGCAAGACCGTCATCGAAAATCCTCTTAAATTAACCCCGGTGATTCGCCAGATGCTGCAGAACCGCAAGGAGAAGGAAGTTTTTCTGGAAGCCGACCGGGAGGTTTCCTACGGTACGGTGGTGCAGGTTCTGGCGGCGGTCAAGAAGGCCGGGGTGGCACGCCTCGGCATGGTTTCCCAGGAACCGCGCCCATGAACGTTGTCCAGGAGAGTCCCATGCCCCATGGTCGACTGCTCCATCCCCTCATGCAGGCCCGCCCCGACAGGGGAATGGGGCCCATGCTGGTTCTTTCGGTGGCGGTCCACCTTCTGGTCGCCCTGTTCTTTTCCGGCTGGCTTGCCGCTCCGGCCAGAAGGGAAGAACGCCCTGTCTACTACGTCGACCTGATCAACCGTCCCGTGGCCAATCCCCAGGCCGGACGTCCCGATGGGGGTGGCGGAGGCAACAAAGGTTCCGCCAAGGAACAACCGGACGCCCGCCCGCAGTCACCCCCCAAGTCTCCCCTTCGGGAAGAAGCGGTGGTCGCGCCCGCGCCGGCGCAAAAAACGCCTGCGGTGGCGCTCCCCGCCAAGACCGAAAGCAAGCCGGAAGCTAAAGCCGAAACCCCAGCCAGGCCCGCGACAAAACCGGAAACGAAAGCAAAAAGCGATTCCCCGGCCCAGCCCAAACCCGAGGTCAAGGCGGCCGCCGAGGCCAAAACCGCAGCGGCGGCAAAAAAGGTTGAAAAGGATTATCAGCGGGTGCTGAGCGCGGTGGCGGATCTGCAGAAAAAGAGGCAGGGTGAACAGCGTCAGCAGGAAGTTGCCGCTCTCCAGGAGCGCATCGCTGAAATGGCCCGGCGTCGGGGCGACAGCGGTGCCGGGGCTGGCAGCGGCGGCACTGGCAGCGGCGGTACCGCTGCCGGGGCGGGCCAGGGCAGCGGGGTTGCCGCTCCTTTGGGGATGCCCGACGGTAAGGGGAATGAGGCGGGAGTATCTTCAGCGCTTTGGCTGCAGACCTATTTCCGCGCCAACTGGCGCCTTTCCAGGTACCAGGTCAGCCGCCCCGATCTGGAAACCGTGATCCACATCGCTTATGACGCCGACGGAAATCTGCTCAAGAAAGAAATAGTCAAGTCCTCCGGTGACCGGGTCTTTGACCAGTCGGTGGAGGATGCCGTCCTCAGATCGAAGAAACTGCCGATGCCTTTACCCGGCCCCTTCAAAGAGGATGTCATTTTTAACCTGAGAGAACTTCAGCAATGAAATCAGCCTTCTGGAGTGTTTTTTTGGTTCTTGCGACGCTTCCTTTGTCCTGGTCGGCCCAGGGAGCGGCCATCGAAGTCCGTGCCCCGGGCCAGCAGGTCATCCCGTTGGCCGTGACCCGGTTTCTGCCGACGGCCGGCGGGCCGCTGCCGGAGGTGGCCCGTGAGTTTCAGGAGGTAATTCAGAACGATCTGGAATTCAGCGGCCTGTTCCGCCTGATCGATCCGGAGGCTTTTCTGGCCGATGCCGGCCGGCTTGGCCTGGAAAGCGCCCAGGTCGATTTTCAGCAATGGCGCCTTTTGGGCACGGAGGCTTTGATCAAGGGGGGATATTCCCTGGAAGGGGATGGTTTGGTGGTGGAGGCGCGGCTTTTCGACGCCCTCCGCGGCCGCTTGCTGACCGGTCAGCGCTATACGGGCCGACGAGCGGATCTCCGCGCCATGGCCCATGCCTTTGCCGACCAGGTGCTGAAGGCGCTGACCGGAGACATCGGCGCCTTCAGGGCCAAGATCGCCTACATCAACGACCAGACCGGCTTCAAGGAACTCTACATGATGGATACGGACGGCGGCAATGCCCAACGTCTCACCAGCCATCGCAGCCTGGTCCTCAATCCTGATTTTTCCCCCCAGGGGAAAGAGCTTGCTTTCACCTCCTATCGCTCCGGCAATCCCGATCTCCTGCGCATGGAGGTCTACAGCGGCCGGGAGGCCCGCATCTCGTCCCGCAAGGGACTCAATATCGCCGGCCGCTACCGGCCTCCCGACGGCGGAGAACTGGCGCTAACCACCTCGGAAGACGGCAACGCGGATATTTTCATCATCGGCATTGACGGCAGAATCAGCCGCCGGGTGACCAACAGCTGGGGAATCGATGTCGATCCTTCCTGGAGTCCCGACGGTCGGCGCCTCGCTTTTGTATCCGATCGTCTGGGCAATCCGCAGATTTTTGTGGTCGATGCCCAGGGCGGCCAGGAACGGCGCATCACCCAGGCCGGCAGCTACAACGCCACCCCGGCGTGGAGCCCGGACGGCGAGCGGATCGCCTTCAGCCGTCTTGAAGGGGGTCGCTTCGACATCTATACCATCCGCTCCGATGGCAGCGATGAGCGCCGCCTGACCTTTGGCGCCGGCAGCAAGGAGCATCCCCGCTGGAGCCCGGACGGCCGCTTTCTGGTCTACTCCTCCACACAGGGAGGCAAAAGAGAGATCTTCGCCATGCGCGCCGACGGCAGCGGCAGCCGCCGTATCTCGTCCGCGGCCGGCAACTCCTTCCATCCGGCCTGGTCGGTGCGTTGGTAGGCATTTTATTTCCGCTCCGCTTGATGTATAACACCAGGAGGATAGCGGGTTTTCAACAACAATCCTTGGCCTGAAGCCAGGGACAACAAGGAGGAGAGGATCATGAAGGGGTGCAGCGGTTTCAAGGTTTTCATCGTCCTGGCGCTGACGGCGCTTGTGGCGACGGCCTGTGCCAAAAAACCGATCGTGGACCAGGGCGGTGCCACGGGGACGATGCCGGGTATCGGCGCCACGGCAACCGGAACTCCCGGCGCCGGAGGAATCGGTGAAGAGGCGGTTGGCGGACAGGAAGGGTTTGGTGCCGCCGGCTCCCAGGCCGAGGGCTTTCAGGGCACGGGAATGACGGTGCCCGGTTTGGAGCGGGTCTTTTTTGACTTCGACCGTTACCTCCTGAGCAGCGAAGCGCGGGAGATCCTTTCCCGCAACGCCGCTTTCCTCAAGGCCCATCCGGACATGAAGATCATCGTCGAGGGTCATTGCGACGAACGGGGTTCCGACGAATACAACCTGGCCCTGGGTGAAAGGCGCGCCCGGGCGGTGGAGAACTATCTGGTGACTCTCGGTATCCCCGCCTTTCGTTTGCGGGTCATCTCCTACGGCGAGGAAATTCCCCTCGACCGCAGTGGCACCGATGCCGCCCATGCCCGCAACCGCCGCGTCGATTTCAAGGAAGACCGCTAGCGTCTTTTGAACCATCCGCCGCAAAACGGCGTTACCAGGAGGCTGTCACCAGTGAAAAGGAAAGGCCATTTTGCAACTGTTTTTTGTCTGGGGATGACCCTCGCCGGTTGCCTTCCCTCCCAGCAGCTGGCCCCTCTGCAGCGGGACATGGATGAAACCAAGCGCCGTCTGGCCTATCTGGAGCGCAGGGTGACCACGGAAAGCCTTGACATCCAGGGCGAAACGGGGCGCAATCTGGCGTCGCTGATCCAGAAACAAGCCGATATTCAGGCCGATATGGATCACCTGCGGGTGGAGATCCAGACCCTGAAAGGGCGTCTGGACGAGCTCGGGCAGCAGAGCGGCCGTCAGCAGGAAGAACTGGCCCTGCTTCGCGATCAACTGATCCTGAAGACCGCCGCTCTGGAAAGTAAGCTGCAACAGACCAACGGGGAAACGGTAACGGCGACAGCAGGGACGGCCCTTGCCGTCGCTGCGTCGACGGGCCAGGCCGCCGAAGAACTGTATAAGCAGGGGCTCGATCTGATCCGCGAAAAAGGGGATTATGCCGGCGGTCGCAAGGCTTTCCAGGGATTTCTTCAGAAAAACCCGGAAAATCCCTTGGCTCCCAACGCCCTGTACTGGATCGGGGAGTCTTTCTACGCCGAAAAGGATTATGAGAGCGCCATCATCCAGTTCCAGGAGGTTCTCCAGAAATACCCCCAGCATCCCAAAGCCGCTTCCGCTCTTCTCAAACAGGGGCTTTCCTTTCAGACCATGGGGGATGGCAACAGCGCCCGGATTCTTTTTGAAAAGGTGGCTTCTTCCTTCCCCGGTTCCGCCGAGGCAGACATCGCCCGGAAGAAGGCTGCCGAGATTAAGCCATAGTGAAACGAGGTTTCCGGGGCCGGTGACGATGGGGCCGGCCCCCTTTTTTCTTCAAAGCTGACCCTTTCCCCTTATCCCCGCTCACCGAGGCGCCTTGGTTGTTCCCTCTTTTTTGCCCAAAATTAATCCTTCCTTATGCCGACTGTAAGAAAAAAGTAAGACCACTCTGGTAAAATCAACCGCCCGATTTTTTGGGCGATCTAATAGGGTCAAAAGCAAGGGGAGGAAGAAACATGTTTGAAGAGTTTCCGGAACCAATGGCAAAAGCGACGGTAGTGGTTGGCGGGGATTTTTTCGATCGGCTGAGGAATGCCGTTGTCGGATACGGCTGGGGCGAACCGAAGAGCCGCCCTGACTGGGAACCCTTCAGGATGGATTTCAATACCCTGGCGGGGAACCGGTTTTCGGCCTGCCTCCAGTACGATGAGCGGGGCGGGATATTCGTCCGTATCCTCGGTCTCGTCAAATATCTCGAAAGCGATGAGGAGGCTCTCTACTTTTTGATGAAAAACGGGTGCCCTGGGGTCAAGATTTTCCTCGACAATGACTATTTCGGAGATGATTACTGGCAGGCGGTGCTTTCCTTCGACCATCCTCTCGCCATCGGCATTCCCGTGGAACCCTCCTGGTTCACCAACACATTGACCTGGCTGGACTGCACCTTGGGTGAGCTGAAAGGGGCGTTTCAACCCATCTGAAACCAGCTTCGCGACGGGGATGAAGGGGGATTCCAGTCAGGAGCAGGGGACGGGAATCGTTGCCGGTTTTGGCGGGATCAAAAATGTTTTCCTCGGCCCGAAACCCGCAGGTATGATTTTATCACAGCGGATGACGAGAGAAAGTTCTCCGTCCCCCGGTGTCAGCGGCGAAGCCTTAATTTTTCAGTTGATTCCTTTTTTCAAGGCCGGCCCGTGGCCTGGTGTCAAGCCTGGTCGTTTTGTTTTTTGTCGCCCTGGGAACATGGCAGGACGAAGCTTTTGACCGGGAGCCGTTCCCCTGGAAGACTTTTTTCGGGATCGGCAAAAGGGGCTACTGTCTGATTGGTTCCATGGGCGCGACCCTTTCAAGGCCCGGGAAAACGGCGCCCTAGACAATCCACCAAAACGGTTTTTTCCGAAACCGGTTAATCCTCCTTGTAAACCGCAAAACCTATTGTTATAAAATGATTTTTAAAATTACCTGAACGAAGGCGGATTCCGGTTGCCGGAAAAAGAGTGGAAACCGGCACAGAGCCTCTGTTGTTTTGTGGAAGGCCCCGTGAGCGATCCGATAAGCCAGCTGAAAAGGATTCTTTCCGCCGGCAAATTTCGCCAGCCTCCCGTAGACGCGTCCCATCAGATCATTCGCGAACCCCTCGTTTCGGAAATTCTCTATGGAAGATGGGCCAAAAAGAGGATCGTTTTGCTCGAAGGGCAGGCCGGGTTGGGCAAGACCACTTTTGCCGTGCAGCTCAGCGACCGCTCCGCCTGTCCTTGTCTCTGGTATCAGATCGGCAGGGAGGATTGCGACCCGGTTTTCCTGCTCTCGTCCCTGTATCTCTTCTTTCGCGAGTCCTTTCCCGGGTATGGCATAGGGGATCTGGAAAAAAGGATCCTTGCGGGTGCCATTGCCGCCGACGAAGCTCCGCAAATTGCCTCCCGCCTGGTGCTGGCGGCCCGCCATTTTTATCCGTCCAGATATTACCTGGTTTTCGACGATCTTCATTACCTCGACTCGGCTCCCCTGAGCTGTTCCCTCCTGGCCCGCCTGGTTGCCACTACGGCGGATAACGTCCGTTTTATCCTTATCTCCCGCCATAAGGTTTCGTTGCTTTTTGATGCCCTTCTGCAGGACCGGCAGACGCTGCGTCTTACCGCTCAGGACTTGGCCTTGACCTGCCGGGAGGTCTTTGATCTTTCCACAAAGATCTTGGCTGTTCCTTTGCCTCGCCATGAAGTGGTTGAGATTCATGGGCTTACCGAAGGGTGGCCCATGGGGGTCTGCCTGGTCCTTCGGAGCCGCGCTACAGCCCCAGTTTCTTCGGGGTTGTTCCAAGGCCGGGGCGGCACCTCCGCCTTGGTCGATTTTTTTGTTAGGGAGCTGCTGGCAACCTTCTCTCCGCAGACCAGGAAAGTTCTCTTTCTGCTCGCTCAACTGGATGAGATTCCCATGGCGCTGGCCGAATTTTTGGCTGCCGATGGCGTTGTTGAGGTTCGCGAGGTTCTTGGGGAAATGGCGGAAAAGAACCTTTTTGTCCAGTTGTTACCGGACAAGGAAGAAATCGATCGGGCCTTTGGCGCTTTCCGCTTTCACCAGCTGTTCCGTGAAACTCTGCGCTGCATCGCCCTCGAAGAAATGGCAAAGGAGGAAATCGCCTGGTTTACCAGAAAGGCCGGGGAATGGTTCGCGGCCCGGGGAAAACCGTTGCTGGCGCTTCGCTATTTCCTTGCCGCTGAAGAATATGAAGAGGCCCAGGCTCTGGTCAGGAAAGACGGCATCCGTTTTCTTTCCCAGGGCCTGCACCTGACCATTTATCAGCTGCTGGGGCCGATAGTACCGCCCGTTCTCGAGAAATGTCCTTGGCTCGCCCTGGTTTACGGCATCGCATTGATGGAAATCGAACCGCCAGCCGCCTATACCTATCTGGCGTCGGCCGGTGTGTTGCTGGGACGAAGGGAGGATCACCCCGGAGAACTCTACGCCTTGGCGCAGCAAATCATTTTCCATTTGGCGGTCGATGCCCGTTACGGGCGGGGCAGCCAGCTGCTGCCGCGGGCCGCCGAACTGTTTCAGCGCCTGGAGGTGGACCTCGATCCTTATGCCTGTATGCAGATTTCCTTCGCCCTGGGCCTGGGTTACTGTTTTTTTGACTGTGATCTGACGGCCGCGCGCCGCTACATGAGCCGGTCCCTGACACTGGCTCAAGAATACGGCGCCCTGAAGTATCAGGCCTCCAATCGGATGTTGAGCGGTTTCATCCATCTTTTTGCCGGCTACCGGCCGGGCTGTGTCGATGAGATCGAAAAATCCCTGGATATGCTGACCAGTCCCTTGGTCAGCCAGTTTTTCAAGCTTTACCTGCTTCTTTTTCAGATCAACTACGCCTCCCTGATTGGGGATTTTATCAACTACCAGGGGCTGAAAACCTTTCTTCGCCGGTTCCTCAACAACCGGTTGATCGTCCAGAGTGTGGTCGGGCCCTTTCTTTTGCTGTGGGATATTGACCAAGCGGTTTCGGAAGGACGTTTGGATGAAGCCCGGGATCTGGTGGCCAAGGCTCTGGAAAGCGAAGCGGCGACGGTCAGCGATCATTTCCTGAGCCAGTATCTCCACTATGGAGCCTATCTTGCGGCCAGGCAGGGGGAGCGGGACCTGGCTCGCGCCTGGGCCCATCGATCGGCGTTCCACCGGCATATTGCCGGGGGTCGTTATTACGCCGCTCTCAACGAGATGTTTCTGGGGGCCGTCCATAGTTTTTTGGGTGAGCCGCGGCGCGCGGAATTTCATTTCGGCCGCGCCCTGGCGGAATTTCGATCCATGGAAAATCCCTGGACGCTGGCGGCGGTTCTCTGCCACCGTGCCCGCCATCGGCTGCAGACCAACCGCCGACAGGAAGGCCTGAAGGATCTGGCGGAAGCTCTGGCTTTGATGCGCCGCCATCAGTATCGGAACTTCTACGGATGGGACCCGCAGATCATGGAGGCTCTGCTGAACACGGCGGTGGCGGCCGGTGTCGAGGAGGAATACGCATGCCGCCTGGCCACCTGCCGCCTTCACCTCGTCGTCGATAGAGACGCAAAGGGTCTTCCCCTTCTCATTGTCCGCACCCTCGGTCCCTTGGAGATCCGCTGCGGCCAAGGGAAAATCGTCGGCGCCGATTTAAGCCAGGTCCAGCGGCGCCTTATCGCCATCGTCCTGGCGGCGCCGGGGCAACAGGTCAACCAAGAGATCCTGCAGGAACAGTTGTGGCCCGAGTGTGGCGCCGAAAGAGGGCGCAAGCGTTTTGACACGGTCCTTTTCCGCATGCGCAAAGTGCTCGATGCTCAGCAGGGTTCGTTGCCCCTCCAAAACTACATCCAGCTGCAATCGGGGATTCTTTGTCTGAAAAATTGCCGGATCGATGTCGTCGAGTTCATGGAAAAGGCGCAGGAAGGATTGGATCACTTCCTGCGGGGAGAATTGTGGCAGGCTTGCCAGGCTTTCAGTATCGCCCGTTCCCTGTGGCGGGGGAGCTTCATGCCTGGCACCCGCCTGGAAGGACGGGAAGAGGCCTACCGCCAGGAACTGCTTCACAGCTACCTCGATATCTGCTGTAAATGGGCGGAAATCAGTCTTCGCGGCGGGCTTTATTTCCAGGCTGAAACCCTCGCCTGGAATGCGTTGAAAGAAGAGCCGGCCAACGAGCCCCTGGTCCGCGTCCTATACAACTGCTACGTGGCTCAGGGCGCCCCGGTCAAGGCCGCCCAGTTGCTCAAAAGCTACGAGGAGGCCTTGCGCAAGGAGGAGTATCTCGTCGAAGAGATCGACGAGATACTGGAAAGTTTCTGGCGCTCCCCTTGACGGTCAGTAAATCAAGCCCACCTTTTTACGCACTTTGCCCATGGTCTTGCGGGCGACATAACGGGCTTTTTCCGCGCCCTGGGCGAGAATGCGGCGGATGCCGTCCTTGTCGGCCAACAGTTCTCGGCGCTTCTCGGTAAAGGGGGTGAAAAAGTCACGGATGATTTCAAAGAGCTCTTGTTTCACCTCACCGTAACCCATGCCGCCGTCCAGGTAGCGGCGGCGCAATGCCTCCTGTTCCGCCTTGTCGAGAAAGAGCCGGTAGATCTGGAACAGGTTGCACTTGTCCGGGTCCTTGGGCTCCTCCACCGGGGTCGAGTCGGTGACGATGCGCATGATCTGCTTCCGCAGCGCCTTCTCCTCCAGAAACAGATCGATGGTGTTGCCGTAGCTCTTGCTCATCTTCTGGCCGTCGAGACCGGGGACGACCGCGACCTCCTCGTCGATCTCCGGCGCCGGCAGGGTAAAGACCTCGCCGTATTCGTTGTTGAACTTGATAGCGATGTCGCGGGTCACCTCCACGTGCTGCTTCTGATCCTTGCCGACCGGAACCACCTCGCTCTGGAACATGAGGATGTCGGCGGCCATCAGCACCGGGTAGGCGAAGAGGCCGTGGTTGGGGGCGATCCCCTTGGCCACCTTGTCCTTGTAGCTGTGGCAGCGCTCCAACAGTCCCATCGGGGTGAAGTTGGAGAGCGCCCAGGTCAGCTCCTGGACCTCCGGCAGGTCCGACTGCACCCAGAAGACCGATTTTTCCGGATCCATGCCCAGCGCCAGGAAGTTGGCCGCCGCCTCCAGGGTGCCCTGGGCCAGCGCCTTGCCGTCGGAGAGGCTGGTCATGGCGTGGTAGTTGGCGATGAAGCAGAACAGCTCCGCCTGCTCCTGGTAGGCGATCATCTTCTTCATCATGCCGAAGTAGTTGCCGAGATGCAAGGAACCGGAGGGTTGGATGCCGGACAGGACTCTCATGGATGACCTCTCTTTGTAATGGTTTTCGGCTTCGCCGAGACATGAAAAAAAGCCGTGGAAACTGGGCTGTCTCCACGGCTTTTGAGATGGGTTCTGTTGTCAGCGGCCGCGGAGTCAGCGGCCCGGGGCGCGACGACCGGTCAGCGCCCCGCAACCGCCGGGGGGATCGAACGCCAGCACCACCAAAAAATATTCGTCGTCTGCTCTGTTTGGGTTCTCATGATGGGCAAAGCTAGCAGCTCCCATTTTTTTCGTCAACGGGTTTTTCTCGACGGGGCCGGGCCGGTTTCCCGAGAAGAGCCTTGATTGCCGCGAATCGCCGGGGTGCCGGTCATCCAGGCGACCGCCGCCCCGGCTGTTGACAGAGGGCGAATCCGAGAGTAGTTTTGAGCCGTTGCGGTTGACGATAGCCGGAGGATGGGATGGCGGCGTTCCGGATGGGAAAAATGGATGGATTAAAATGTTCCCCTATCTGCAGGGCTTCAAGCTCAAGGCCAGCGGCCCCAACACCATCGAATACAAGATCGGCGAGATCAAGAACAGGATCAGCAGCGGTTACAACTTGCGCGAGATCATGGCAGAAATCGCCGCCCTCGACGCCGAAAGCGTCGCTGTGATGGAGAACATTCGGGGGTTGCTATGAAGAAGTCGGGCGATGGGAATCATGAGAATGATGAGAATCAGGGGAAGGCGTCTTCACAAAACTCCCAATCTTTGGTCTTACCCCCCAGGGGCGACTACCAGACCCTGCTCTCTTACCAAAAGGCCGAGGTGATCTACCAGATCACCTTTCGCTTTTGCCAAAGCTTTCTCAAAAAAGGGGACCGCACGGCCGATCAGATGGTGCAGGCGGCTCGCTCCGGCAAGCAGAATATCGTCGAGGGGAGCAAGGCCGCGACGACCTCGAAGGAGATGGAGATTAAGCTGACCAACGTGGCGCGGGCCAGCCTCGAAGAACTGCTGGAAGATTACCGCGATTTTCTCAAGGTGCGCGACCTCCCCATCTGGAACAAAGATTCCAAAGAAGCAAAATATGTCAGAAAAATGTCCTATAATTCCCATATTTCTTATGAATCCTTTAGACCTTTCGTCGATACTCGACCCGCCGAAGTGGTGGCGAATATTGCCATCTGCCTGATTCACCAGGCCAACTATCTGCTCGATCGGCAACTGAAAGGGCTGGAACAGGCATTTCTGCAGGATGGCGGTCTGCGCGAACGCATGACCCGCGCCCGGTTGCAGGCGCGGGATGAGCAAAAGAATCGGCGGGGGAAGGGATGAAGGCGGGGTGGGAGAGAAAGAATCTGGGAGATCTTTGCAGCATCCTCGACTCCCAGCGGAAGCCGATTACGAAACGTAATCGCACAAACGGGACTTACCCCTACTATGGGGCAACTGGTATTGTAGATTACGTTAATGATTATATTTTTGACGAGCCCTTGGTTTTAGTGGGAGAAGATGGTGCAAAGTGGGGGTCAGGGGAAAATACTGCATTCATCGTTGATGGTAAATCTTGGGTAAACAACCATGCTCATGTGCTTCGACCACGCAGAGAGAAAGTCCTGGACAATTGGATGGTTTATTACCTTAACCATTCTGATTTAGGCAAATTTGTTTCGGGGTTAACAGTCCCAAAGTTATTGACTCGGTGATAATATATTCAAATTTACAATAGTTTGTGGTATTCTTCGGGCATGAAAACTACTGATGCTCGAAGGCTCAATCAGGAAACGCAGTACGAACTCCGCAAGCAAGTCGTTCGACTCAAGAAAAAGGCGAGTTGGACAACCAGGCTATTTCTGAGATTGTTGGCCTGTGTCCAACGCATATCAGCACGATCTGGAAGAAATACCAGCGTGGTGGCCTTGAGGCCATCAAACTGTAGAGTTTTTTCTGATTGTAGCGTTGCTGGGTCAGAACCCGTTGGGCCAGGTGCAACAATTCCCTGAGCGGCTCATCGGGATGAGGACACTTCCGAAGGATGTCACGATAAACCCGGCCCAGGTAGTTTTTCAGGTTTTTCTGCTCCCGACGGGATCGTCTCATTTGCCGGGCATGGGCGTAACGGCCTGACATGATCAGGGCTTTTTTGCCCAGCCGAAGGTAGCTCTGGCGCAACAGAATGCCGCGCTCCCTGGCCGCTTTGACCAGTAATACCCGC
>JAAYDE010000085.1 GCA_012729375.1 Deltaproteobacteria bacterium | reverse complement strand
TGGCGGTGGCCTCCGTCACCTTCTTGGGCGGATCAAGGCCGCGTTGCTTGTAGAGCAGCGCTCCACGGACCAGCCAGGCGAGGATTCCGCCGGCCTCGGCTTCGAGCCGAGCAGGAAGCCCCTTGTCCACCTGGCGCTCATTGGGCGCGGCCGGATTGTCCACGAAGGATAGGGGAAAGTTGACCAAGTGCATTCGTAGCCAGAAAGCGCGGTCATTGGGGTTGGCGCGGGGAATATCGTTGGTCGAGAAGATCAGTTTATGGGTGGGCCTGAATGTTACCTGAAACTTTTCATGCGGTGATCGTGCGGAAATGGAATCGCCGCCGGTCAGCCGCTTGACGGTGGCTCTTGAAAACCCCTGGTTATCGTCGGCCTCCGAGGCGATAGCGACGCGCCGGCCCTTCAAGGCCATGACATCCGCGTCAGCGCCGGCGGAGCTGCGCACGCGGCGTTGATCGAGCAGCATTTCCGGTTTGATGGCGACGGCGATTTCTCCCACAACTTTGCTCAGAATTTCCAGCAGGGTTGATTTCCCGTTGCGGCCGGTGCCGGTGAAGACGATAAAGATATGATCCCGAGTTGAGCCGGTCACGCAGTAGCCCAGGAGCCTTTGGAGGTAGTCCACCATCTCCTGGTCGCCGTCCATGACCTCCCACAAAAACCGCTCCCAGGTTGGCGCCGGGGTGTTCTCCCCGGTGGCCAGATAGGGACCGATATTTTCCGGGAAGGGATGCGGCGCCGGCTTGGTGAGCAGATCGGCCGGCCGGCCGGGGCGAAAAGATCCGGTCTCCAAATGGATGACCCCGTTCTGACAGGCCAGCAGCCAGGGGTTTTGATCGAGTTTTTCCCCGGTGATGACTAGGGGGTTTTTGCCGTCAGGCAAGGCCTCGGTGGGAAGGGTTGTGGCGAAGATTAAGCAATTGATGCGGCCCTTGACCTTGCGGAGCCAGTCGATTCGGCGGATCAGCAGCTTGCGTTGGGCTTTCAGGGCCTCGGCGGCGGCCTCATCCTCGGTGGTTGAGAGTTTTTTGGAAATGCAGGTCAAGGCGTTGACGTAGGCCAGGGAGACCTTTTCCACAGCCGCCAGGGCGCGGCCTTCAATGTCCATGGTCCAGAAATGGCCGCTCCAGACGTACCACTGGCCGGCGGCGGCATCGTAGAGAAACCGCCCCTGGTGCAGATTCATGAACAGGGTGCCGTCTCCCAACTCGTTGCACGCCAGGCATGACATGACATATTCATGGGTCAGGGCTGCGGCGGTGTCACGATCCGGCGGGATGCTGTGGGTGGCTTCGGCCTGAATGCGGGCGTCAACTTCAGCGGCAATGGCAGCGGTGGCGCAAGTATCATCGAACATCGGCGGACGCTCCTGGTTTGACAGGGGGTGAAGTATCCTGGTCGGCCGCGCTCTCAAGATCGGAGATAATGCGGCCCCATTTGGAAACAAATTGACCTCTCCGGTTCAGCAGTCGGCAGAGATCCCCAAATCGGAGCCCCGATAAAATTCCAAGCCTCAGAATAAAAAATTCCGCCGGGGAGATTTGGGAATAGCCCAAGGGGGTGCCTTTGCGAGTGTTAAAACTTTTTTTACATCGAGGGCAGCGGATAGTTTCGAGGGAAAAAAAGCGTTTTTGGTTCCAGGAGTCACAAAGAGGCGCCCCACAGACCAAACAGCGGGCAAATTCGCCATGAAATTCTTGTACGAACTCGGCGGCGGCTTTTTGGTCATCCAAAAGACGCCAGAGGCGCTTTAGGTGCTCAACCATAACAGACCGTTTTCGTTTTGTTTTTGTGCCGAGATTTGCCATTTTTTTCAAAATTCCATCAGAAATCTAAATTTTAAATGGACCCGTTATCCGGGAGCTTGCTGCCCGCATAGAGAATGGCGCCAGGAAGGACCCGTAACGCTTCGGGGTCCGTTGGTGTGGGGTGATTGTCGCCGGCTTTCTTGCCCCGGTCCTTAGGTTGTTTTCTTTTCTGGCCTGAACCAACAGCAGACGGTTCGAACCTTGATTCATTCTGGGAGATCTCCCAGAGGGGGAAACGGGGGATTCCCTTTTCTCAGAAAGTGGAGCGGAAAGAAGATAGGTGAGAACAAGACTATTTAGGCGGCCTGATCTTTGATCCTCCGGCAAGGGGGACCGTCTCCCGGTTGGCTTCCGGATGTCTTGGGGGTGTCTGGAGAATAACAAGATCATCGGCCTATACCCTGATAAGGTTTTAGTGGTTTAAGTTCCTGTAGGGGTCTGCTTGGCCATGTTCCGGCGGAAAAATCACGTTTCCTGATAAGGTCGCAATGGATAGAGCGGGCAAGTTTCTAATTTGCAATCGATGGCTCCATCCACGAATCCGCAACAGCATTCATTGCATTTTGCTTTGATTCTCTCGGATGCCGTCAGATGTTGACCTTTGAGATGTCGCAACAGTTGTTGACGGCCCCGCCGGCGGGGAGAGGTTTCAACTCGGGTGATCGCATCCGCAAAATTATTCATGTTGGCCTCGGAGGTGCTGTTGGATTAGAAGAATATTAAAAAAACCAAAGGGATGGCCGGTTTTGCCTTCGCAGTTGGCGGCGACTTCGATAAAAAAACGGAGCAGGTGGAAGGTCATGGGGTGATGAGGCCCACTAGCTGGCTGCTCCGCCAACATCCAGGCACGGGGAACGTCTCCCGGCCAGCTTCCTGGATGGCTTTCATGTTGTGATCTGATTATTTCATGGGTGTCATTTTTCTGGCAGACCTGGTTCTTTTCGCCGTGGCTATCCAATGGAGATAGCCACGGCGAAAAAAAATCAGGGGGTCAAGTTTATGCGGTCGAGAATGGCTGTCTGCTTCTTGGTTTCGGCCAGGATCGACTTGAGGATGGCCTTAAGGTTGTCAAGGTCTTGGCTCACGCCGTCAACGGCGGTGGCGATGGTGGCGGCGTCGCAGGGGCAGCAGTGGTTGGGATCGGTGGTCATTGTGGGCTCTTCCGTTTGTTTGTAATCGGGCGAGGTATTGCTACCCCGCCCTAGTGGTGGCGGCGGGTCAATCCAGCCCATAACGGGCGCCCAGGGCGGAGCGGCGAGAAGAGACTTGACGGATGTCCCGCAAGTCAGGACGGTCGAGGATGAATTCCGCCGCTCTGGCAAAATCGTGCCAAGGCAGCGGCGGAAACTCATCCGCCACGGCAACGTCAAGGAGCGCTTCCACCACGTCTCCGGGGAGGCTGGCGATAAGGTCGGAACGCAGAGCGCGAAAGGCAAGCTCCCGCGCCCTGTCCGCCTCTCGGCGGGCGCGGTCGGCGCGCTTCCTGGCGGTCGTCACCTCGCCGTCCAGGCCGGCGGCCAGGTCGGCCAAATGGCGGTGGCGGGCTTGAAGGTGGTCGAGGCGGGTTTGAGCGCCGTGGATCACCTCCGCATCGGCAGCGCCGGAGAGGTAGCTTTTTCGGGCTACGGCGAGGTCCCGCTCGCCCTCGGCGGCGGCGCCACGGGCGGCGGCCAGATCAGCGTCCAGGTCGGCGCGGCGGTCGGTCAGGGTGGCGAGCTCGGCTTCGGCGGTGG
>JAAYDE010000084.1 GCA_012729375.1 Deltaproteobacteria bacterium | reverse complement strand
GATTCGCGGCAGCCGGATGTCGAAAAAGAGGCTTTGAAAAAGCCGGCAGGCGTCGGGGGACATCTCTCCCCAGCCGAACAGCCGGTAGGCCAGAAACCGGAACAGGTCCGCCAGGCTGACCGGGTAGCGGCCGAGGGTCAACGAAACCCCCACGGTCACGACCAGGAGGACGGCCAGCATCGCAAAGAGGCGCAGCGGCGTCTTCACCTCATCCTTTCTCCCACCAGATGACCGCCCACCGGATCTCCTTGTCGTAGCAAAGCCGCCAGGAGCCGTCCCGGAAAACCAGCTGTTTTTTGAGAAAGGCGCCGAGCTTCGCCTCTTCCGGCCCGGTCAGGTCCTCGAACATCCAGCGCAGGGAGGCCGCGGCCTGTTCGGGGCTGTCGTAGCTCCGGTTGCGGATTTCTTCGATGAACGCCACGTTGGCGCAAATGCCCATCTGGTAGAGCAGGTTGTAGGTGTAGATGTAGTCGGGGCTGGGGACCAGGGGCCGGCCCACGGCTTCGAAGAGGCGGCGGTCATGGGGGCCGTCGCCGACCACGGTGACGATGTAGACCCCCTTTCGCGCCGCGGCGTCGAGCTTGAGCAGGGCAGCCCGCAGATCCTCGACGACCAGGGAGCGGCAGGCGATGGCCACATCGCAGGCGCCGATGCCGAGCTGGCCCCAGTCCTGTTCCCAGCTCCCCTGGATGGTGGCGACATTGGCGAGGCTTTCGGCGGCGCATTGATCGCGGAGCACGGCCAGCATCTCGCCCGAGAAATCGACCGCGGTCACCGAGCGGACCCGTTTGGCCAGGGGGATGGCGAGGGCGCCGCTGCCGCAACCCATGTCGAGCACCGTCCACGACGGCTGCGGTTTCAGGATGGCCAGGAACCGGTCGGAGAAGTCCGTTTCCGAAACCGCCTTGGCGAAGGAGGGGGCCCGGCCGTCCCAGTAGCGGGCATCCCGCTTGCGCAAGCCGCGCCGGGCGAGCTGGGCCTGCCACGCCCGGTTCCAGTCGATGGCCCGCACATCGACGGGCTCCTCCCGCTGGTCCGGCTTTTGGGAATTTTCGGCGCCGGGCGCGGCGGACGGCGATTCGGGATTCATGGGCGCACTTCCTTTTGAGGGGTATAGTAATTCTCCCCTGCGGCACAGGGGCGGCAGAGGGTCTTCCCATCCCGGTACACATGGCGCATGTCCATGACCCGCTCTCCGCAGGCTTCGCAGGTGACGACCAGAAGCGGCCTGCCCGGCAGGTCCTCGGGTTTGAGCTCGACCCGGACTTCCCGGACTTCGAAGAGCTCCTCCAGGGGAAGCATGGCATATTCCTCTGTGTGGGGGGATTTTTCGATATCCTCCCGGGTCCGGACCGCGTTTCCCTCCCGGTTTTTCGCGGCGATGCGGACCGTCTTACCGGTTTTAAGGTTGACGAAGGTGGCCGCCATTTTACCGAAATCGAGAATCTTCAGGGTGCGCTTGCCCGGATGGCAGCCGGTCACCGCCAGGATCGCATCGCTGGCGCAGCGGTCCATTTCCACGAAGACGAGGAGGTTTTTGCGGTCGGCGCCCTTGGGATCCGCGATGCCGATTTCGTGAAGGCCGAGGATCGCCATCCGGGTGCCGAGGATGGAGCCGGCGCAACAATGCCCATGAAAGGCCCTGACGGCGTTGAGGCAGGTTTCGAAGTCCAGCATGTCATCCGTTGTTGCCATGCGCTTCTTCCTTTTTCCTTTCAGGTTTGACAAGTTCTGTGGCGGGGGGGCGGCTCCGGAGGGCGTTGGCTCTTGCCGCCCATAACGCCACGTTGTATATCTCTTTACACAACGGAAAGTCAAGCCTTTTGTCCCTTTTCCCCTTGACTTTCCGCCACCCCCCGAACTATTGAAAATTGACGGCCGATTTTTCATTGGGCCGCCGGCCATTTTCGGGGGGTTGATATTTTTTATGAAGATGAATCTCAAGCTGATCGTTTTGAATGACCAGGACATGCCTTTCATGGGCAAGGGGGGGCGGGAATTGCTGCAGAGCATCGAGCGCCTCGGCTCCATCAATAAGGCGGCCAAGGAAATGGGCCTCTCCTATGCGAAGGCGCTGAAAATCATCAAAAAAATCGAAACCAATCTGCACGGGCAGGTTCTGAAGCGGCAGATCGGCGGCAAGGAACACGGCGGAGCGGAACTGACGCCCCTGGCCATTGAACTCCTCGACATCTATATCGCCTATGAACAGGAACTGACCGCCTTTGCCCAGGAGCGCTTCCGCGCCGTGGACGAGCGCCTGAGAACCTTGGTCGAAAAATCGACCTCTGCGGAGAACGCCCGCTGATCCGCCGCCGATTTCCTCCGGCGGCCATCCCGGGCCCCGGTTCCCAAAAATCGGCCTGAAGCCTTTCTCTTCCCCGCCTTCCGCCGCGTAACAACCATTCGCAATCTATCCAAGTTCCCGCGTTCATCGCATCAAGGCTATTTTTGGCGGCCTCTCTTCGCGTTCTTCGCGGCTTCGCGTGAGACAAGGCCTTTGGTTTGACGCCCGCTCGTTTCCCTCGCTCAAGGACGCAAAGGAGACCAAAAAGAAAAAAAGGGGTTTTTCATCCAAACGATCCGCCTGTCCCCCAAAACCCTTCCCCCCAGCCCCTCCCGCCGACAGCGGGCGGTTCCCATGAAAAAAACCAAAAAAAACTTGTTAATCCGTTATGCGGTGTGATATACAACGCCACGTTGTATTTTTGAAAAGCCAACGCATCTTCGCGACTCGTTCAAGGGAGAAATGAGCCGGTTTTTTTTGATGTCCATTGACATGATTGGAAAAAGGAGGAGGGACGAGATGACGGGGAAGATCCGGATTGGTTTGGCCCTGGCTGGGTTGATCCTTGCTCTTTTCACCATCGGCTGGGCCGCGGAGCCGGACCCCGCGCCCCATACCGCGCCGGCACCGGGGTTCGAGGTCTACAGCCTCGGCGAGGTGGTGGTTTCCGCGCCGGCATTTCCGGCCAAGGATATCGCCATCCGCCAGGAGGTGACGGCGGAGGATATCCGGGCCACCCACAGCCATACGGTCGCCCAGGCCCTTTCCCACGCCCCGGGAGTCAACGTGACCACCGGGGCCAAGAACCAGGCCACGGTTTCGATGCACGGTTTCGACCAGAGCCGGGTGCTGGTTCTGATCGACGGGGTTCCCTATTACGAGACCAAATTCGGCATCCTCGATCTGAACAGCATCGGCACCGAAAACATCGCCAAGATCGAGATCGTCAAGGGCGCGGCCTCGGTTCTCTACGGCGCCAACGCCATGGGCGGCGTCATCAACATCGTCACCAAAAAGCCCGCCGAAAGGCCTTACGCCAGCGCCACCTTCGAGTATTCCGAGGACGCCACCTATCGGGCCTCTTTTTCCCACGGCCTGAAAAAGGGGATTTTCAATTACTGGCTCGGTTACAGCTTCGAAAAATCCGACGGTTGGGATCTGTCGGACGACTATAAACCGAAACCGGGCACCTTGACCGACCGCCACACCGGCTCGCCGGTGGTCAGCAACCCGGTGTTCGAGAACGGCGGCACCCGGGACAACTCCGACTACGAAGGGCACAACTTCTTTGCCAAGGTCGGCATCGAGCCGGACCAGGATTCGGCCTACTACCTCAACTTTCATTACCTGAAAAAGGAAAAGGGCGTTCCTTCCAACACCGTGTCCAACATGGTTTTCTCGCGCCCCGTGTTCTCCCGCTTTTACGCCGCCCGCATCCCCGACTACGATCAGTGGGGCCTCGATTTCGACGCCCGCCAAGGCCTGACCGACAAGCTGACGGCCAAGGCCAAACTGTTTTACCACCATCACAAGGACAGCCTCTATTCCTATGAGGATCCCTCTTTCGAAACCATTTTGTCCAAAAGCCACTACAAGGATTACATGGCGGGAGGATCCTTGATGCTGGATTATCGGCCGGTTTCCTGGGATGCGATTCGGCTGGCCGTCCATTATCGAGGGGATTCGCACCAGGAAGTCGCCGATGAATACCTGCCTTACGAAAAATACTTTTCCTACACCGGTTCCGTCGGTTTGGAAAACGAGTTTACCTGGGTGCGGAATCTCTCGGTCATTATGGGGGTCAGCTACGATTGGTTCGAGGTCACCGATGCCAAGAAAAATGTGACCGCGGGCAATGGCGATTTCATCCGCCAGGAGGAGATCTACGAACCCAGCGACAACAGCGTCAATCCCATGATCGGCTTCTCCTATACCTTCCCCGACAGCACCCGGCTGTTTGCTTCCGTGGCCCGCAAGAGCCGCTTCCCCACCCTCAACAACCTCTACAACCTGGTGGCCAACGGCGATCCTCGTCTGGAGCCGGAGAAGAGCATCAACTACACACTGGGGGTCTCCCGGGTATTCGGCTCCATGGTTAAAACGGATTTCTCCGTGTTCTGCCATGACATTGAAGATAAAATTTCCTCGGTCGGAATCGGGGCCGACAAGAGGATGGTCAATATCGGGGAGGTGCGGATGCTGGGCTATGAAATCGGCCTGGAAGTCTACCCCTTGGACAAGCTGATTCTCAGAGCGGACTACACCTATAACCATGCCGAGGATCGCAGCGAAGACCGCTTCAGCGACAAGGTGACCGATGTGCCGAAACACCTGGTGAACCTCTCGGCCCAGTACACTTTGCCGAAGGTTGGAACCCGCATCGATGTGAACGGCTCCTATGTCGGGGCCGTTTATACGGATGTGAACCCCGGCACCGAGCATGAACTGGAAAGCTACTACCTGTGCAACGCCAAACTGACCCAGGGCTTCGGGAAATATTTCGAGGCTTATGTCGCGGCAAAAAACCTTTTTGACGAGGATTATGAATGGGGGGATGGCTATCCGGCCCCGGGACGAAGCTTCTGGGCGGGACTGACGGCAAGGTACTAAAGGCAGG
>JAAYDE010000083.1 GCA_012729375.1 Deltaproteobacteria bacterium | reverse complement strand
CTTGTCACCAGTCACCAGTCACTTGTCGCTGCCTTTGCGCCCCGCAGGTTCGGCGGCGGATTTCTTTTTCCTCGCCGGGACGAACTTGCTGGTGCTGAAGACCCGCCCGGTAGGCAGAATCACCCAGTCGCCGCCGTAGGGTTCCGCGGGCAGTTCGGCGAGATAGCCCACACTGAGCAGCTCGGCGAGATCCTTGGGCGCCCTTCCCTGTACCTTTTTGAAACGCTCAATTTGCTCCTCGATCAGCGCCGCCCCCTCCAAGGCTTTCTTGCGCAACAGCAGCGAGGCGCGCAGCCTTTCATCCGTGGTCTGGCCGAGGATCCCGGTCAGGAAGAGGATCCCCGTCTTGGCCCGGTCGCCGTAATAGCTCAATCGCGCCGCCAGATGGGGAAGAGTGCCCGGACTCTCCGGCCGCCGGCTGGCCTCCATCAGGTACTCGGCCCCTTTGACGTTGTCCTTCAGAAAATAGAAATGGTTGAAACCGAGATAAAAAGGCATCTGCCAGTCCCAATCCCGGTATTTCATGCCCTTTTCCAAAAGCCGGTTGGCGTCGTCGAAGCGGCGCGTCTCCCAAGTCAGCAGTCCGGCGGCAAGGATATAGGGATCGAGGAAATAGGGATCAAGATCGGTCACCGCCTCGAGGGAGGCCACCAGGTATTCCCAATCCTCTTTACTGAGAGCCTCCCGGTACATCTGCCGCTCGCCGAAAAAGGTGATTGTGTTGAGGAACAGGTAGTCGGCGTAGAGCCCCTTGTGCCCCAGGGCCAGCACCCGGTTGAACTGGCTGGGCAGGACATAACCGGATTCGATGCTTTGGCGCACCACGCGGCGGTTTTCCCAGACCTGGCGGCTCAGGTTCAGATGAACGACGGCGCCCGCCAGGATCACGAGAACGAGGAAGATGATTTTGCTTCGGGCCATCAGTTGAACTCCCGGCGCTGGAAGCAAAGGCAGGCCAGGGCCAGGACGACGACGATGTAGACGGCGGCGTAGCCGAGCCCCAGGCCGATCCGCTGCGGGGCGATCATCAGTCCGTGGGCGGCCTCCAGCTTGAAATCCCACATGGCGAAATTGGGCAGGACGTGGGCGACCACATCCAGGGTCTGCTTGACCGCCGCCGGGATCTCTTCGGTGCGGAAGCCGGATTTGATGTAGAAGACGACATCCTCGATGGTGACGCCGGCCAGGTAGGCGCAGACGGTGAAGATGAGGCTGGCGAAGGAGCTCGTGGTCACCGTGCTGAAGAGGATGAGGATGGCGCTCAGGACCGCCAGCTGGACGAGGATGAAAAAGCCGGCGGTGAAGAAGATCGGCCAGGAAAAGCCGTCGAAATAGTTGGCGTAAAGGGAATGCACCAGAAAGACGGTGGCCACGGAAAAAACGGCCAGCACCAGCAGGGAGACGACGACGAAGGAGAGTATCCCCAGATACTTGCCGACGATGTATTCCCCCCGGGACAGGGGTTTGGAGAAAACGAGCTGGATGGTCTTCTTGTCGATATCCTTGGCCATCAGATGCAGGGCGACGAAAAAGACCAGCAGCAGCCCGGAAAAGGTCAGGGCGCTGAGGTTCATGTCCACCGTCACCTTGCCGATCTCGCGCATGAAGAAGCCGGCCACGGCGATGTTGAGGCCGAGGAGGAAAAGGGCGAAGGCGAGGATGCCGAAAAGGGAGCGGTTGCGGATCCCCTCCTTGTAGGTGATGACCGCCAGGGCCAGGACGCGCTTCATGACTCCCCTCCTTCCACCGTGTCGATGAACAGTTCTTCCAGGGAAACCCGCTCGCCGCGGGTGCCCTGAATCGTCACCCCGAGCCGCCCCAGGACAGCGGCGGTCTCCGTCAGCCGCGCCGGGGCGATCGACAGCAGCAGCCCTTCGGGAACGGCAACCAGCCGGCCCGCGATCTTTTCCAGTTCCGGCAGCAGTTTGTCAACCACCGGCGCCAGAAGCAGGTGCAGCTCGCCGCCGATCTCCGCGGCGAAATCGGCCCGCGTGAAGGTTCGCGCCAGCCTCCCCTTGACCAGCACCCCCATGCGGTCGCAGAGCCGTTCCACGTCGCTGAGGATGTGGGAGCAGAAGAAGATCGTCTTGCCCTGCTCTTTGAGCTCGAGGACGATGTCGAAGACCAGCTTGCGCCCCAGAGGGTCGAGGCCCGACATCGGCTCGTCGAGGATGACGATGGCGGGATCGTGGAGCAGGGCGAAGCAGACCCCGGCCCGCTGCAGCATCCCCTTGGAATAGGTGCGCAAAGGCCGTCGCAGGGCCTCGGTCAGCTGCAGTTTCTCCGCCAAGGCGTCGATGCGCTTCCGGCGCTCCTCACCGGCGACCCCGGACACCCGACCGCAAAACTGAAGGAGTTCCTCCAGGGTAAGATAATCGTAGAGATAGGGGTTTTCCGGCAGATAACCGATCTCCTTGTGGAAATCCCCATGGCGCAGCGGTTCGCCGCGGAACCGGATGTCACCGGTGTCGGGACGAATCAGCCCAAGCAGCACGCGGATGGTGGTGCTCTTGCCCGCTCCGTTGGGGCCGATCAGACCGTAAACCTCCCCCGGGGCCACCTCCAGAGACAGATCCCGGACCGCCTGAACCTTCTTCTTGAACAGGCCGGGATTAAAGGTTTTGGAAATATTGGTCAAGGAAATTT
>JAAYDE010000082.1 GCA_012729375.1 Deltaproteobacteria bacterium | reverse complement strand
GACCAGGGCGGCGAGGTTCTTTTTCATGGTTTCTTCCTTCCAAACTTCTTCCGGCGTCTGCCGTTTGTTCTTGCTTTCTTCCGGGAACGTTTTCGGTTTCTTTCCCGGTTGCAGAGTGAGTATACCCGACCCAAACGGGTTTGTAAACAGTAAAATAAAAAATATTTTCTGCCCAGATGCTATTTTCTCGCATCTATCCTCCCTATTCATACATCTTCTCAGAATATTTTCTGATAAACCATAAAAACGTTGCTATTTTATTGAAAACGTTACCGGGAACAACCGCGGACAATACGGTCATTTTTTTCAAGAAAAGAGGGCAAAACAGCCAATCGGCGTCCGGCGCAGAAAGCCAGCCGGACTCCTCTTGCTAATCGAATGAGCAACGTACGGAGGGGATGGGAATTGTTGATGGTTCCGCTCAGCCGAAAGAACGGGGCGAAGCCGGGGTCTGCGCCGGGTGAAGGTGACCACGCGAAGACGAAAAAAAGCCATCCCATCAAAGCGTTTCCGATTGAGTGTAGAATCAGACAGACACCCCTAACGTCGGTGCTGTTTCATTCTTGACTTGATATACGCCCCTTCGGGGAAAGCCTGCCAAACCGACAGATGCGGCCAACGCAACCAATGAACCTGTACGATTCTTTATTATTCGCAAGCCGAAACATGAATCTTATGCTGGGGTAAACCTTTTACTCCGCAGGCGCAAAAGGCCAGGCGCCATGAGCAATGGGCTTGACGGGTAGGACGGTTATGTCATTGGAGCCGCCGGTCAAAGCGATGCAATCTGGAGAAGGGCAATTGAGAGTGCTGCATGAACGGCGCGAGTGCAGTTACGGAGAGAGTGCCTCCTTCCTTGCGCATTGGTTCTTGTCCTATTTATAGAAGGAACTCATATAGGGATAAAAAGCTTCGTTCAAAGCCATGCGCGCCGGAGAAGGACGATTGAGAGCATTGCCTGAACAGTGCAAGCCCAGGAATGGAGCGAATACCACCGCCTCCGCGCATTGCCGCATTTATTATAGAAGGAATCCATATAGAAATGAAAAAGGCCGCAGGATGACTCCCTTGGCTTGTATCAGAAGACTGTCGAAAAAACTGCGACAATTTCCGGCACCCTGACTGGGCGCTGAACTGATGAGGAATTGTACAGGACAGCCATGCAGCTCAGCGGCTGAGGACGACCTTCCTGAGCCGGCCCTCTTCCACCATCTTGATAAACACCAGGCCGATTTTGGGGTCGAACTGCGTGCCCAGGTTGCGGCGGATTTCGTCCAGGGCTTTCTCCACCGGCAAGGCGGGCTTGTAGGAGCGCTCGGTGGTCATCGCGTCAAAGGAATCGGCGATGCACAGGCAGCGCGCCCCGACGGGGATTTCCTCCCCGGCCAGGCCCCGCGGGTATCCCTTGCCATCCCAGCGCTCGTGGTGACCGATGGCGGTGGGGATGACGTAATCCAGGCTGGGCAGGTACTTGATCATGGCGATGGAGCTTTCCACGTGCCGTTTCATGACCTGGTGCTCCTCGTCCGTCAGCTTGCCCGGTTTCCCAAGGATATGCTCCGGAATCCCGATTTTGCCGATATCGTGCAGCAGACCCGCCTGGCGCACGATTTCGACGTGCTCGCGGTCCAGCCCGATTTCCTCGGCCAGCTGCGCGGCATACTGGGAAACTTTTTCGGAATGGTTGAAGGTGTAGTGGTCCTTGGCGT
>JAAYDE010000008.1 GCA_012729375.1 Deltaproteobacteria bacterium | reverse complement strand
GGAAGATAAAAGGCCGCAAAAGGAGACAGCTTGGGCCGATGATAATGGCCAATCTTCCCACTCAATTTAAAAATTTCTCAGCAACAGGTATTCCATTGTTTTTGTGGCAAATTCTTTGCTATAAAAAGGCTCGTCTGCCCGCCGCAAAGATGTCCGCTTAGACAATTGCCCGTGCGTTTTTGTCTGAAAAACGGAGCAAGTCGTGATCTTCTTTGAAAACGTCAATAAATGGTTTGCCTCTCTGCATGTCCTCAACGACATCAATCTCCACATCCGTTCCGGAGAAGTGGTGGTTATCTGCGGCCCCAGCGGGTCGGGGAAAAGCACCCTGATTCGTGTCATCAACCGTCTCGAGCCTATCCAGAAAGGACGGATCGTCGTCGACGGCGCCGATCTCGACGACCCCAAGACCAACCTGACCCAATTGCGGGCCGAGGTCGGTTTCGTTTTCCAGCAGTTCAATCTCTATCCCCACATGACGGTGCTGGAAAATATCACCCTGGCTCCCTGCCTGGTCCGCAAGATGAGCGCCAAGGAGGCCGAGATCCTGGCCCGTGACCTGCTTGCCAAGGTCAACATTCCCGACAAGGCCGACGCCTATCCGGCCCAGCTCTCCGGTGGCCAGCAGCAGCGGGTGGCCATCGCCCGCGGGTTGGCGATGCGCCCCAAGATCATGCTTTTCGACGAGCCGACCTCGGCCCTGGACCCGGAGATGATCAACGAAGTGCTCGACGTCATGAAGAACCTCGCCCGGGAAGGCATGACCATGGTCTGCGTCACCCACGAGATGGGCTTTGCCCGCGAGGTGGCTGACCGGGTCATCTTTATGGATATGGGACGGCTGATCGAGGAAAACACCCCGGAGAGGTTTTTTACGGCGCCGCAGAACGAAAGGACGCAGGCGTTTTTGAGCAAGATACTGTCTCATTGACAAACCATCGGCGGCTCCGGGGAACAGGTCCCCGGACCTCTTGTTTTCATCTTTTTTGAGGAGGTAGGGATATGCGAAGCTGGAAATGGCAAATGGCGGCGGTCGCTCTCGTTCTGGTCTGGGCCCAGACCGCTCTGGCGGGACCGACCTTTGACCGGGTGATGAAGACCAAGGTGATCCGCGCCGGGATCATGACCGACTCCATACCGGGAGCCTATTACAACGAGAAGAAGGAATGGGTCGGCATGGACGTGGATATCGCCGAGGAGATCGCCCGGCGCATGGGCTGCAAGCTGGAGCGGGTGGCGGTGAGCAACAAAACGCGGATCGCCTTCGTGCAGCAGGGGCGCATCGACATGTCGGTGGCCAACATGACTCACAAGCGGGAGCGTGACCGCTCCATCGATTTCTCCATCACCTATTTCTTTGACGGCCAGAAGATCCTCGCCCCGAAAGGAAAATTCAAGGAGCACAAGGATTTTGTCGGCCAGAAGATCGCCACCATGCAGGGAACGACCAGCGAGATCAACGTCAAGAACCTGCTCAAAGAGCTGGGTGATCCCAAATACGAGACCAATGTCATCTCCTTTCAGAAGGAATCGGAATGCTTCCAGGCCCTGCGCATGGGGCGGGTTGCCGGCTGGTCCACCGACAGCACCATCCTCCTCGGCTATGCCGCCCAGGTTCCCGGCGAGTTCGAGCTGGTGGGCGATTTCTTTAGCAACGAGCCCTACGGCATCGGTCTGCCCGAGGATGATTCCAAATGGCGCGATGAGGTAAACTTCGCCATCCAGGATATGTGGGCCGACGGCACCTACAAAAAGATCTATGACAAGTGGTATGGTCCGGACACCCCCTATTACTTCCCGCTGACCGAAAAGATCGAAATGTGGCCCTGATCCTTTAATTTTTGTTGAGACGAGCGAGCCCCCTTGCGGGGCTCGTTCGTTTTCCCTTTGTGATTCGCGGAAGCCGTTGCCTTTATATGTTGCGGAGATGGTTTGAAAATACCGCTTTCCAGTATGCCGGTCTGCTGGTTCTCATCGGCCTGGCGGTTTATTACTGGGGCTGGGTCTTCGATTTCGGCTACGATTTCGATTGGACGGTCCTCTACGAAGTCAACAAAACCTACGGCATCAACCTGGGCCACAACCTGATCGCGGGCCTCAAGCTCACCATCTGGATCTCCCTCATCAGTTCCGGCATCGCCCTCGCCTTGGGCACCTTCTTCGGGCTCGGCAGGATCTCCCATTTCAAGCCTTTCTACTGGTTTTCCACCTGCTACGTCGAATTTTTCCGCAACACCCCCCTGCTGATCCAGCTTTTTTTCTGGTACTTCGCCCTGCCCATGGGTTTGCCGGCCGATCTGCGGGAGATGCTCTTCGAACAAAATTTCGAGTTGTGGAGCGCCACCATAGGTCTTTCCATCTACACTGCCTCGTTCATGGCCGAGGTGATCCGGGCCGGGCTCCAATCCATTCCCAAGGGGCTTCTGGAGGCGGCCTATTCCTCGGGGCTGTCCTATTTCCAGGCGTTGCGGACCGTCATCCTGCCGCTGGCCTTCCGCGCCATCATTCCACCCCTGGGCAGTGAATTCCTCAACAACATGAAGAACTCGTCCCTGGCCATGGTGGTCGGCGTCGCCGAACTCTGCTGGCAGTCGCAACAGATCGAATCCCTTACCTTCCGCGGGTTCGAGGCGACCACCGCCGCGACCATCCTCTACCTGGGATTGTCGTTGACCATTTCCGCCATCCTCAACATGATCAACCTGCGGCTGCAGTTGGTCCCGCCCCGGCAGCGCGGCCTCGCCTACCGGATCAGCGACGTTTTCTTCTATCCCTTCGAGAAGATCTGGGCGGCCCTGGCCCATCCTGTCCATCTGCTTCTGGCCGGGCAGCGGCACCGCTCCCTGCACTACACGCCCTTTCAGGCCCTGGTCCACCGGCTGATGAAAGGGCTGCGCATCAGCGCGGGCTGGCTGTTCCGGGGCGCCTTCGTGGCCGTTCTTCTCTACGGGCTGGTGGAGGCGGCCATTGGCCTGGCCGGTCTCAAGTGGTCGGTGGTCTGGACGAATCTGTCCACCCTGCTGATCTGGCGTTTTCCCAGCAGCGACAACCCCAACGAGATTCTCTGGGGGCTGGGGGGCTTGAGTTTCTCCCTGCTGATGGCGCTGATCGCCATCAGCGTCAGTTTCGGCATCGGCCTGGTGGTGGGACTGGGGCGGATGGCCAATAACCGCATGCTGTGCATCCCCTGCACTCTCTATATCGAGATCATCCGCGGCAATCCCTTGATCATGGTGATCTTCTGGGTCTATTTCTTCCTGCCGATCTTCATCAAGACCTATCTCGACGTCTTCTGGAGCGCCACCATCGCCTTGACCCTTTTCACCGGTGCTTATCTGGCGGAGATCGTCCGCGGCGGTATTCAGAACATTCCGCCGGGTCAGAGTGAGGCGGCGATGAGCACCGGCCTCAACTATTTCCAGACCATGCGTTATATCATCCTGCCCCAGGCCCTGAAGCAGATGATCCCGGCTATCGTCGGCCAGTTCATCGCCATCTTCAAGGACACCTCCCTCGCCTTCGTCATCGGCGTTCTGGAGCTGACCTTCGTTGCCCAGGGTCTCAACAACCGCCTGATGGTTCATCCTTTCGAAATCTACACCACCGTCGCCTTTCTCTATTTCGTCTGCTGTTACTCCATGAGTCTCTACGCCCGCCGCCTGGAATCGCGACTGTCGCCGGAGAAGGTCCGTCTCCAGATGTAAAAAAGCGACCCTTCAGCGGAGACCGGCAACCGGTAAGAATCCTGGTTGAAGACAAAGGCCGGCCACCAACGGCCAATTCCCGTTTTTTGCGCAATAAAAAAGCCCGGTGGCTTTGCAGAGCGCACCGGGCCGTTGGCTTCGCCTAAGGGACTTACTGTCTCAGCACCTTGGCGACGGCACTGAAATCCTCCTCGCCGAAACCGCTCTTGACGGCTTCTTCGTAGATGCGGGTGACCGTCTCCACGGCGGGAAGGCGCAGGTCCTTTTTCTCCATGATCTGGTTGACGTAGAGGAGGCTGCCGTAGATGTATTTCAAGGCCTGGTTGCGGCGATAGTCGTTGCGGGCGATGGAATGGCCCTTGGAATGGAAGAGGGGGGAGGCGACGCCGCCCGTTTCCAGCACCTCGAGGATCTGGTCGATCTTGAAACCGAGTTTCTCGCCGAGCACGAAACCCTCGGCCAACGCCTCGATCAGCTGGGCCTGAAGCATGTCGACGACGAACTTCATGCGGGTGCCGTCGCCCACCTTGCCGACATGAATGATGTGCAGTCCGAGATGGGACAGGGTCTCGCGGCAGAGGCTGACATAATCGAGGGGTCCTCCCACCAGGATGGTCAACAGCCCACTGACCGCCCGGTCGCGGGAGCCCCAGACCGGCGCATCGAGGAACATGAGTTTGCGTTTTTCGGCTTCTTTGGCCAACTCGAGGGTGGCGTCCAGGGAATGGGAGCCCATATCGACCAGCAGGGTCCCCGGGTCGATGTTCTCCAGCAGGCCCTTGGAACCGGGCAGCACCACATTCATCTCGTCCTTTTCGGGAAGAATGATGATCACCAAGTCCTGGCCGCCGGCTGCTTCGGCGGGGCTCTGGGCGATGGTGATCCCGGTCTTGTCGAGATCCTTTACCGCCTCCGGGTTGATGTCGTAGGCGCAGACGTTGTATCCTCCCTTGGCGAGATTGACGGCCATGGGACGCCCCATGGTGCCGAGGCCAAAGAATCCGATATTTTTTTTCATGGGCTCCCCCCGATTAAAAAAGAATGGTCCAAAAAGTTGTTTGAAAAACCGTCGATTCGACGGTCCATAGGGCACGGCTGCGGGGAAGATCCCCACCGCTTCACCCGGACAAGGAATATTCCCTCGTTCACAGAAATAGCTTTCCCACAATCTAACAGCAATCCGTGGTAAATTCAACTATATGGAGATTTTGGGCAGCGGCTCGGCGTTGGCAAAACGAGCCGGGTCTGCTAACCTGCACCGTTAATCATTGCCGCTTTGTCAAGGAGAAGCATTTTGAGTCCCGGCCCATCCTTTTCCAGCCGCTTCCTTTTTGCCGATTTCGTTCATCTTTTTCTGGAAGCTTTGGCCATTTGTCTGGTCGGGGCATTTTTCGGCGTTCTGCTGCATCATCCCTTGCTGTGGAAGGTGGTTTCCGGGCAGTCCTTTTCCCAGGCCGTCCTGCCGATGGAGGAGCGGCATCCAGGGGAAGTGTTTTTGGTCCCCGTCGCTGTCGAGGAAGTTGGGGCGATGGCGGCCCGGGGGGCCGTTCTGGTGGACGCCAGGCCCCGGGAGCTCTATCGTGAGGAGCATATCCGCGGTGCTGTTTCCCTGCCTCTGGCCAAAGCTGGCGAAGAGGTGGCCGCCTTCCGCAAGCGGTTTCCTGTCACCGTGCCGGTGATCGTCTACTGCAGCGGTTACGGTTGCCGGGACTCCCATGAGTTGGGTGCCCGCCTGATCGCAGCCGGTTATGGGGAGGTGCTGGTCTACGAAGGGGGATTCCCCGAGTGGCGCGACCAGGGTCTGCCCTTGGGCCGGGGGGACGGGCCATGAAAAAAGGCTTTCTGGGCACGCTGGTTTACCATCTGTGCCGATTGCTGGCAGGCGGGGTCTTTTTCTTCGCCGGCGCGGTGAAGGGGGCCGATGTCGGCGCCTTTGCCGGGGAAATCGCCAACTACCGCATGCTTCCCTACTTTTTCAACTATCTTGCCGCCGCCGTTCTGCCCATGGTTGAATTGATGGCCGGAACCCTGCTGCTGTTCAACCGCCGGGTGCGTGCCGCGGCCCTGGTGGTGGGCGGCTTGAATCTGGTTTTCATCGTCGCTCTCGTTTCCGCCCTGCTCCGGGGGCTCGACATCGGTTGCGGCTGTTTCGGCCCGGGGGACGGCGGGAGCTCGAGCCTCGTGGAAGCCCTGCTGCGGGATCTCGGTTTGATGGCGGCGATCTTTCTGATCTGGCGGCTGCGGGGAGACAATCCCCTCTCGCAATGATCTGTGGGCAAGGATAAAGTTGTGGAACTCTGGCAGCAACAGCTCAAAGAAAGTCTCGTTTCTCCGCGCCAGGCGGCCCTTCGCTTCGGCGTCGACGCCGCCCCCCTGGAGCGCGTGGCCGAAATCTACCCGTTTCGCGTCACTCCGCACTATTTCCGTCTTTTACAGGGTCCTCTTGACCCCTTATGGAAGCAGGTGATCCCCGATCCCGCGGAATTGGCTGAGGACGGTCTGCCCGTCGATCCCCTCAACGAGGACGAGCTCTCTCCGGCGCCGGGGATCGTCCATCGCTATCCCGACCGGGTGCTCTTTTTGGTTTCCGGAGCTTGCGCCTCCTACTGCCGATTCTGCACCCGCAAGCGCCGGGTGGGCCGGGCGCAGGTCTCTTTCAGCGAAGTTCTTGCCGGCATCGACTATATCGCCGCAACCCCCGCGGTCCGCGATGTGCTCCTTTCGGGCGGCGATCCCCTGATCATGTCCGACATGGTGCTGCGGGAGATCCTGCAGCGGCTGCGGCGCATCCCCCACGTGGAGGTGATCCGCATCGGCACCCGCATCCCCGTCACCCTGCCGGAACGGATCACCGAGGGCCTCTGCCGGATGCTTTCCTCCTTTCACCCGCTCTTCATCAACACCCATTTCAACCACCCCCGGGAGGTGACCCCGGAGGCCGCCGAGGCTTGCGCACGGCTGGCCGGCGCCGGCATTCCCCTGGGCAACCAGACCGTACTGCTGCGCGGGGTCAACGACGCCACGCCGGTACTGAGGGATCTTTTCCTGCGCTTGCTGAAGATCCGGGCGCGTCCCTATTATCTGCACCAAATGGATTTGACCCGCGGCGCCGGCCATTTCCGCACCCCCCTTTCCTGCGGTTTGCGGATCATGGCGGAACTCCGCGGCACCCTTTCCGGTCTCGCCATCCCCACCTTTGTGGTGGATCTCCCCGGCGGCAAAGGGAAAATCCCTCTCCTGCCCGAATACGGCGCTCTGCGCGGAAACCAGGTGGTCCTGCGCAGTCCCTGCGGGGAAGAAGTTGTCTATCCCGACATCGAATGACCCGTCCTCAATACCGGTGACGAAAGACCGAACCGGCGTTTTTCAGGGGCCGGTCACAGTTTCCGGCCGAAATCAAGAGCATTCTTGTCGATGCTGATCGGCACGCAGGATTGAACCAGTTCCCGACCGTTGTCGCGGAAGGGAAGGTAGACCAGGCTGGTGTCGAGCACCTCGAAGCGGGTGGCGGGAAGGAGGGGGAAAAGGTCGCTTTTTTTCATCGTCAGGCCGGCCAGGACCAGTTTGAGGGTCTGGGCCGCTTCGCTGCCTGGAAGGGTCACCGGGAACAGCGGGTGCAGGCCGAAGGGCGCGTCGCCGGCGGCGGGGGGCTGGGCCATGGTGGCCGCCCGCAGCAGCTGGAGAAAAACCTTGGGGCGAATCCGGAAGGCCGGACACCAGACACTCATCGGCCGCTGTTCCCATTCGGCGGGCGGGATGCGGGGCTGGCGGGTGACGCGGATGAAATCGGCGAAACTGGCGATGAGGGGATTCGAGCAAGTGACGGTGAGCTTCCAGAAGGGGAGGTGGATAGCTTCCCCTCCGCCGGCGGCGACGACGGCATGACGGAGCGGGACGAACTCCCCGGAAGCGGTCCCGAAGGCCCGCTCGCAATTGCGGCAGATCAGAGCCACGCTGTCCTTTTCTCCTTCCAGATGCCAGCCGCAGACGGGGCACAGGGTGGGCAGGGTTTTCAGCTTCCAGGAGGACGGCGGAGCCGAGAGCTGCGGGCCGATATTCTCTTCCTCCTCCAGTGAGCGCAAGGGGCGGTGGGTGATCCCGTCGACCAGTTGGTTCCGTTGCCGGTAGAGGGGCAGATAGACGAGACTCGTCCTTTCGCCGATGCAGGCGCGGTGATAAACGGTCTCCCGTGCGGGTTGCGGGTCCAGTTTGGCCACTTTGGCGAGGATGTCGGCCAGATCGAGGACCGGGTTGAGAAAGACCCCCTCTGTCTGCGGATCGAGAAGCTTCAATGTCATGGCCTGGGCGCGGAAGCCAAGGGATTCGGGAACGCCAATGCCGGGGGCGGCATTCTGGGTGATGTCGACAAAACGAAAATCGACCCGGCTTGCCTGACAGGTGAAGACGTTTCCCTTGAACCGCCAGTAGGGGACGAAGATCATCTCTTGGTCGGCGGGAGCCTGATGGGGGAGGACGAAGTGGAACGGAACGGCGGCGGTCAGGTAACTTTTGACCCCACAGTAGCGGCAGTGGAGGAGGCGCTCTGCTTCTCCCAGGAAAAAATCGGCGCCGCACTGGGAGCAGCGGTGTTGAAAGCGGAGATCCATCAGCTAAGTTTTTCACCGCACTGGTTGCAGAACACCGAATCGGCGAGATTTTCGGCGCCGCAGCGGGTGCAGACGCGGGCCTGCGGTTTCTCGGCGGCGGGGTGTCCGCAGCGGGGACAGAAGCTGGCGTTGGGCGGAAGGTTTTTGCCGCAGCTCCGGCACTGGTCGAAGATGACCTGCTGATGTCCGCAGAAGGGACAGAATTTGGCGTCGATGGGGACCGCGATGCGGCAGTCGGGGCACAGGGTTTCCGTGTTCCGGGAAATCGATGACGGAAGCGGCCCGCCGTTTTGTGCCGCCAGCCCCTGGGCGAACATGGCCGGCAGCATGAAGCCCATCCCCAGGCCGAGGCCGCTGCCCGCTTCGCCGCCGCTTTGGGCGGCCTTTTCCATGGCCATGGCCGCTTTCATCTTGAGAAGCTGGTCGAGGTTGCCGACGGCGTTGAGGCGGCTGCGGTCGTCTATCGCCTGCTGGACATCGGCAGGCGGCGTGATCGAGGTGATGAAGAGATCGATGAGCCCGAGGCCGAAATGGCTGAAATCGTTTTGCAACCTGTGGCGGAGGCCGGCGGAGAGGGAGTCATAGGTCCCCGGCAGGTCGAAGAGGGTGCCCAGGTTCTCTCCCAGATGGTCGTTGAAGCGGGAGACGATCACCTTGCGCAGGTACTCCTCGATATCCTCCGTGGTGAAGCTGCCGGCGGTGCCGACAAGACTGTTGATGAAGAGCACCGGCTGGGTGACGTGGATGTTGAAAACGCCATGGGCGCGCAGCCGCACCAGACCGAGTTCCCTGTCCTTGAAGGCGACCGGCTCCTGGGTTCCCCAGCGCAGATTGAAAAAGGTCTTGAGGTTGACGAAGATCACTTCGGCCCGCAGGGGGCTGTTCATTCCCCAGGGAATGGAAAGGATCTTGTTGAGAATGGGTATGTTGCCGGTGCGCAGGGTGTGACGTCCGGCGGGGAAGGCGTCGCAGGCCCGGCCTTTGTAGAAGAGCACGCCGACCTGGCTTTCCCGCACCGTCAGCTGCGCTCCCCACTTGATCTCGCCGGAACCGGTTTCCGGAATGCGGTGGACCAGTTCCTTGCCGCTGTGGTCGAACCATTCGATATTCTCAAGGAAAAACAGATTGTCGGTGCCCATGGCCGTATCCTTTTAAGGTTATTGAGGCGAATTCTTAGCTCTCATCGGCAGCATGCAAACTCTGCACCCGTTTTTCTGTCGGAATGGACACCAGGGGAAAAAGCGCCGAAAAACATCCTCTCATCCGCCGAACAGCTTGGTACGGAAGAGAAAGAAGACCGCGCCCAGCAGACAGAAGCCCGCCCACAGATAGTCGAGGGTGAGCTTTTCCCGCAGGAAATAGACGGAGAAGGGGGCGAAGACCGACAGGGTGATCACCTCCTGCAGAACCTTGAGCTGGCCGACGGTCATCGCCTGATGGCCGATGCGGTTGGCCGGCACCTGCAGCAGGTATTCGAACAGGGCGATCCCCCAGCTCACCAGGGCGGCCAGCAGCCAGCTGCGGTGAGGCAGGCTTTTCAAATGCCCGTACCAGGCGAAGGTCATGAAGATGTTGCTGCAGCAAAGAAGGAAAATGGTCAGCAGGGTGGCGCGCATCGATGGCTTCTTCTATCGACAGGGTTAAAGGGTTGACGGCAAAATCTGGATTCAAAAAGACAATCTTCGCTTCCGTTACGGTTTTTCCTTTGGTGTCACAGCATCTCCGGGGGGAAGGCGACGACCTCGTCGATGCAGGCCCGGTCGGTCAGCAGCATGATCAGGCGGTCCACGCCCAGGGCGATTCCGGCGCTTTCCGGCATGGCCGGAAGTTCGGCCAGGAACCTCTCCGGCAGCGGGTAAGGGGTTTGTCCCATGGCCCGGCGGGCCGCTTCCTCCTGGGCGAAGCGGCGCCGCTGTTCTTCGGCGTCGATCAGCTCCGAAAAACCGTTGGCCACTTCCATCCCCAGCAGATAGAGCTCGAAGCGCTCGACGAGACCAGGATCCGCCGGCTTGCTGCGGGCGAGGGCGCCCTTGGCGATGGGATAGTCGCAGAGAAAGGCTGGTTTGTCCCGGCCGAGATGGGGCTCGATCTCCAGCGCCATCGCTTCGTCGAAACGGTCTGCGGCCAGGGCTTCGGCCAGGGAACAGGAAGCGAAGCGGCGAAAGGCCTCCGCCACCCCGATCCGCTCCCAGGGCGGCGCAAGGTCGATTTTTCGTCCCTGATAGACGACGATTTTTCCGGGAACCAGATGGCACAGCAGCTTTTCGCAGTCGCTCATCTGGGTGCGGTAGTCGGCGCCGGCCTCGTACCATTCCAGCAGGGTGAACTCGGGAAGGTGGCGCTTCCCCCGTTCCTCCCCCCGCCAGCAGTGGCAGATCTGAAAGAGCTTGTCGAAGCCCGCCGCCAGCAGCCGTTTCATGCACACCTCCGGGGAGGCGTGGAGGCACCAGTCCCCTGAAGGTACGGGAACGATGTGGGTTTCCGGGGCGTTGGCCGGAATGCGCTGCGGGGTTTCCACCTCGAGAAACCCCTGATCCACGAAAAAAGCCCGGATCCTTTGCATGATCCGGGCGCGTTCCCGCAGGGTCGGCTGTTTCCGGGCCAGAGCCCAGTTCGGTTCCGGGGAACCGTTACTCCTTGACGCGGGTGACATATTCGCCGGTGCGGGTGTCGATCTGGATGAGCTCTCCTTCTTCCACGAAGGAGGGGACCTGGAGGGCGTAGCCCGATTCGACGGTGGCCGGTTTGTTGTTGCCGGCGGCGGTGTCCCCCTTGACCCAGGGATCGGCCTGGATGACCCGCAGATTGACGAAGTTGGGGAGGGTGATGCCGATTCCCTGGCTGTTGAAAGTGAGGATCTTCACCTCCATGTTGTCGATGAGGAAGAAACGGTCATCGCCCAGGGTGTCCTCGGAGAGGGTGACCTGTTCATAGGTCTTCTGATCCATGAAAACATAGCCGTTCTCATCCTTGTAGAGGAACTGCATGGAGCGGTCTTCCAGATCGGCGGGATCGAAGGTTTCACCGGAGCGATAGGTGCGGTCGTACATGTTGCCGGTGATCATGTTGCGCATCTTGCACTTGTAAAGCGCCTGCCCTTTGCCGGGCTTGGTGAAATCGTACTGGATGATGACATAGGGTTCGCCGTCGATCATCAGCTTGAGGCCTTTGCGTAGATCGGAACAGGTATACATGGACAAGCTCCCTTTTGCACTTGAAACCGCTGAAATTATATCAAATCTTGCTATTCAAGCATATTCCGTGAAGATTTGTCACTGAAAAATTTTCGGGAGGGGTTCCGCCCCCGGCAGGAGGTCCGCCCGCCGCCGGCAAAATCCCCGGGGCGCATCCGGTCAGGATGGATTTTCCGACCCCATCCGCAGGTTTATCAGGGCCTCGTCGAGCTGTTCCTGCCCATCGGGCGCCATGTCGAGGAATTCGCAACCAAATCCGATATGCGTCAGAAACTGATGATTCAGCACCCAGCGGATCTGCGTTCTGATGTTGCGGAGGAATGACAACGGGGGAGCCCCGATGATTTCCCGGAGCAGCAAGATATCGCCGGCGCGGAGGCCGGTGCGGCCATCCTTTGCGGCCATCAAACGAATGCCGGTTTCGCACAAATCGAGCACGGCCGTTTCAATGAGCAGGTCGTTGTTTCCCAAAAAGGAGAACAAGGCGATGACGTTGTCTTTTTCGGAGAAAAAGATCCTTTTGAAGCGGCGTCTTTCCCGGGACGGTTCGAGGGGTTTTTCGTCCTGGGCAGACGGCGCCGACCTTTCCGCCGCCGGGTTTTTCGGGAAACGCTTCCCGGCAAGGCCTGAAGCGGGGGGGGATGGCCCTGGGGCCGATAGGGATTGAAACGTTTTCATGGCTGAATGATGACTGGTGTTGACGCTGAAATCGGCTGGCCGGCGATCGTGAAGAGGCACGAAAAGCAAATAAGCAATCCTTGGGCCAACCCTCCTGGGGCCGTCTTTGCTGGTCTCTTGTCGGCGGCAATGAGCGGCTCCCCACGGCGGGGACCTCTCCGCCGATTTTCTGCGCCGTGCCGTGGCGGCAGTTCTTCGGGTCGAGATGGGCCGGTTCATGCCCCTAAAGGACTAGGCCTGATTCTCCACCATGTTCAGAAAAAGCCGATGGATACGGGAATCGGACGTCAGTTCGGGATGGAAAGTCAGGACCAGGACGGGGCCCTGGCGTACCATGATCGGTTCATCCTCAAAGGTGATCAGGGTTTCCGTTTGCGGACCGCAGGCGACGATTTTCGGGGCGCGGATGAAGATGGCGCGAAAAGCCGGAGGTTCTCCCAGGCAGGGGGCGGCCACCTCGGTGATGAAGGAATCGACCTGCCGCCCATAGGCGTTGCGGCGCACGGCGATGTCGATCAGCGCCAGCGGTTCGACCCGCGGATCGTCGATCCTGCCGGCGGCCAGAATGGCGCCGGCACAGGTGCCCATTACCGGGCGCCGGCGGGCGAACTCCCGCAGCGGTTCATAGAACCGGTACCGGTTCATAAGTTTGGCCAGGGTGGTCGATTCCCCGCCGGGGAGAATCAGCCCCCGGCAGTCATCCAACTGTCCGCTGTCGCGGATCTCCACGGCTTCGGCGCCGAGTCGGCGTAACACCGCGGCATGGCGGGCGAAGTCCCCCTGCAGGGCGAGGATACCGATGCGTGTGGCCATCACTACCAACCGCGATACTGCATCTGGGCTTCCTGGGGAATGTCCTTGATTTCGAGACCGGCCATGGCCTCGCCGAGGCCGATGGAGACTTCCAGAAGGACACGGGGATCGTTGTAATGGGTCACCGCCTGGACAATCGCCTTGGCCCGCCGCGCCGGATCCTGGGAGCGGAAAATACCCGAACCGACAAACACCGATTCGGCGCCGAGCTGCATCATCAGCGCGGCATCGGCCGGGGTGGCGACGCCGCCGGCGGCAAAGTTGGGCACTGGCAGCTTGCCGAGTTCAGCGGTTTTCCTGACCAGTTCGTAGGGAGCGGCCAGTTCCTTGGCAAAAGCCATCAGCTCATCGGCGGGGAGGGCGCTGAGGCGGCGGATTTCGCCCATCACCTGGCGCATGTGGCGAACCGCCTCGACGATGTTGCCGGTTCCCGGCTCTCCTTTGGTGCGAATCATGGCCGCTCCTTCGCCGATGCGGCGCAGGGCTTCGCCGAGATTGCGGCAGCCGCAGACGAAGGGGGCGCGGAAGGCATGCTTGTCGATATGGTTGACCTCGTCGGCGGGGGTCAGAACTTCGCTTTCATCGATGAAATCGATCTTCAGTTCCTGGAGAATCTGGGCTTCCACAAAATGACCGATGCGGCATTTGGCCATCACCGGTATGGATACCTCTTTCTGGATTTCCTGAATCATCGCCGGGTCGGACATGCGGGCCACGCCGCCGGCCTGACGGATGTCGGCGGGAATGCGCTCCAGGGCCATGACGGCGACGGCGCCGGCATCTTCAGCGATTTTGGCCTGGTCGGCATTGGTGACGTCCATGATGACGCCCCCTTTGAGCATCTCGGCCAGTCCGACCTTGGTTTCAAAGGTTCCTTTTTCCATCTGTTTCTTTCCTTTTCCTGATTCTTGTTGGGCTCCGGCAACGCCCGGAACTTTAGGTAATTTTCCCGCTCCTGTCAAATGTTGAAAAGGAGGGAACAACGTAGCCTATTTTACGCCGGAAACGGTGCAAAATGAAAGCCGTTCCGTGACCGGACGGCCTTGCTCCTTCAGGATAAATGCATGGCGGAAAACCGGCCGTCAAGGAAAAAGAAAAAAAACCGGCGACCTGTTTCGGAATCGTCGCCGGTTTTGCGGTCTGGTCAGAGAAGGAACCATTCTCTCAGATATCATTGTAACAGCAGGAACGGCTTCCCTCGCTATCGACGAAGCGATGATAGTCGGTGAAATCCACCCGCTTTTTATCCCGTTCCCGCAACAGTTCTCCGGTCAGGTCTTTCCGCTCTTTTTCCATGTCTTTGTTGCGGTTTTTCATGGCGTCCTCCTTGCTTCCGGTGGTGCGCAGGAACAAATCACCCTGCTTACACTATAAATAATATCAAAATAGTAGTATTTATGCAATGGAGGAAAGTGGCGGATTTTTTCATTTTGACCCGGGATTATTTTTTTTCATCCTCGGGGTGGCCATTCTCTTTTACAGGGCCCAGCCTTCGCCGTTGGGGCCGCGGGTCAGCACCTCGACGCCCAGTTCGGTGACGGCAACGGTATGTTCGAAGTGGGCGGTCGGTTTGCCGTCCCTGGAGACGATGGTCCAGTGGTCCCCCAGCTGGCGGATATCCCGCTTGCCCATGTTGATCATCGGTTCGATGGCGATGACCAGGCCCGGGCGGATACGGAAATCGGGAAGGGATTCCGAGTAGTAATTGGGGACCTGGGGGCTTTCCCACATGCTCTGGCCGATGCCGTGCCCGACCAGTTCCTCAATCACCGAAAAACCCTCTCCCTCGGCGTACTTCTGGATTTTCCGGGCGATATGCCGCCAGCGGGTTTTTTCGCCGAGCAGATGGATGGCGCGCCGCAGACATTCTTCGGTGACCTGGATGAGCCTGGCCTTGCCTTCGTCGATGGCGCCGACGGGATAGGTCGCCGCCGCGTCGGTGCACCAGTCGTTGAGCTTGATGCCGATGTCGATGCTGACGATGTCCCCTTCCGCCAGTTTCCGGTCAGAGGGAATGCCGTGAACGACTTCCTGGTTGACGGAGATGCAGGTGGCGGCGGGAAAAGGCACCTTTCCCGGCACCCCTTTGAAAAGGGGCAGGGCCTGGTTGGCCAGAATGAAGTCCTCCACCGCGCCGTCGATCTCTTTGGTCGTGGCGCCGGGACGGACCAGGCCGCGGGCGACCTGGTGGGTCTGCCACAACAGCAGCCCGGATTCGCGCATCCGCTGGATATCCTGGGCGGATTTCATTTTAATCGACACATTGGATCCTTTTTCGCAAAAATTTGTCCACCGGAGAAGTTTTTAAAGGGTAGACCTTTGGCGGGCTTGGTTCAATGAAAAAAAACCATCCCATGCGCCGGCGAAGGCGGCCGGTCCTTTCCGTTTCTTTGGCTGACAACGGCTAAAGCCCTTGTGCTGATGGCCCACGGACGGTGCCGCGAAGGCCGGCCTTTCCTTCAGCCCAGGGCCTGCCCGATGTCGGCGATGAGATCCTCGCAGTTTTCGATGCCCACGGCCAAGCGGATGAGACCGTCGGTGATCCCCAGCGCCAGCCGTTCCTCTCGGCTGTGGTCGTAGTAGCTGATACTGGCGGGGTGGGTGATCAGCGATTCCACACCGCCCAGGCTGGGACCGATATTGATGATTTTCAGGCGGTTCATGAAGGCCAGTGCGGTGTCGATGTCGTCATCGACCTCGAAGGTGACGACGCCGCCGAAGCCTTTCATCTGTTGTCTGGCGACCTGGTGATGGGGGTGGCTGGCCAGGCCGGGGTAGTAGACGCGGTGGACCTTGGGGTGGCTTTCCAGAAATTCGGCGACGGCCTGGCCGGTTTCGTTGTGGCGGATCATGCGCAGCTCGAAGGTCTTGAGACCGCGCAGCAGGAGATAGGCGCAGTGGGGATCGATGACGCCGCCGGTGGTTTTAAGGTACTCGCGGATCGGGTTGGTCAGTTCCTTGCGCCCCAGGACCACGCCGCTCAGCAGGTCGTTGTGCCCTCCCAGGTATTTGGTGGCGCTGTGAATGACCAGGTCAACGCCGAATTCCAGCGGTTTCTGATTGTAGGGGGTGGCGAAGGTGCTGTCGGAGATGACCAGGATGTTCCGGCCCCGGAAGATGCCCATCAGTCGTTCCAGGTCCATGATGTTGAGATAGGGGTTGGTCGGCGATTCGGAGAAGAAGATCCGCGTGGTGGGACGGATCGCCTTGGCGATGGCGTCATAGTCGCACATCTTGACAATGGTGCAGTCGATGCCGAAACGGATCAGGCATTTTTTGCAGAATTGCAGGGTCCGCCGGTATGCGTCGTCGGTGATGATGATGTGGTCGCCGGTGAAAAGCAGGGAGAAGAGCGTGGTGGTGATGGCGCTCATCCCGGAGGAGAAGAGGACCGCATCCTCGGTTTCTTCCAGGGCGGCCAGTTTCGCTTCGGCGGCGAACTGGGTGGGATTGCCGTAGCGGCCGTATTCGAAGCGGCCGACAACCCCCTGAGCCAGTTTGCGAACCTCCTCGATCCCCTGAAAGATGAAGGTGGAACTCTGCACGATGGGGGTGGTGATGGAACCGAAGCGGTTGTCGCGGATCTCCCCGGAATGGACGGCCCGGGTGGAGACTCCCCCTTTATTGTTTTTCATCGAACAACTCCTTGGCAAGAATCTGCGGTGAGGGTGACGAAGACCCTGTCCGAAGGGAGGGGGGCGGTTCCGGAAAAAGTGGAAGATGGCCCTTAAGCCCCTTGGGAATGCCGCTGATTCTGCCACAGGGATGGCAAAAAATAAAGGGGTTCGGCTCCTCGTGGTTTTTTCATTCGCGGCACCGAACCGCCGGCCGCCGCCTTCGCCAGGATGGGAGGCGCGGGGTGGCAGCGGCGAGGATCAGCGCCACACCTCGCGGCGGACGATCGCGCCGAGGGGCAGGCGATTCTTGGTCTGCAGGGCGCCGTCCCGGGGGTAGCCGAGGGGCAGGAGACTGACGACGCGGATCCGGTCGGGAATGTGGAGCAGTTTTTTGACCTCGTCCTCGTGGAAGGCGCCGATCCAGCAGGTACCCAGGTTCTCGGCCACGGCGCACAGGGTGATATGGTCGATGGCGATGGCGACATCGATGGGATAGCAGAGCTGTCCGCAGGTCATCACCGAGCCGTCGCTTTCCGCGCAGCAGACCAGCACCACCGGTGCTTCGCCGACGAAGGTTTGCCCCTTTGCCGCCTTGGCCAGCATTTTGCGACTTTTAGGGTCGCGCACCAGGATGAAGCGCCACTCCTGGAGGTTTTTCGCGGAAGGGGCGAGCCGCGCGGCTTCCAGCAAACGGTTCAGAACCTCTTCGGGAACCTCCCGATCTAGAAACGCGCGGACGCTTTTCCGGGTTTTTATCGCCTGATAGACATCCATTTTCTGCTCCTTTCCGGTCAGTCGCAGCCTCTGGATCCACCCCGGCATCTTGCCATAAGAGGCGGATATCCTTTAGGATGGGAATAGTGACGGGTTCGTTTCAAGAATAATACGAGGCGCCGGGATGTCCAGACGGCGGTGCCCCAAAAGGGTTTTTTCGAAGCGGAACAACGATGGATGAAAATCAGCAGGACCTGAACAACGAGCTGCACTCTCTCGACGATCTCAGCCGCTTTCCGGCGGCCAGCGGCGTCTATCTGATGAAGGACGGCACGGATGCCGTGCTTTATGTGGGCAAGGCCAAAAACCTGCGGGCGCGCCTGCGCAGCTACCAGGGGGGCGGGGACGGACGGCCCCAGATCCGCTTTCTTTTGGAACGGGTGCGCAGCGTCGATACCATCGTCACCGATACGGAAAAAGAGGCGTTGCTTTTGGAAAATACCCTGATCAAACGCCATCGTCCCCGCTTCAATATGCGCCTGCGGGACGACAAGACCTATGTCTCCCTGCGTCTCGATCCCCGCGAGGAGTTTCCCTTTTTGCAGGTGGTGCGCCGCGTCAAAAAGGACGGCGCCCGCTATTTCGGACCTTTCCATTCCAGCAGCGCGGTTCGGGAGACCCTGAAACGGATTTACCGCCTGTTTCCCCTGCGCCATTATCCCATGAGCCGTTGCGCCCGGCGCAGCCGCCCCTGTCTCTATCACCAGATTGGCCAGTGCAGCGCTCCCTGTCACGGCAAGATCAGCCGCGAGGACTACCGCCGTCTGGTGGACGGGGCGACGGCTTTCCTGTCCGGACGCATCGGTGAGGCGACGGCACTGCTGCGCCAGCAGATGGGCAAGGCCGCCGCGGCCATGAGGTTCGAGGAGGCCGCCGTTCTCCGCGACCAGATCCAGGCCTTGGAGGCGACCACGGAGCGGCAAAAAGTGGCCATCGAGAAAGGCCAGGATGCCGATGTCATTGGCCTGCATCTTGAAGGGGGCGAAGTGGCCATCGCCGTCCTCTTTGTCCGGGGCGGGCAACTGATCGGCCGCCGCGATTTTAGTCTCCAGTGGCGTTTGCCCCGGGAGGAACTGCTGGGCGCGTTCCTTCAGCAGTATTACGACACGGGCGCCCCGATCCCCGATCGGGTGCTGCTCAGTTCTTCCGGCGCAGAAATGGAAGCGGTGGAGGAATGGCTCAGCGACAAAAAAGGCCGCCGGGTCCGGGTTCTGGCGCCGCGCCGCAGCCCGGCCCTGGACATGGTGCGGCTGGCGGAGCGCAACGCCGCCGAGGCTTTCCGCCGCCGGGGCAGCAATCGCGAGGCGAAAGAACAGGTCCTGGGCGAGATCCGCGACTTCTTAGGCCTTCGGCGTCTGCCGTTGCGCATGGAGTGTTTCGACATCTCCAATCTGCAAGGCGGGGGCGCTGTCGGCAGTATGGCGGTTTTCATCGGCGGCGAGGCGGACAAGGGGGAATACCGCCACTACCGCATCCGCACCGTCACCGGCGCCGACGATTTCGCCTCTTTGGCGGAGGTTCTCCACCGGCGCCTGCAACGCGGTCTGCGGGAGGAGAACCTGCCTGATTTCATTCTCGTGGACGGCGGCCGCGGACAGCTTTCCGCGCTAATCGGGGTGCTGGCCGCCCTGGGCCTGGAGGATCGTGTCGAGGTGGCCGGCATCGCCAAGGATCGTCTCCTCCACGATCCTCGCGGGGAGCGCCTGGTCCGCAAGGGAGAGCGTTTTTTCCGCCCCGGCGGCGCCGCGCCGCTGGTGCTTGCGGAAGGGGCGCCGGCCCTCTTTCTGTTGGAAAAATTACGCAACGAAGCCCACCGCTTCGCCGTCACCCATCACCGCAAGCTGCGCAGCCACGCCGCCCTGGCCTCTTCCCTTGAGGAGATTCCCGGTGTCGGGGCGCGGCGCCGGCAGGCTTTGCTGAGCCGTTTCGGCAGTGTCGCCGCCATTCGCCGGGCAAGCCTGGAGGATCTGCGGGCCAGCGGGATATTGCCGGCGGCGGTGGCTGAGGCGGTTTTCAGAAGCTTCCGAAAAAATAGCTAATGACTTGAAAAAAATAGGGAAAAAATTAAAAATTTCTGTTATCATCAACAATCCGCCTGGAGTTTTCCGGTTGCCGGGGGGGATACTGTCTGTCAGATTACATTTGAGGGAAACATGAATACCGTTGAAACACGCGTTCAGGGTCTGGTAGAGAAGCTGCGCCAACAGGATTGTCGCATCACGCCGCAGAGGTTGGCCATACTTTATACGCTGGCGGCCAGCCACAATCATCCCAGCGTTGACCAAATTTTTGAAAAGGTGAAAGGGGATTTTCCCACTACCAGCATCGCCACCGTTTACAAAACCATCTCCCTCCTCAAAGGCATGGGCGAACTGATCGAATTCAGTTTCGGCGACGGCAGCAACCATTACGATGGCCGCGACCCCTCGCCCCATCCTCACTTCATCTGCCAGGTCTGCCGGCGCATCGATGACATCGACATTCCGGAACTGGCCCACCTCAGCCATCATCTGGTCGAAGGCAGGGATTACCGCATCAACGCTCTTCATGTCAACGCTTGGGGAATCTGTCCCGCCTGCCAGGCTGCTGCGAAGCAAAAAAAAGCTTGACGGCTGCGGAATAACCCTGGTTTTTATTCCCGGCCGGAGGCTGTCGGCGGGATACCGTCCGGCCTTCGCCAAATCTCCTCCCACAGGTGCAGAAATTCATGAAAATCGCTATTATCGGTTTGCAGAATTCAGGGAAAACGACCATTTTCAATGCCCTTACCCGCTCCGCGGCGGAGGTGGCCGATTATTCAAACGCCAAGGCCGAGCCCAACCTGGCGGTGGTCAATGTCGAGGATGAGCGTGTGGTCCGCCTGTCGGCAATGTACAAGCCGCGCAAGACCGTCTATGCCACCGTAGAATTCATCGATTTCGCCGGTGTCGCCCGGCACAGCGATAAGGGAGGCTTCCCGCCGGAACTGGTGCAGGCCGCCCGCATCACCGATGCCCTGGCGGTGGTGGTGCGCAACTTCCATAACGACCTGATGGGGGAACCGACCCCCGGCGCCGATCTGGAAAGCATCGAGGACGAGATGATCCTTTCCGATCTGATCATCGTCGAAACCCGTCTGGAGAGGATCGCCCAGGACAACAAAAAGGGGAAGAAGACCCCGCAGGTCCAGGTCGAGGAGGAGGCCCTCCGAGCCATCCGCGACACCCTCAACGAAGGCTTGCCGATCCGCGACATGAACCTTGCCCCGGAGGCGGAAAAGGCGCTGCGCGGGTTTCAGTTCCTGACCCGGAAGCCGCTCATGGTCATTGTCAACTCCGACGACGGGCGCTTCGGCAAGAATGCCTCGCTGCTGGCGGAACTGGAGGCGAATTACCGCACCATCGAATTTGCCGGCAATTTCGAGATGGAACTTTCGCGGCTGACCGAGGAGGAGGACATACGCCTGTTCATGGAGGACATGGGCATCACCGAGTCGGCACGCAGCCTTCTGACCCGCAACGCCTACGAACTGCTCGGTTACATCAGTTTCTTCACCGTCGGCCCCGACGAGGTGCGCGCCTGGAACCTGAAGAAGGGACAGAGCGCCGTGGAGGCGGCCGGCGTCATCCATTCCGACCTGGCGCGGGGCTTCATCCGCGCCGAATGCTTCTCCTGCGCCGATCTGTTCGCCTGCGGCTCGGAAAAGGCGGTCAAAGAGAAAGGTTTGCTGCGCCTGGAAGGGAAGGATTACCCCGTAAAGGATGGGGACATTCTCTGTATCCGCTTTAACGTGTGACCCGCGCCCAAAAACGATCTTGCGGGTTTTCCGGTCAGGCGGGCAGGATCTTTCAATGCCCGTCGAAAAAATTTACATCCATTCCTTTTCGCCGTTTCTTTTGCCTTCCCATGATAATGGCTCTCATCTCCGTTTCTTTTTGATTTCAAATAATTGATGGTTGCCAAGGGAAAACGGTCCGGTTTCGGCCGCTGTCGGATTTTTTTACATTTTCCCGAAAGCTCTTTTTTGGATGAAAAAAAATATTGAAAAACAGCTTGTTATAAATTGGAACGGTTGCTGCTTATATATTGGAAAGGGAGGAACCGGTTTTTTTGGTTCCGGGGGAAAAGGAGAAATAATCATGAAAAAATTCATAATCAGCTTGCTGACAGTTCTGCTTCTGCTCTCGGCAACGACCGTTTTCGCCTTGCCCTACCTGCAACTGGATATTGTCGACGGGGTGTACGATCCGTTGACGGAAACGACCGTAGCGACGAGCCAAAATTTCACTTTGCAGGCGCTGGTCGATCCCCGTTCGCCAAGATATGTTCAAGACGCCGATTATTACCTTTCCATCGCCGTCTATCCGGGGATTGGGCAAACCAATCCGGCGCCGAATCTGGGATTGTTTACCGTCGACGGCAATCCGATCCAGGTCGCCGGGGACATGACCTGGGGGACGCCGCCGGTACTGCATGCCACCGGCGCCGACCTTCCCGGTCATGGCGTCTTCCCCACCTATTTCACGGAACTGCCGTTTCAGATCGACCCCTCTTCCATGATCGCGGCCTATGATGTGCAAACGGGGGACGCGGCCGGCCCTCCGGGTCATCAGTTGTATCTCTTCGATTTCGATATTGACAGGAGTCTTCTGGATCCCAGCGTCATTCTCCATTTTGACCTTTACACCTTCAACGCCAGGGACGGCATCATTTTTGCCCCCTTCTCCCATGATGCCCAGAGTCACAGCGCTCCGGTTCCCGAACCAGGCACCCTTCTGCTTCTGGGCGCCGGCCTGGCGATGGCGGGTGCCTGCTCCCGCAGGAGGGACAGGCGCTGATTGGCGTCACCAAAACCGGCAACAAAAAAAGGGGCTGATTTTTAGCCCCTTTTTTTGTTGCCGGCCTGCGCTCAGATGCCGTTCGGATAGGCGTCGCGGCGGAGGATTTTCCCCCGCAGGCCGATGGTGACGATCTCCAGCGGTATCTCCTTCGCGGATTCTTTCAGGGCTTTTTTGACCAGGGCCGGGAGTCCCTGACAACAGGGGACCTCCATCACCAGCACGGTGACGCTTTTAATCTCCGCCTGACGGAAGATTTGCTGAAAACGCTCCTCATAAAGAGCCATGTCGTCGAATTTGGGGCAGCCCATCATCACCACTTTCCCTTTCAGAAAATCGCGATGAAAATCGCCGTAGGCCATGGGGCTGCAGTCGGCGGCGATGAGCAGATCGGCGTTGTTGAGGAACGGGGCATGGGGAGGCACCAGACGGATCTGCACCGGCCAATGACTTAGGGCCGAGGGAATGGCGGCGGCATACGTCTCTTGGCCGGGGCGTTCCCCCTTCGCTGCGGCGAAGCTGTGAAGGTTGGCGGCTGGGCAGCCGACCGGCTGGGCATCACCTTTCACTTGGGGCGGAGGAAAATTCATAAGCCGTGCCGAGGGACACCCGGAAGATGGATGGAGGGGCGCCGCCGGAATCCCGTTGTCTTCCATTTTTTGTCTTTCCACCTGTTCCATGGCGGCTTGCTCGTCGAAGGCTTCAACCTCTTTTTGAACGATACGGATGGCGTCGCGGGGGCACTCCCCGAGGCAGGCGCCGAGACCGTCGCAGAATTTTTCCGCCACCAGCCGCGCTTTGCCGTCGATGATCCGAATCGCTCCTTCGGCGCAGGAGGGGACGCAGAGTCCGCAGCCGTCACATTTTTCCTCGTCTATCTCGATGATGTTGCGCAGGGTTTTCATGTCTCCTCCGATTGTTTTATGGATTGTTTTCGGGTAGCTTAATGCAGAAGAAGAAATGGCGCCTTGACTCAGGTCAAGGGAAGAGGAAAAAGGACAAAAACGGCTGGCATCGCGTCGCTCTTGGCCGGCGTTTTGAGACTGAATCTTTTACCAGCCGCGGATGGAGATTCCTCCATGTCCCTTGCCGAAAATATCGCCGCCGTGCCCCTTTTTGAAGGCCTCTCCCCCGAGCAGAGCGACACCCTGGCCCGCATCGCCAGAAAAACTTTTTTTGCCAAGGAAGAACGGATTTTTTCCGAAGGAGACGAGGGACGGGGGCTTCATGTTATTGTTTCCGGCAGGGTGAAGATTTTCAAGCTTTCCCCCGGCGGCAAGGAGCAGATCCTCCACATCTTCGGTCCCGGCGATCCTTTCGGCGAGATCGCCCTTTTTTCCGGCCGGACCTATCCCGCGCACGCCGAGGCCCACAGCGATTGCGAGGTGCTCTTTTTCCCCCGCCGGGAATTCGCCGACTGCATCGCCGCCGATCCCTCTTTGGCCTTCAACATGCTCGCCGTTCTCTCCCAGCGCCTGCGCAAGTTCGCCCAACTGATCGAGGATCTCTCCCTCAAGGAGGTTCCCGGCCGCCTGGCCGCTTACCTTCTTTTTCTGAGCCATAGGGAGGGGGGGAGGGGACGGGTGACCCTGGAGGTAACCAAGGGGCAGCTGGCGGCGCTGCTCGGCACCATTCCCGAAACCCTTTCCCGAATTCTCGCCAAGATGAGCCGCCAGGGGCTGATCGCGGTCAACGGAGGACAGATCGAACTGCTGGAGGTCACCGCACTGAAGGCCTTGGCGGAGGGGGAGACGAGGCTGGCCTGAGCGGTTTTGGTGCCGATAAAAAAAGGACGGTCCGCGGCGGAACCGTCCTTTTTTATTGCCGTAGCGGGGGCGACGATCAGCCGAGAATCGCCTTCAGGTCGGCGTCGGGGGTGCTGATCGGCATCAGGTTGAACTTTTCCACCAGGTAGTCGAGCACCGCGGGGGTGACGAAGGCCGGCAGGCTGGGTCCGAGGCGGATATCTCTCATATTGAGGAAGAGCAGCGACAGAAGGATGGCCACGGCCTTTTGCTCATACCAGGAAAGGATCAGGGAAACCGGCAGTTCCTGGGGCGGACAGTTGAAGGCCTTGGCTAGGGCGTCGACGATCATGACGGCCGAATAGGCGTCGTTGCACTGGCCGAGGTCGATGAGGCGTGGAATGCCTTCGATGTCCCCCAGATCCTTGTCGAAGAAACGGAACTTGCCGCAGGCCAGGGTCAGGACGATGCAGTCCTGGGGAACCTTTTCGACGAATTCCGTGTAATAGCTCCGCCCCGGCCTGGCGCCGTCGCAGCCGCCGACGAGGAAGAAATGACGGATCTTGCCGGCCTTGACCAACTCGACGATTTTGCCGGCGACACCCAGCACGGCATGGTGGCCGAAGCCGGCAGTGATGGTTTTGCCGGCAACGTCTTCAGTGAAACCGGGGAGTTGGAGGGCCTTTTCGATGACCGGCGCGAAATTCCCTGCCTCCAGATGGGTGACGCCCGGCCAGCCGACCAGACCGGTGGTGAAAAGGTTGTCCTTGTAGGCGTCCAGAGGTTTCTGCAGACAGTTGGTGGTCATCAGAATGGCGCCGGGGAAGGCGGCGAACTCCTTGTGCTGGTTCTGCCAGGCGGTGCCGTAATGGCCGTAGAAATGGGGATATTTTTTCAGTCCCGGATAGCCGTGACAAGGGAGCATCTCGCCATGGGTGTAGACAAAAATCCCCTTGCCCTCGCTCTGTTTGAGAATCTCCTCCAGATCCTTGAGATCATGGCCGGAAACGAGGATCGCCTTGCCTTTCTTGGCGCCGAGGGGGACGGGGGTCGGCACCGGGTCGCCGTAGGTTTTCGTGTTTGCCTCGTCGAGAAGTTTCATGGCGCGCAGGTTGGTCTCGCCGCAGCGGGTAACGAGATAGACCAGCGCCTGCATGGAAATCCCGGCGTTGAGGGTCGACATCATCCCTTCGTTGATGAAATCATAGACATGAGGATCCTCAAATCCGAGCAGATAGGCGTGGTGGGTGTAGGCCGCGACACCCTTGAGGCCGTAGATCAACAGCTGCTTGAGGCCCTCGATGTCCTCATCGAGATCGGGATCGGGAGCGATACCGGCCAGTTTCTCACCCTGTTCGACCAGCCCCTGAAGGTCCGCCGCCGGCTGGAAATTGGCTTCCGGCAGGCGGAAGTTGTCGCGGCCGCCGGCATAGCTGACCGCCTTTTTGAGTTCCTCGCGGATGGTGACGCATTCCCGGATCAGGGCGACGAAACGCTCGGCATCGAAATCGACGTTGGTCAATGTGGAAAAGAGGGCTTTGGCCATGAAACGGTTGGCCTTGTCGTTGTTGCAGGCATTGCGGGTCGCTTCCACGGCGACCATGGAGAGCCCCTTCAGGGTATAGATCAGCAGATCCTGCAGTGCCGCTGTTTGCGGCTGTTTGCCGCACACCCCGACCTGGGTGCAGCCCTTGCCCTGGGCCGTCTGTTCACATTGGTAACAAAACATGATCTTCCTCCTTTTTGATTGGGGGTCTGGCCTTTTCGATTACAATCCGCGGCCGAGAGGGTTCGCAATGTTCGGGGTTGGTGCGGATCGAAAAGAGACCTGTTTTTTTCCTTTTCAACGGGAGTTTCAATTAGATAGATAAGGGAAGCGGAATCCAATGTCAAGGGCGCAGCGGAAAAAGCCTCCCTTGCAAAGGGTTCGCCCGCCGCGTCCGCCGCGGCGCCTGATTGGGTTCAGGCCGGGCTGAGGCCGGCGAAGCGCAGCAGAAGCTTTTTGAGGCCGACGCCGTTGAATTGGACGATCACCTTGCGCTGGTCGCCCTGCCCTTCCAGGCGGCGGACGATGCCGATGCCGAACTTGGGGTGATGGACGCGGCTGCCCAGCTGCGGCTCCCTGCCGTCGTTTTCGGGGACGATCTCCAACTCGGCGACGGCAGTGGACGGCGCGGCCTGGTTCCCGATCTCCGCGGCGCCGAGATCGAAAAGGGAGGCCAGGTTGTGGCTGACCGCGGCGGGCACCGCCGTGCCGGGAAAGTTTTCCTCGACAAACCGGGGAGGAATCTCCCGCAGAAAACGGCTCGGCGGGTTGAACTGGAAGTCACCGTAGACACGCCGTCGTTCCGCCCGGGTCAGGGTGAGTCTCTCCATGGCCCGGGTCATGCCGACATAGCAGAGGCGGCGTTCCTCCTCGATTTCCCGGTCGGCCTCGGTGGCGCGGCTGTGGGGGAAGAGCCCCTCCTCCATGCCGGTCATGAAGACGAAGGGGAACTCGAGGCCCTTGGCTGAATGAAGGGTCATCAGGCTGACCCGCCCCTGGCTTTCGTCGAGGGCGTCGATATCGCTGACCAGGGCGACCTGCTCCAGGTAGGTCGACAGATTGCCGTCGCCGGCCAGGTGTTCCTCCATGCCGCGCAGCAGTTCCTCAAGGTTCTGCAGCCGGTCCTTGGCCTCGGCGGTCTTTTCCTGCCGCAGCAGGGGTCCGTAGCCGCTTTCTTCGATCAGTTCGGCGGTCAGCTGGGGGAAGGGGAGACGGTCGCGGAGCCCGTTGTATTTGTCGATCAACGCCAGGAAGTTTTCCACGCCCCGCGCCGCGCCGCCCCTTAACAGACCCTGGTCCAGCGCTTCGCGGCAGGCGTCCGGAAAGCCGCCGCAGCCCTCGGCCAGATCGGTGATGCGCTGGACGCTGACGGCGCCGATGCCCCGCGGCGGGACATTGAGAATGCGCAGCATGGACAGGGTATCCCGTGGATTCACCAGCACCCGCAGATAAGCGAGGATATCCTTGATTTCCATGCGGGCGAAGAACTTGATGCCGCCCACCACCTGGTAGGGGATGTTTTCCCGCATCATCGCTTCCTCCAGGGAGCGGGACTGGGCGTTGGTGCGGAAAAAGACCGCCGCCTCCCGGGGCGAGCGTCCCTTCCGGCGGAGCAGCTCGATCTCGGCGGCGACGAAGCGTGCCTCCTCCAGGTCGTCGGCCAGCACGTGCAGGCGGATCGCTTCGCCGGCCGGGTTTTCCGTCCACAGGGTCTTCCCTTTGCGGCCCCGGTTGCGGGAGATCATCTCCCCGGCGGCGGTGAGGATGGTTTTCGTGGAGCGGTAGTTCTGCTCCAGGCGGATCACCTCGGTGCCGGGAAAATCGATATCGAATTTGAGGATGTTGTCGATCTTGGCGCCGCGCCAGGAATAAATCGACTGATCGTCGTCGCCGACCACGCAGAGTTCCGTCTGCGGGGTACAGAGCAGGCGGATGAGCCGGTACTGGATGCGGTTGGTGTCCTGGAACTCATCCACCAGCAGGTGGGTGAAGCGCTGGCGGTAACGGTCGGCGATCTGCGGGTGCTCGTCGAAGAGCTTGACGGTCATCAGGATCAGGTCGCCGAAGTCGAGGGCGTTGGCCTGTTTCAGCCGTTCCTGGTAGTGACTGTAGACTTGCACCAGGAGGCGCCCGAAATAGTCGTCGGCGGGGATATCCGCAGGCCACAGCCCTTCGTTTTTATAGCCGTCGATGGCCGCTTCGGCGGCGCGGGGCCGGAGGGTCTTTTCGTCGATGTCGAGCTGTTTCAGGCTGTCCTTGAGAAGGCGCTTCTGGTCGGCGTCATCGTAGATGGTGAAGTCGGCGGTGAAACCGAGGGCACCGATCTCGCGGCGCAGGATACGCACGCAGGTGGCATGAAAGGTGCTGACCCAGAGCTGGTGATCGCTCCTCAGCAGGCGCTGCAGACGCTCCTTCATCTCCCTGGCCGCTTTGTTGGTGAAGGTCACCGCCAGGATGCGGTAGGGATCGACCTTGCGCTCGCGGATAAGCCAGGCGATGCGGTGGGTGAGGGTGCGGGTTTTCCCCGAACCGGCTCCGGCCAGGATCAGCAGCGGACCGCCCCGATGGAGGACAGCTTGGCGTTGCGGGGGGTTGAGGCCGGCGAGCAGGTCAGTCATGGCATTTCCCGGGGATGTTGGGAAAGGACCGGCGGGGGTCATTCATGGGCCGGGTCACTCCCCATGGAAAAACGCATCAGGGCGCGGTTGTAGGCGGAAATGATGTCGCGGCGGTTGATGACGCCGAGGATCTTCCGACCGGTCTCCTTGTCGACCACGGGCAGTTGGTTGAGGTCGCGGGCGCCGAGTTTGCGCAGAGCCGTTTCCAGATCCTCATCCTCGGTGGTGGTGACCACATTGAGGGTGGCCAGTTCCTTGATCACCACCAGGTCGGAGAGTTCTTTGTCGAGAACGACGCCCAGAAAATCCTGGACGGCGATGATGCCGGCCAGTTCCCCATCGGCGTCGGTGAGGGGGAAGGAGTTGTTTTTGGCGTCGCGGATGAAATGGGTGAACTGCCCCAGGGTCATGTTCTCGGGGACGGTTTCCGGCTGGCGCTCCATGACGTCGTGGACTTTGAGGGACTTCATGATGTTGCGTTCCTTGCCGGCCTCCAGATCGATGCCGTTGCGGGTCAGTTCCACCGTTTCCAGGCAATCGTGGTTGCGCCAGCGGGCGATGGCGGTGGCGGTGACGCAGGCCAGCATCATCGGCAAAATAGCTTCGTAGGAGTCGGTGATTTCGAAAACCAGGAAGATGGCGGTGGCCGGGGCATGCATGGCGCCGGCCAGAAAAGCGCCCATGCCGACGGTGGCGAAGGCGCCCGGCAGCAGGGAGATCCCCGGGAACCAGGTGAGCACCAGCTTGCCGAAGGCGCCGCCGAAGAAGGAGCCGATCACCAGCACCGGGGCGAAGAGGCCCCCCGGCAGGCCCGACCCATAGGTGATGGCCGTGGCCAGCACCTTGAGGAAACAGAGAGCGGCGAGGATGAGGATGGTTCCTTCGCCGTTGAGGGCGCGGCTCATGAATTCATAGCCGTTGCCCATGACCTGGGGAAAGGCGATGGCGATGGCGCCCACCAGCAGGCCGCCGCAGATCGGCTTGGCCAGCTGGGGGATGGGCAGGCGGTCGAAAAAATCGCTGATGCGGAAGTGGAGGCCGACCTGGCTGGCGCTGAGGATGCCGATGGTTACCCCGAGAACGACGTAGAGCAGGAGGTCGAAGGGGGAGTTGAGAAACCTTTCCGGGGTGTGGAAAACCTCGGTGTTGAGCAGGGAACGGGTGACGGCGGTGCTCAGGGTGCTGGCGATGACAATGGGCGTGAAACTGGTGAAGGCAAAGGTCGAGACGAGGATGATCTCGGTGCCGAAGAAGACACCGGCGATGGGCGCGTTGAAGGTCGCGGCGACGCCTGCCGAGGCGCCGCAGGCAACCAGGATCTTGAGCCGCTCACGGCTCATCTTGGCGAACTGGCCGAACTGGCTGCCGATGGCGCCGCCGATCTGGGCGATAGGTCCTTCCTGCCCGGCCGAGCCGCCGGTGCCGAGGGTGATGGCGCTGGCAATGCAGCGGGTGATGGCGATGCGCCCGCGGATTTTGGCCCCCCTCAGGTTGACCACTTCCATGAAGCGGGAGAAGCTGAACTTCATGTCGTCCCGGAAGAAGATCCACAAAAGGATCATCAGCACCCCCCCTGCCGTGGGGAAGAGGACCACGAAGAGGCGCTCCGGGCTCCAGTCGACCATGGCCAGTTCCGTCGGCATGGCCACATCGAAAAGCCGGGAGCCGTTGTCCACCACCAGCCAGTGGAAGAAGTTGATCGACTTGCGGAAGGCGTAGTTGCCGAGACCGGCCGCCACTCCGATGAGGGCGGCGACGAAGGCCATGAAGCTGTTTTCGGAGATGGCAAAGCGGTTGATGAAGGCGTTGAGGTAACGTCGATAGGGGGAAGGTTTTCGGGCAGAGGGTTCCAAAATGATCTCTCTTACTCCACGGTGACGCTTTTTGCCAGGTTGCGGGGCTGATCCACATCGGTCCCCTTGAGGACGGCGATGTGGTAGGCGAGAAGCTGCAGGGGGACGACCGTCAGCACCGGCAGGAAATCGTCATGGACCGTCGGGACCAGCAAGGTGGCATCGGTTTTCTCTCTCAGTTCGGCATCGTCGTTGTCGGTGACGGCGATGATCCGGCCGCCGCGCGCCCGCACCTCCTCCATGTTGGACAGGGTCTTCTCGAAGATCTCGTTGTGGGGGACGAGCATCAGCACCGGCATCTGTTCATCGATGAGGGCGATGGGGCCGTGTTTCATTTCGCCGGCGGCATAGCCCTCGGCGTGGACGTAAGAGATCTCCTTGAGCTTGAGGGCGCCTTCGAGAGCGATGGGATACTGATTGCCGCGACCCAGGTAGAGAAAATCCCGGGAGTCCTTGTAGCTGCGGGCGATGGCCTGGATCTCGTCGTCAAGTTTCAGGGTTTCCTCGATGAGCCGCGGCAGTTTGACGATCTCGCCGCAGAGCTCGGCGCATCGGGCCGCGCCGAGGCGGCCGCAGCGGACCGCCAGGTGCAGGGCCAGCAGGTAGAGGGAGAGAAGTTGCGTGGTGAAGGCCTTCGTCGAGGCGACCCCGATCTCAGGGCCGGCATGGGTGTAGAGGACGCCGTCGCTTTCCCTGGCGATGGACGAATCGACGACGTTGCAGATGGCAAGGATGCGCCCCCCCTGCTGCCTGGCGCTGCGCAGGGCGGCCAGGGTGTCCGCCGTCTCGCCGCTCTGGCTGATAAGCAGAACCAGGGTGCGGTCGTTGACGACGGGGAAGCGGTAGCGGAATTCGCTGGCGATGTCGACCTCGACCGGAATGCGGCAGTACTTTTCCATGAAGTATTTGCCGACGAGGCCGGCATGCCAAGAGGTTCCGCAGGCGACGACGATGACCTTCTCAATGTTCTCGAAGAGTTGCGGCTGCTCGTGAAGGCCGTCCAGAGTGACGCAGCCCCGGTCGCTGATCCGCCCCGTGAGGGTGTCGCCGGCGGCCCGCGGCTGCTCGAAGATCTCCTTGAGCATGAAGTGCTTGTAGCCGTCTTTTTCCGCCATCTGCAGGGACCAGTTGATGGTTTTGAGCTCCTTGCGGAGGGGCTCGCCGGCGAGGGTGGCGAAGGTCATTCCCGCGCCGCCGAAGACGACCATCTCGCCATCCTCCAGAAAGGCCATGTCGCGGGTGTGGGAGAGGATGGCGGGAATATCTGAAGCGACGAAATATTCCTCCTTCCCCTTGCCGACGATAAGGGGCGAACCGAGACGGGCGGCGACCAGGGTGCCGGGCTCCCGTTCGCTGATCACGGCAATGGCGTAGGAGCCGCGCACCTCTTGCAGGGCGCGGCGCACCGCCTCCTCCAGGGGTATGGTATCGCGGTAGTGGAAATTGACCAGATGGGCGAGGATTTCGGTGTCGGTTTCGGAACTGAAGAAAAAGCCTTTTTCCACCAGAAAGGCCTTGAGCGTGAGATAGTTTTCGATGATGCCGTTGTGGACGAGGACGACGCCCGCGGAACGGTGGGGATGGGCGTTGTTTTCCGAGGGGCAACCGTGGGTCGCCCAGCGGGTGTGGCCGATGCCGCAGCAGCCGGAAAGCGGCCTCTCCCTCAGCAATTTTTCCAGATTCCGCAGTTTCCCCTGGGCGCGGCGGATCTCGATCCGGCCGTCGCAGAAGGTGGCGATGCCCGCCGAATCGTAGCCGCGGTATTCCAGACGTCTGAGCCCCTCGATGATGATTTCATCCGCCGCCTTGGCGCCGGTATAGCCGACGATTCCGCACATGGAAACAATCCTTTGTCAGCAAGGGAAAAGAACAAATATCGGCCGACTTGTATCTGGATAAAACCAAATGCCGAAACCAGGCACAACAAAGTAATGACCGGTCCCTGGCAGCATCCTATTTTTCCTCGGTTTTCTTCTTGCGCTCGCGCAGCCGCCAGCCTTCGATGTTTTTCTGCTCGGCACGTGAGATGGCCAGGGCGTCGGCGGGGACATCGCGGGTGATGGTGGAGCCGGCGCCGATCAGGCTGTTGCGGCCGATACGCACCGGGGCCACGAATTGGGTGTCGCTGCCGACGAAGACCTGGTCCTCGATGATGGTTTTATGTTTGCCGACGCCGTCGTAGTTGCAGGTAATGGTGCCGCAGCCGATGTTGACATCGGCGCCGATGTCGCTGTCGCCGAGATAGGTCAGATGGCTTGCTTTGGTGTGTTCCCCGATGTCGGCCTTCTTGGTTTCCACGAAATTGCCGATCTTGTTGTGGCCGCGCAAAACGGTGCCGAAGCGCAGGTGGGCCATGGGGCCGATCTGGGAAGCGGCGCCGATCCGGGCCCCCTGAATGACCGATCCGGCCTTGATGTGGCAGTGGTCGTCGATGTGGCTATCGTCGATAACAGCGCCCGGTTCGATGATGCAATGGGCGCCGATCAGGGTTTGTCCCCGGATGTGGACATTGGGATGAATGAGCGTGTCGGCGGCGATCTCGACGGTGCCGTCGATGTAGGTGACGGCCGGGTCGATGAGGGTAACGCCGTTTTCCATGTGGGCGTCGTTGATGCGCCGGCGCAGCACCGCTTCCGCTTCCGCCAGCTGCACCCGATCGTTGATGCCCAGCACCTCTTGGCGATCGGCGGCGCTCACCGCGCCGACCCTTGCCCCCCGGTCGCGGGCCATGTGCACGGTGTCGGTCAGGTAGTACTCGCCCTGGGCGTTGCCGTTGCCGAGGGCATGGAGAAGGTGAAACACCAAGGGGGTTTCAAAGAGATAGATTCCTGTGTTAACCTCGGTTATCTTTTTCTCCTCGTCCGTGGCGTCCTTTTCTTCGACGATGCGCAGCACTTCGCCCCCCTGACGGACGATGCGGCCGTAGCCGCGGGGGTCTGGCTGATGGATGGTGAGCACGGTGACCGCGGCCTGGTTGGCCCTGTGCTGCTGGACGAAGCGGCTCAGGGTCGCCCCGGTCAGCAGCGGCACGTCGCCGCACAGCAGCAGCAGGGTGCCGGCATAGTCGTCCAGGGCCTCCTCGGCGCAGAGGAGGGCATGGCCGGTGCCCAGTTGATCGTGCTGCAGGGCGAACAGGATCTTTTCTGCGGCGAAGGCGTTGCGGACGTTCTCCGGATCATGGCCGATGACCATGATGACCGGGTCGGCGCCGGCGGCGCGGGCGGCCTGGATCGGGTAGCGGCCCATGGGCGCCCCGCACAGTTCATGAAGTACCTTGGACCGGGACGATTTCATTCGTGTCCCGCGCCCGGCGGCAAGAATGACCGCGGCCAGTTTTTCGTTTTCCATTTTTTCAATTCCTTAGTATAAAAGGGCTGTTTTCTCATATCACGATTTCCGGCGAAGCGTCAAGGCACAGGGATTGCCCCAGTTCCACCAGCACTGTTCCCATCCGACCGGGGGAGGGCAGATCAAGATCATGGCGGACCAGGACGAGCGCAAATCAATCGTCAGGATTCTCGATGATATCGAATCCCGGCTCAATGCCTTGAAGGTGCGCTACGATCAGTATTTCAGCCAGGCTGAAAAGCGGGAACCGGTCAAGGAACGCAAGGCGCTGGAACGCTATCTGCGGCACTTCACCCGCCGCCGCATTATCCAGACCGATCTCCGTTTCCGGCAGGTCACCCTGTCGAGCCGGTTTTTTTCTTTTTGCCAGTACTGGGATCGAATCGTGCGGCGCATCGAGGAAGGAAAATTCTTTCCCGAACACAACACCGGTCAGGAGCAGCAGGCTTTTGCCAAAAAGGGGGAAGAAGGGCTGATCGACGAACTTTACCAGCAGTTTATCCGCCTGCGCCAATCTTGCAACCTGGCCGGACCCGTGCCCGCCAAGGAGCAGTTTGCCGCCTTTATAGTCCAACAGCGGAAAAAAATCGCCGCCAAGGTGGGCGCCGATTTCGATGTGCAGATATCGGTCGTCCTCGAGGAAGGCAAGCCGCGCATCAGGTTTCAGGTGAAAAAGACTTCCTGACTCGGCGTCCGCGGGGGCCTGAGCGGGACGGCAGGTGATTTTTCTTTGTGCGGGGAGATGGAGAAAAAATGATCAGCGGACTTTTGGAAGGAAAACGGGGCGTCGTTTTCGGCGTCGCCAACCAGATGAGCCTGGCCTGGGGGATTACCGAGCAGATTGTCGGCGCCGGCGGCCAGGTGGCCCTGACCTATGTCAACGAGGCGGTGGAAAAAAGGGTGAAGCCGCTGGCGGAAAGCATAGGAACGGAGCTGGTACTCCCCTGCGATGTGGCCCGGGACCTGGAGATCGAGGGACTTTTCGCAACCCTGGAGCGGACCTGGGGAAAAATAGATTTTGTGGTTCATTCGGTGGCCTACGCCCACCGGGATGATCTCAGGGGCTTTTTTTCCCAGACAACGCGGTCCGGTTTCGCCCTGGCCATGGACATCAGCGTCTATTCCCTCATCGCCATCACTCGCTGCGCCGTTCCGCTGATGAAAGAGGGCGGCAGTATCCTCACCCTTTCCTATCTCGGCGCCCGCCGGGCGGTGCCCGGCTACAACGTCATGGGGGTGGCCAAGGCGGCCCTGGAATCCTCGGTGCGCTATCTCGCCGCCGAACTGGGAGAGAAGGGCATCCGGGTCAACGCCGTCAGCTCCGGACCGGTCAAAACCCTGGCCGCCTCGGCGGTGGCCAATTTCCAGAAGAAGCTGCGCGCCATGGACGGCCTGTCGCCGCTGCGCCGCAACGTGACCCAGGAGGAAGTGGGCAAGGCCGCGCTCTATCTGCTCTCCGACCTGTCCAGCGGCGTCACCGGCGAGATCCACTTCGTCGACGCCGGCTTCAACATGGTGGTCTCCGCGTAAAGGCGGCTCGCGGTTTGTGGCCATTGGCTCGAAACCAAAAACTTCTAACCTGGATGATATCTTGCTGCACGGCAACCTGAGCGGTCTCAAAAGCAGCCAACTGCAGGCCCTGGAACGGATCGGCCGGCGGCGCATTCCCGGCGACCGGGTGATCACCCCGGAACTGGGGCGCTTTCTGACCCAGCTTGCCTGGGAGATCGGTCGTCAGATCGGCATTCTGGTCGACCGCCAGGGGACGATCCACCATGTCATCGTCGGCGACGACCGGGAGATATTCATCCCCGATCTGAGCCGTCACCCCGTGGCCCGCGGCGGCCTGCGGGGGCTGCGCTGTCTCCATGTCCATCTCGACGACACGCCGCTGACCCGCGACGACCTCACCGATCTCTCCCTGCTGCGCTTCGATCTGATGGCGGTCATCTGCGCCCGCGCCGACGGCCTGCCGGGGCGCATCCATTACGCCTATCTGCTGCCCCCCAACCCGGAAGGCAAAAGCGTCGAGACCGTCACTTTGGCCGACATCGGCCGCCTCGATCTCGATCCCCGTCTCTTTTTTCCCGCCCTCGAAGAGGAACTGGTCCGCGCTGTCGGCGGCCCGGCCCAGGTCCAGGCGGCGGAGGAGCGGGCGCTGCTCATCTCCGTCAGCGCCAAGGGGCGCGCCGAGATCGACGATTCCCTGGCCGAGCTGGAAGAGTTGGCCCGCACCGCCGGCGTTCAGGTGCTCGGGCGGCAGATCCAGAGAAGCTCCCATCCCAACCCCCGTTACCTGCTCGGCGAAGGCAAGCTGAAAGAGGTGGTCATCGAAGCCATGCGCAGCGGCGCCGGCCTGCTGATTTTCGATCAGAACCTGTCCCCGGGGCAGGTCCGCTCCATCTCGGCGCTGACCGAGATCAAGGTCATCGACCGCACCCAGCTGATCCTCGACATCTTCGCCAAGCGCGCCCACACCCTTGACGGCAAGGTGCAGGTGGAACTGGCCCAGCTCAAGTACCTGCTTCCCCACCTGACCGGCAAGGGGACCGCCATGTCGCGGCTGATGGGCGGCATCGGCGGCCGCGGACCGGGGGAAACCAAGCTGGAGATGGACCGGCGGCGCATCCGCGATCGTATCGCCCGCCTGGAAAAGGAGCTCAAGGGCCTGTCCCGCGGCCGCATGCAGCGGCGCAGCCTGCGGGCCGGCGCCGCCATTCCGATCATCTCCATCGTCGGCTATACCAACGCCGGCAAGTCGACCCTGCTCAACGTCCTCACCGGCAGCGCGACCTTCACCGAGAACCTTCTTTTCGCCACCCTCGACACCGCCACCCGGCGGCTGCGCTTCCCTCGCGAGCGGGAGGTGATCATCACCGACACCGTCGGTTTCATCCGCGATCTTCCGGAGAGTCTTTTCGGCGCCTTCAAGGCTACCCTGGAAGAGCTGGAAGACGCCAGCCTGCTGCTGCATCTGGTGGATCTGTCCCATCCCCGCTTCGAGGCCCAGATCGAGGCGGTGGAAAAGATCCTGCGGGAACTTCAGCTTCACGACAAACCCAAACTGCTGGTCTTCAACAAAATAGACCAGGTGCCCCCGGAAGAAGTCGCCCCTTTGTGCCGCCGTTTCGGGGCGATACCCATTTCCGCCCGCGACCGCGCCTCCCTGCAGCCTCTCCTGGAAGAACTGGAATCCCGGTTTTGGCCGCGGCGGATCGATAGAGCAGAATGACAATATAGCAACCGGAGCTGTGGCCATGATGAAAATTGCCTTGACCTGCCTGCTCGCCCTGCTGTTGACCGGCTGTGCCTCCGGGCCGCCTTCCGCCTGGCGGATTTTCCAGCCCCAGAAAGATAAAAGCGTCACCGCCGACGATTCTCTCCAGCCGGAGCCGGCCGACAACCGGGAGGAACGCGCCGACGCCGTTCCCACCGAGGAGCAGTTGCTCACTTCCCCGCATCTGATTGATCTTCCCCGTCCGCAGGAAAGGATGGACGCCGTAATGGGACAGGAGTTCCCCGGCGACGGCCGGCCGCGGGTAAACTTCGAGCTGCCTCTCCACGACCATGAAAGGGTCGACGCGTTCGTGCGCCGTTTCACCGCTTCCGGCTCGGTGTCCTTTCATCGGCGCCTGGAACGCTCCGGCCGCTTTGTGCCGCTGATGCGGAAAATCTTCGCCGCGGAAGGGCTTCCCGAGGACCTGGTTTACCTGGCCATGGTCGAATCGGGATTCGAGGAACATGCCCTCAGTTGGGCGCAGGCTTCCGGCCCGTGGCAGTTCATCGAAAGCACCGGCCGGATCTACGGACTGCACAACGACGCCTGGCGGGACGAGCGCCGCGATCCCGTAAAGTCGACCCGCGCCGCCGCCTGCCATCTCAAGGATCTCTACCGGCAGTTCGGCGACTGGCACCTCGCCATGGCCGCCTACAATGCCGGCGCCGGGCGGGTGCAGCAGGCGCTCCGCGCCACCGGCGCCAGCGATTTCTGGACCCTCAGCCAGGGGAACTCCCTCCATTGCGAAACTCAGGAATATGTGCCCAAGTTCCTGGCCTCCCTGAAGATCGTCCGCGAACCGGCGCGGTACGGTTTTGACAGCGTGGCCTATCAGAATCCCCTGACCTTCGACACCGTCACCGTCCGTGACGCCACCGATCTGGCGGTCATCGCCCGTCTCTGCAACACCAACCTGGAGGAGATCCGCGCCCTCAATCCCGAACTCAAGCGCTGGTGCACGCCGCCGGGAATGGCTGTTTATCGGGTTCGCGTCCCGCCGGGAACGGCCCCTTTGTTCAAGAAACGCTACGCCGCCCTGCCGGCGGACCAGCGGGGACGTTTTAAAAGGCACCAGATCCGGCGGGGCGACACCCTGCTCGCCATCGCCCGCCGCTATGACCTGTCCACCGCCGAGATCGTGGAACTCAACCGGCTCTCCAACCCCCGCCTGCTGAAAGCGGGAGCGACCCTGATCCTGCCTCTGCCGGAGAACGCCTCTACGGCCCGGCGCTCCGCGTCCAAGGAAAGGCCGCCGGTCCTTCCCGCCGCCTACGTCGTCCGCCGGGGGGATACGGTTTACGGCATCGCCCGATCCTTTGGTATCAGCGCCGCCGATTTGAAGTCCTGGAACAAACTCGATCCCCACGCCCTCATTCGCCCCGGCCAGAAACTGGTGGTGGCCCAAGGCGCCGCTGCCAAAGCGCCGCGGCCGACGGCCGGAAAATCCGCCGCTGGGTTGCGGCCGGGGGCGCAAAAGGCCGTCAGCCGCAAAACCGCCCAGGGACGCAGGGTCGTCTACCAGGTCCGCTCCGGCGATACCCTCTGGGCCGTGAGCCGGCGTTTCAATGTGGCCACTCAGGATATTCTCAAGTGGAACAATCTCTCCGACCGCCATTTGCTCAAGGCGGGGCAGAGCCTGACCCTCCATCTCGATGGGGAGGAAAAAGGCTAGGGAGCGGCCGAAGAAAGGGGCGTCAATGTCCGAAGGCATCTTCATGGAGCGCTATCTCTGGTTCGACGGCCAGGTCCGCGCCGGACGCTTCCCCAATGCCCGCACCCTGGCCGAACGCTTCGAGATTTCCCACCGCACCGCCCAGCGGGACATCGAACGTTTCCGCGACCGCAATTTTGCTCCCCTGGCATACGACGCCGAGCACCGCGGCTTCTACTATGCCGACCCCACCTTCCAGATTCCCTTCCAGCAGGTTCATCAGCAGGAGATTCTCGCCCTGCTGGTGGCCGGCAACCTGCTCAGTCAGGCCGCAGGCGGATTCATCAGCCGCGCCATCGGCAGGTTCGGCAAGCGGCTGCTGAGCCGGACCGAAGAATTCGGCCTCAGCGCGGAACGCCTGGCGGAGGCCTTTTCCGCCTATTGGCACGGCTTCGCCCCGGCCTCCGCCGAAACCTTTCGCCGCTGCGCCGACGCCTTGCTCAAGAACCATCTGCTCAGCTTCGATTACCGTTCCCCCCAGCATGGCGGGGAAGCGCTGCGGCGCACCGTCGAACCCCACCACCTGCGGCACTACATGGGCAGCTGGATGCTGATCGCCTTCTGCCGGGACAGACGGGACTGGCGCACCTTCGCCCTGGCCCGCGTCAGCGGGCTTCGGATCGAAAAGGACAGCTTCACCCCGCGGCCCAAAGAAGAGTGGCGCGCCCACGTGGAAGGGGGCTTCGGCATCTTCCAGGGGCGCGAGCTGATTCCCGTGCGCCTCCGTTTCGCGCCCTGCGTCGCCCCGTGGGTCCGCGAACGCCACTGGCATGCCGGGCAGGTCTTCGAGGAAGTCGCCGATGGCGGCCTGATCCTCTCCTTTCCCGTCGCCGACTTCCGCGAGGTAAAGCTCCACATCCTTCAGTACGGCGCCGGGGTCGAGGTACTGGAGCCGGTGGAGCTGCGCCGCGAGATCAGCGCCGAGATCGACAGGATGAGGGAGGTTTACCGACAGGGATGACGGGGAAAAACCGCCATCGATGACCGGTACCCGGTAAAAATCGGCAAATCAAAATCAGTCACCGGTTGCAAGTGACTGTTTTCTCACGAATGAGGAGAGTGTTTTCTTTTTTTCTGAAAGTGAAAAATTTTTCAGGAGGTATGACACGCAATGACGTACCGGGGGTGATAGCCTGCGGGCCAAACGATAAAAAGCCTGGAGGCCATCGCCATGGAAAAGGAACGCAATCCGCAGACCAGACCCTCAACAGCATTCCGCAAAAACCCCCGCTCCCGCCTCGCGCCCCCGTGGCTGCGGCGGCTCTACAAAATCGGCCACCTTCTCCCCCGGTTCATCGCCTGGCTCACCGATCTGCCCCATTTCTCCCTTTTCTTCCTGATCCTTGGCGCCGCCGCAATGATTTTCCTGCGGGTGTCCTCTGACACCGATCCCCTCTCCGGCCTTGCCGTCGCCCTTATCGGCGGACCGCTCTTCTCCCTCGCCTTTTGCCTCATCCTGCCCCTGCTGATACCCCTGGCCGCCTTTCTTTTTTTAATGATCCGCCGTGTCTGCCGGAGCCTCGCCCGTCTCGGCGGCTGGGTCTTGCCCGACCCCAAACCCTGGAACTACCGCCGCCTTTCTCGTCTTCACCCGTGGGGCGAAATGGCGCGGAGAAAGGGGGACGGTAAGGAAAATCGGGAGGATTGGCCGGTGCGGGCGCTAATGGGAAAGGTGGCGGAGATGTGGGAGGGGGAGTGAGAAAATTTGCGAAAAATGAAAAAAGCCATCAAAAATATGCATTCATTAGAGAAAGATGGGGATAGGATAAAAGATACTCCCGAGGTTAACCCGTCATAGTGGAGCGAATATGGGAAATGGTTGCCATTATGCTCGTCGCGCCCCGACCTGGCTCGCTTTTATGGACCTCGCCGGGGGGCATCTTACCAATGTCCCGGAATGGGCCGGGGAGGCTGTTGAACCCTGGGGGAATGCTCTCCACATCTTGGTTTGTGGCGCGGTCGTCATCTGGCAATGGCGCGAAAATGATTTTCTTACCGCCTTTCTGGGCGGGATGGTACTGGGCACGCTCATCTTCCTGCTGCTGATTCCCGTGATGTTGGCGTTGGTTTTTGGGTTGGGCCTGCTTGGTTGCGTCGTGTCTCTTTGCAGCGCGTTATTGGCCTGGGTTGGAGGGTGGGAGTTGCCGGAAAGCCCCCCGCCTCCCCGCCAAGAAGATGTGGACCTTTTGCATCTGAGAGCCGAGATCGACGGTTTTCCCGCCGCCAGCCGATCCGGCCGGGGACGGGAAGAGCGGTTTCTGCTCGGGGTTGTCCTGGGCGCAATGCTGGGTTTTTGGCTGGATGAGTGACAGAAGAGAACTGGCGAGCATGACCGCCTTGCCGTCTTTCCAGATCACCACGTACTGGCCAAGGCGTCTTTTCCGTTCGAGGGTTTTTTCGACAGCCGATTTCAATGTTTTTAGTTGAATCCGGGCTTTTTCAGAAGGAAAGGGTTTCCGGACAACATTCATCTTCGGTACACCTCCCTACGGTTGCCGATGCGCACGACGAGGATGCATAAGGCGCCGTCCTCGATGCTGGCAATGATACGGTAGTCGCCAACTCGATATTTCCAAAAGGCTCCCAACTTGGAGCCCTTGAGGGCTTCGCCGATGCTGCGCGGGTCATCCAATGTCGATACCCGGTCGCGCAAATAAGCCGTAATGCGCTTGGCCATAGCCTTGTCCAGTGCGGACAAGTCCTTCTTGGCTTTGTCGTCGAACTTAATCAGCCAAGCCAAGATCGCGCTCCACTTCGTCCAGCGTATAGGTGCGGCTGCGGCCTGCGCGAATATCGATCAGGCGTTGCTCCGCAAGATACAGGTCTTCAAGGTCATCCAAGTGCGACAGGATGGCCTCGCGGACATAAAAGGACTTGGTGCGCCCGGTGGCCTGCGCCAGAGCCTCAAGGCGGGCTTCGATTTCGGCGGGCAGTCTAATGGCAAGCATGTTTCGGCTCCTGTTCCGTTGGTCTTCATTTTTTTTGGATGTCATACACATATAACAGGGCCGCACAAAAACGCTAGAGCTTTATTGCCTGGCGCCCTTGAGAAACTGTTGGTGCAAGGGTCGATTCGTTATTTGCTCCCGCCCGGGGGCAAAAGGGGACAATCCGGCGGCATGGTTCGCCAAAACTCCAAAACCCCTGAACAAAAGCTGACGGAGGGGGCGCCGGTCACTCGATCGCCGCAGGTTACCACCGCCCACACACGATCAGCAGGAGGGGCTTGGCGATCTCCGCTTCGCTGCCACCCCCAAAAAGCCATAAAAACACTCTGAAAAACTTCTTTCCAATTTCAGAAAAATTCGGACCACAAAACAATAAATCGGATTAATATGAAAACATTTGTTTTCTTCCATGGGGTTTTCGCGTCTTTTGATGTGACATTTCATCCGAGGGGGGCCTATGTCGGAATTTCTTTATCTGGAGCGACTGCTGTGGTTCGACGCCCGGATTCGGGCCAACCGTTACCCCAACGCCCGCACCCTTGCCGAAAAGTTCGAAATCTGCAACCGTTCCGCCCAGAGCTGCATCGAAAGGTTTCGAGAGCGCTTCAACCTCCCCCTGGAATACGACCCCCTTCGCCATGGCTACACCTACAGCGATCCCACCTACCAGATTCCTTTCATTCAGCCTCACCAGCAGGAGATTCTCGCCCTGCTGATTGCCGGCAACCTGCTCAGCCACGCCGCCGGCGGCTTCATCAGCCGCGCCATCGCCCGCTTCGGAAAACACCTTCTGGCCCAGACCGAACAGATCGGCCTCAGCGAAAAACGCCTGGCCGAAGCCTTCTCCGGCCAATGGCACGGCTTTGCCCCGGCCCCTGCCGAGGTGTTCCGCAAAACCGCCGACGCCCTGCTCAAAAACCATCTGCTGAGCATGGACTACCATTCCCCGCAACAACCCAACGAACCGACCCGCCGCATGGTTGAGCCCCACCACCTCCAGCACTACATGGGGACCTGGTACCTGATCGCCTTCTGCCGCAACAAAAAAGAATGGCGCAAATTCTCCCTGGCCCGCATGGCGCGGCTGAAGGTCGAGAAAACCGGGTTTGCGCCCCGCGACCGGGAGGAATGGCGGCAGCAGTTGGAGGGGGGCTTCGGCGTAATCCAAGGGGGGGAACTGACCTTGGTGCGGCTGCGCTTCGCCCCCTCCCGCGCCCCCTATATCCGGGAGCAGCACTGGCACCCGCAACAGAGCGTTGAAGAACGCCCGGACGGCGGCCTGATCCTGTCCTTCCCCGTGGCGGACTTCCGCGAAATCAAACTGGAAGTCCAACGTTACGGCGCCGAGGTCGAGGTGCTGGAGCCGCAGGGTTTGCGTGACGAGATCGCACGGGAGATCAGGGCCATGTCAAAAATATATGACTGAAAAAATGTCCGGACGGTATGAAGCGAAACTACATACTGGGGGTGGTAGGATGAGGACGATTTTTACAGGTTGGAGGCGATTTTTTCCAGCGCGGCCCTGACCAGAAGCCCCGAGCGGGTTTCCCCGCGGCTCGCGGCGTAGCGGTCGATGCGGGCAAGAATCCGGCGTGGAATGGTGATGTTGACCCGCTCCGCCTTGTCGTCGACAAGGGCCGGGTCCACATCGACCAGGGCCATGACCCAGCCGGTATATTCCTCGTTGGCCTGCACGGAGGCGATAGGCGAGGGCTTTGGAATCTCCCGGTCGTTGTCCAGGGCGGTCTCGATCCAGAGAGCCACGGCCTCCTTGGCGTTCTCAATCGCCTCTTCCAGCGTGTCGCCGCCGGAAAAGCACCCCGGAAGGTCGGGAACGACCACTCCAAAGGCATGGGTCTCATCTCCCGGTTCGATGGCAATGGGGTAATACATGGCTCCTCCTATTTGAGCCCGGCCTGTTTCAGAATTTTGTGAACCAGCCCGGGGCCAAGGTCCTTTTTGGGATGGGGGATGCTGATATGAGCGCCGGTTTCCGGATGGATATAGACATGGTGGGAGCCCTTGATCCTGTGAAGCTCCCACCCGGCCGTAACAAGTATCCGGAGCAGTTCAGCGCCATCTGTGGTGTGTATTATACGCACAATAAGTGCTTAAAGTAATTTTCATTTCCCAAGCCCATAGAAAGATAGAGGTTTTCATGGAATATCCAAATTTTTTCAAGACGATTACAGGGTATCACCCATTCCCTTATCAAGAACGACTTGGCGACAACCCATGGCCAGAGCTTTTGGAGATTCCGACCGGTTTGGGGAAAACCGCGGCAGTGATTGTTGCTTGGTTGTACAAGCAGGTAAATGGAAATCCGGAAACGCCGATAAGGTTGGTTTACTGCCTTCCAATGCGAGTGCTGGTTGAGCAGACCCGTGAGAACATAAATAATTGGCTCCAAAAAGCCTCCCCCCATTTCGAAGGCAAGGGGCTAAACGTCCCTCAGGTCTACCTGCTCATGGGGGGTGAAAATGATGCAACCTGGGCAGAAAAACCGGAAAAATCAGCGATCATCATCGGCACGCAAGACATGCTTGTTTCTCGCGCCCTCATGCGCGGCTATGGCATGAGCCGCTATCAGTGGCCGGTTCATTTTTCCTTGCTGCACAACGATGCTCTCTGGGTCTACGACGAAATCCAATTGATGGGCGCCAGCTTGCCTACCTCAGCCCAACTGGAAGCATTCCGTAGACACTTCAAAGTCGCCCGTCCCAGCCGCAGTCTCTGGGTTTCTGCGACACTTCACCCCGACTGGCTCGGCACGGTGGATATGCGGCCCTATCTGGAAAATTTCAGTCATCTAAAACTAAGTCCCGATGAGCAAGCAAGTCCCCCTGTTCAGAAGCGCCGGGCGGCGGTCAAGCGGCTCCAGATGGCAACTACGGCACTAATCGCAGAAAACCTGAGGCAATCCGCAAAAACATATGCCGATGCCTTGTCCAAAGAGATCCTTGAAAAGCACATCGCGGGGACAAGTACGCTTGTTGTTCTGAACACGGTCGAACGGGCGCAGACTGTGCTGGAGGCACTTGATCGACAGAAACCTGCCGCAAAGACTATTCTGGTACACTCCCGGTTCCGGCCTCAAGAGAGGCAGTTGTTGAATGTCAAACTGTCTGAAAGTCCCTCTGGGAATGGGCCGGGCCGAATTATTGTGGCCACTCAGGCGGTAGAAGCCGGTGTGGACATGACCAGCCGGGTACTCTTTACCGAATTGGCGCCTTGGTCTTCTCTGGTCCAGCGATTCGGACGTTGTAACCGCTATGGTGAGTGTAACGATAACGGCGGTGCTGATGTTTTCTGGATTGATCTCGAGGCGGACGCCAAGCTGGAGGCCCCTTACGAGCACCGAGCAATCGCCGATGCACGGTCCAAGGTGGCCGGCCTTAAAAGCGCCAGCGCTGCTGATCTTCCGGCCACCGATGCAGAGGCCCCCCTTCATCCTGTCCTGCGCATCAAGGATTTCCGCGATCTGTTCAATACCGACCCGGACCTGACTGGCTTTGATGTCGATATCTCGCCCTATATCCGAGATGGAGACGACCTTGATTTGCAGGTTTTCTGGCGCAACCTGGATCAGGGCGTGGATGGTCAACCGCAACCGGTACGTGAGGAATTGTGCCGAGCCTCTCTTGGCCAGGCAAAGGCGTTGATCGACCGCATTCGCAAACAAAATTTGCGCGCCTATCGTTGGGACAGCTTGGACGGAAAGTGGCGACCGTTTCAAGGAAATGCCCGCCCCGGCCTCGTTTTGATGCTCGATGTCAAGTCTGGCGGCTATTCCGAGCGTCTCGGACTCATGCCCTTCTTGGCTAAACCCGTGAGTCCCACCGTGACAGCACAAAATGATGGTTCGTCGGAGACCTACGGAGACGACTGGCGCAGCCGACTTACCATAAAAGTTGAACTGCCGGCACACCTGGTGGACGCGGAAGATAGTGCCGCTTTGCTCTGTAAATCTCTTGGTGACGTCGAAGCACAGGACTCTGTGTTGCGTGCCGCCCGGTGGCATGACGTCGGCAAGTCCCACATCGTTTTTCAGGCGACCATGCACAACTGCCCCCTCGATGAAGCAATTTTCAAAACACCACTTCTGGCCAAATCGCCATCCCGTAGCCGTCACCAAAGAAAGCATTTTCGTCATGAGCTTGCTTCCATGCTGGCCTGGCTGGAACATGCAGGGCACGAGGAAAATGCTGACCTGGTAGCTTATCTAATCGCCTCCCACCACGGGAAAGTGCGTTTGTCCCTGCGTGCCATACCCGAAGAAAAAGAGCCTGACAAACCCTTCGGCCCCCGTTTTGCCCGTGGAATCTGGGAAGGAGATGAATTGCCCGGAATGGAAATTAGCGATCGTGAGGCTGTGAATTCAATCCGCTTGCGGCTCGACCTGATGGAACTCGGTGAGGGGGAGATGGGGCCGTCGTGGACAGCGCGAACCCAGCAATTGCTAGATACCTATGGTCCATTTCGGCTGGCGTGGTTGGAGGCGCTGGTGCGTATTGCCGATTGGCGTGCGTCGGGCATGGAACAGGAGGAATTAGTATGATGCACGAACATCTTCTTGGCGGTTGCACGCCAACTCCTTTGGCCCACTACCTCAAGGCACTTGGAATCCTGCGGTTGGTAGCAGAACAGAAAGACCCCGGGGCAGTGGGGCGCTGGCAGGGTGACCAGTTTGTTTTGCGGACAACTTTGACACCAGAAGATCTGGAGAAGTTTTTTCTAGAAGAGTATCGACCAACACCAATTGTCGCGCCATGGAATGGCGGAAGCGGATTTTATCCCAAGGATAATAAAACCGGCATTGGCCCGATTGCGACGGCGACGGCAAAAAGATTCAAGCTTTACAAGGATGTGATTACTCTGGCACGAACATGTGTTGGAACTCGTGAAGAGAGTCCAAAAAACGAAGAAAAATCTGATTTTCTCGGGCATTTGAGAGCACAGCTGCCAGACTCAACATTGATGTGGTTTGATGCCGCAGTAATGCTTACGACGGAAAAGCCCGACTATCCTCCATTGCTCGGGACCGGTGGGAACGACGGCCGACTCGACTTCACCAACAACTTTATGCAGAGAATCATTGAACTTTTCGACCCTGTCGAAGGCAAGGCAAACCCGAAATCATCTGCCTGGTTATCTGCCTCTGTCAGTGGCAAAACGACACATGGCCTGACGTCAAATGCCATAGGCCAATTCTCGCCGGGCAACGCCGGTGGCCCTAATGCCACCACTGGTTTTGAGATCGGTTCGCTGATAAATCCTTGGGATTTCGTTTTGATGCTGGAGGGCGCATTGCTGTTCGCTGGCTCTGCGACACGGCGCTTGGAAAGCTACAATCCTTCTTCATTGAGCTACCCCTTTACGGTTAGGACCACAGGGGCGGGGGCCGGTGCTGCCAATATTGCCGACGAAGCGCCATCGCGGGCAGAAATGTGGATGCCGCTCTGGCACAGGCCAATTAACGCCCAGGAATTACAGGCATTACTTTCCGAGGGCCGGGTTTCGGTCGGCCGACGCGCAGCAAAGGACGGCCTAGATTTCGCCCGTGCCGTCAGTAGCTATGGCATTGATAGAGGAATCACCAGTTTTCAGCGTTTTTCCTTTCTCATGCGCTCAGGAAAAGCCTATTTGGCGACGCCACTTGCCCGCGTCAAGGTGACCCGCAACCCGCAAGTCGACCTTGTCACGCATTTGGACCGCGGCCAGTGGCTCGATCGCCTACGTCGCTTTGGTCGTGACAAAAATGCGCCAGGTCGCATTCATCAACTGGTGCGTCGACTGGAAGACAGTATCTTTGCTCTTACGCAGGGGGGTGACCGCCCGGCGCTACAAAACATCCTTGTTCTGATCGGAAATATCCAGCAAACCTGTGCTGACAGCGCCAAGACGCGCGAATCGATAGCCCCGGTACCGATTCTCGGACCGGAGTGGGCAATGGAAGCCGACGACAATTCTCACGAATTTCGTCTAGCCTGTGCCTTGGCAGGACTGGCGGAAATGCGGAATTATCTGCTACCTCTAAAGGCGAACAAGGGAAAGATCGAATGGGATGTCGGTAGCCCCCAGGCTGTATGGGGTGGGGGCAAATTTGTAGCCAACTTGCTACAGGTCCTCGACCGCCGGTTGCTTGATGCACAATCCAACGACAAGGATAGTATGCATTGGGCCGGCTTTCCTACAGCAGATTTGCCAGCGGTCATGGCGTTTTTGAACCAAGAGATCGATGAGGAAAAGATCGGCGGTTTGCTTACCGGGTTGGTCAACGTCAATCTTCCGCAAAATCTTCCAAGACGAGATATCAAATCTGATCTGCCACCAGCGGCTTTCACCTTGATGAAACCTCTGTTCACGCCTGGCAGCATCTTGAAAAAGCTTGGCCTACTGCCACCGGATGGTCATTTACCGCTTCCGCGGGAGGTCGTCACCCTGCTCAAGTCGGGCAACCACGATCAAGGCAATCGAGCCGTCGCCCTTGCCTGGCGACGGTTGCGGATCGCCGGCTTAAAAGTCCCGTCCCATCCTGCCCAACCTCCCGACTTGGTGGTCATCAACAGCGCCCGACTGGCTGCTTCCCTTATGTTCCCACTTGCCACGGGCGACCTTGCTCGTATTTGCCAACCGTTCAGGCCTGAACAAAAGGCCGATTAACTACTCAATAAAGGAGGATAGGATCATGGCTCTTGATTTTTCCGCTCTTAACACCGCGCCCCGCCTGCTGCTGGAAGCCGAACTGAGACCAATTCAGGGGACCCGTTTTCAGCCGACGGGTTTCCCCGATCTTGGAGCCGCCCGATACGATGGACCCGATGGGCGACCGATGCTCCTAGTTGAATCAGCACAGAGTATGGCGAATCGGCTTGAAACAGTCTGTTGGGACGCCACAGCAGGTGATTGGGTTTCACCACTAAAGGGTTTACCACTGATCACGATCTCGGATGAAAAAGGAAAATTTCTGACCAACTCTGTTCTCGAGGCACACCGCATTAACTCACCATACATTTTGGAGGGTAAAGATAAGTCGGTTTTCGATAAATTAAAACAGGAACTGGCGGAGATGGATGAAGGTGCGGTTGATATTCGCAAACTCGCCAAGGTCTTGTTGCGTCTTGACGCTAACGCGTTAATTCATGGTGTTTTCCTCGCAAAAAAGGAGCTTGCCGGCGGCCGTTTGCGTTTGCCCAGGGTTTTATCTGCTTTTATTGAAGCTGGCGATGCGGTGGTTGCGCAAAGTGGGGGTGTCAAAAACGACCATGTCAACCCCTCCGGCGATACCGCCAAAGGGTTTGGTAATGTCCCCTTCTCCCGCGACGAATATACGTCACAAAACATCACTGCCTATTTCAACGTTGATCTATCTCAGCTACGTGGATTTGGGCTCGGTGAGAGGGTCGAGCAGCTACTTCTGGCAATTATGCTGTACAAGATTCGCCGCTTTCTTGACGATGGGATGCGTCTGCGCACGGCCTGTGATTTTGACCTCACAGCGCTGCGCGTGACTCGGCCCCAGTCATTTATTATTCCAGAACGCACGGTGCTTGAAACTGAGCTTCCCGACTTAATTCAGGCCGTTG
>JAAYDE010000081.1 GCA_012729375.1 Deltaproteobacteria bacterium | reverse complement strand
GCAGAAAGCCGGCGACAAAAGAGCAAGAAGCCGGGGACATGGTCCGCTTCCGCCGCGGCGACAAACTGGCGGAAAAGAGCCAGAACTGGCTCCTTCTGCTGCTCGCCACCGATACTGAAGTGCGGCGACGCCTGACTGCCGAGGGGACGACCCGCTATTTCGTCGATGCCAACCGGCGGGCGGTGGCCGACCACCTTCTGTCTTCCGTGCCGCCGGATGGCGAACTCTCCGCACTGGCGGCCGCGGCGTCATTGAACGAGGAGCAGAAAGCGATCGTGATGGAGATTGTCAATGAAAATGCGGCCCACCTTGTGGAAGACCGGGAAAGGATTTTTCACGATTGCTGCCGGGCCGTGGAAATGGAGCGCCTGCGGCAGCGCAGCCGGGAGCTCACCCGGTTGATCATCGAAGCCGAAAAGAGCGGCGATGAAGAGACCGGAGCCGCCTGCAGCCGGGAAATGATGGACATCAATCGCCTTCTGAAGGCGAGAAACTGATATAATGGAAAATTTGAATTCCGAACGTGGAGACATGAGAGGAAAGGTCAACATGGGCAAAAAAGACGGTATGGAAGAAGTTCAGCAACTGATCGACCTGGGAAAGGAAAAAGGGTTCCTCACCTACGATGAGGTCAACGATATATTGCCCGCCGACATGATCTCGTCGGAACAACTGGATGACGTGATGAGCATGTTCGGGGAAATGGATATCGAGGTGGTCGAATCCGAAAGGAATATGGCGATCCAGAAATCCTTCGAGGAACTGGAGGAGGTTTCCGAGGAGGAAGAGGCGGAGGAGGAAGAAACCGAATTCGAAGCCGGAATGCTTGGCAAAACCAGCGATCCGGTACGGATGTATCTGCGTGAAATGGGGCAGGTGGCCCTGCTCACTCGGGAAGGGGAAGTGGAGATCGCCAAAAGGATCGAAGAAGGGGATTCTCTGGTCACCAACGTCATCCTCAAAACCCCCATCGCCGTGAAATGGGTGCTGAACTTCCGGGAGCCGCTGATCGACCGCCAAATGGCCATCTCGGAGGTAACCAAGGCCTACGATGAAGAAGAGGGAATGGAAGAGGCGGAGAAGGAATACCTGCGGGTGATCGGTCTTCTCGAGCAGATCGCCGCCCTCGATGTGCGCCTTGCCGGTAACCAGGAAGCGGCCGCGACTCTCTCCGCCGAAGAACAGCGGGCCAAAAGCCTGGAAAACTGTAACCTGAAGGGGGAAATCGCCGCGTTGATCCGGCAGGTTCGGCTCCGCGATCATCAGGTGGAAGGGATTATTGGCCAACTGAAGGAGTTGGCTCAGGTAGTCAACCGGGGGAAAAGCGAAATCGCTGTCTGCGAAAAGGAATTGAATATCCCTTATGTTCGTATCCTCGAATATGTCGAACATATCAATTCGCAAAAGAAAACCGTCGAAGAATGCGCTCTGGAATTGAAAGCTCCCGTCGAAACCTTCCACAACACCCTGCGCAAACTGGAGGAAATCCGTCACCGCTTCCAGGAGGTGGAGGAACAGTCGGGATTCGCTCCCGATGAGCTTCTGGATGCACTCAAAGGGGTGGAAAAAGGGGAATTTCAGGCCAAGAGAGCCAAATCGGAACTGGTCGAAGCCAATCTGCGGCTGGTGGTTTCCATCGCCAAGAAATACACCAACCGCGGTCTGCAGTTCCTCGATCTTATCCAGGAAGGCAATATCGGCCTTATGAAGGCGGTGGACAAGTTCGAATACCAGCGCGGTTACAAATTCTCCACCTATGCCACCTGGTGGATCCGCCAGGCCATCACCCGCGCCATCGCCGACCAGGCACGCACCATCCGCATCCCTGTTCACATGATCGAGACCATCAACAAACTGGTGCGTACCAGCCGCCAATTGGTGCAGGAGATGGGCCGCGAGCCCTCCCCCGAGGAGATCGCCGAAAAGATGGAACTGCCGCTGGAAAAGGTGCGCCGGGTTTTGAAAATCGCCAAGGAGCCGATCAGCCTGGAAACTCCCATCGGCGAAGAAGAAGACTCCTCTCTGGGGGATTTCATCGAGGACAAGAGAGCCGTATCCCCCCTGGAGGCGGTCATCAAGAACAATCTGACCGATCAGACATCCCAGGTGCTGGGCACCCTGACTCCGCGGGAGGAAAAGGTCTTGCGGATGCGTTTCGGCATCGGCGAAAAATCCGATCACACCTTGGAAGAGGTAGGTCAGGATTTCCTCGTCACTCGGGAACGCATTCGGCAGATCGAAGCCAAGGCGCTTCGTAAACTGCGTCACCCCAGCCGCGCCAGAAGGCTGAAAAGTTTTATCGAATGACAGATAAAATCATTTATTGCCATGATGAGATTTTTGTGAGAAAATTTAGTCTTTCTTTCAACGGGCCCATAGCTCAGTTGGTTAGAGCGGCCGGCTCATAACCGGTTGGTCCCAGGTTCGAGTCCTGGTGGGCCCACCAGATACCAAGATGAGGCTGAAACGTTTTTACCTTCGATACCCTCTTCACCGGCGGCAAAAAGAGTGCAACCAAGGTAAGGTTGCACTCTTTTTTTGCCCGCCCCCAGGAACAAAAGGTGAATGAAAAACAATAAATTCCCTCTTGTACAGGATTTGGCCGGCCTGCTCAACAAACTCTATCCATCCCGGCTGGCCGAAGAATGGGACAACGTCGGCCTGCAGATAGGCGATCCCACGGCAGCGGTGAAAAAGGTTCTGGTCGCCCTCGACCCTACCGAAACAAGCGTTGAAACCGCCGCCAAGAACGACTGCCAACTTCTCATCACCCACCATCCGCTCATCTTTCATCCCCTCAAACGAATACTCACCGGTGACGAACCCGGAAAAACCATCTACGCCGCCATAACCAAGGGAATCGCCGTACTCTGTGCCCACACCAACGTGGACCGCGCCGCCGCGGGGATGAACCGCTGGTTGGCGGAACGGCTGGCTCTCAGCCAGCTTTGCGTCCTTGAAGAAACGGCCGGAGGACTGCTCAAACTGGCCGTCTATGTCCCCGCCGAATATGAAGAAGCGGTAGCCGAGGCCCTTTTCGATGCCGGCGCCGGCCATATCGGCGCCTATGACCGCTGTTCCTTCCGCAGTCACGGCGAAGGGACCTTCCGCCCCGGCGCCGGCACCTCCCCCTTCCGCGGCCAACAAGGCAAGGATGAACGGGGCGCGGAAGTACGCCTGGAAACCATCCTACCCCGGGAACTGTCCCAAAAAGCCATTCGCCGCATGCTCCGGGCCCATCCCTACGAAGAGGTGGCTTACGACCTCTATCCCCTGGAAAACATCCGCAACGACGTCGGTTTGGGGTGTATCGGCCGACTTCCCGAACCCCTCACCCTGGAAGGCTTCGCCCTTAAGATCAAGGAGCTTTTGGGGATCGGTTCCTTGCGCGTGGTCGGTCCCGGAGAGTTGCGCATCGAAAAGGTGGCCGTCTGCGGCGGCAGCGGCATTTCCCTGTTGGGGGAAGCCCGCCGCAAAGGAGCCGATGTGCTGGTGACCGGGGATATCAAATACCATGAAGCCCGCAGCGCCGAGGAAAAAGGGATCGCCCTTATCGACGCCGGACATTTTCATACCGAAAAGATTTTTATCCACCATCTCGTCCACCGGCTTCGTCAGGAGGCCGCAGAAGAGGGATGGCCGATAGCACTTGTGGAAATGAAGGGAGAAAAAGATCCTTTCCGTTTTTGCTGACAAAAAAAAGAAAACCGGGCAAGCTGGCAGCTCAGGGAGGAAAAGGGTGCGACAACAGATGGAAAACTTAAAAAAACTGCAACAAATCGAGGACCACATCCTCGAACTGAAGGCAACCCGCGACCGCCTTCAGAAGGAAGAACAGTTAATGACGACGGAGGTGACGGCCATCCAGACCGAGGTCGACCGACTTCATGCCAATCTCGAGGATTCGTCAAAGGGCATCCGCGAGTTGCGCAGCGTTCTGGCCGAAGGGCAGGAGCGGGTGGTCAAATCGGAAAAACGCCTTCTGGAAATCCGCACCGTCAAGGAACAGATGGCGGTGACCCGAGAGAAGGAGACAGCCAAGCAGGCAAACCGCGAAGTTCAGGAGAAAATCAAGGAGAAAGAAAACGAAATCGACCGGCTGAAGAAGGAAAAGGAGGAACGCGAGATGGTCCTCGAAGAACTTCAGGAAAGGGTCAATAACCGCCACGCGGAAATCGCTCCCCAATTGGCCGATTTTGAGCAGACGCTAGGCACCAAGATGAGCCACAGGGTCAGTCTCCTCGCTACCCTCTCTCCGGGCGTTAAGAGGCGTTATCAGATACTGGTCGAGCAGCGGGGCGGGACGGCCGTCGTGGAAGCCCGTAACAGCGCCTGTATGGGCTGCAACATGAAGCTCCCTCCGCAATTCTTCAACAGCCTTTTCCTTAAACAGGAAATCCAGTGCTGTCCCCACTGCAATCGTTTTCTCTATATCCATGGGGAAGAGGAAAAACCTGCGTCGGGAGCATGAATCCGCCAACCACTTTTGAGTGGTCAAAGAAGGACAGATGATCGCCGGTCCGCCTGCGGGCGGGCGGGAGGAAAGTCCGGGCTCCGCAGGGCGGGATGGTCCCTAACGGGGACCGGGGGCGACCCTAGGGAAAGTGCCACAGAAAAGATACCGCCCTCCGCGGGAGGGTAAGGGTGAAATGGCGAGGTAAGAGCTCACCAGTTCCGGTGGCGACACCGGAAGCTTGGCAAACCCCATCCGGAGCAAGGCCAAATAGGGAAGCGCTTGAGGACGGCCCGTCCGAGGCTTCCGGGTCTGGCCGCTTGAGGCTGTCGGCAACGGCAGTCCTAGATGAATGATCATCGCCTCCCTTGCGGGCAACCGAAGGGAGGAACAGAACCCGGCTTACGAACTTCTTTGGCCACTTTTTTTCATTCTTTTCTGACGGAGATTCGTCGATTTCTTTTTTCCACCCAAGCGCCCCCGCCCCTTTGCGTCTCAAAAAATGTTATATTTAAGGAGCAGATAGAATCGTTCTCCCGACGCAAAGTGAGGGACGTATGCTGATCCGCATTCAGAAAAACGACAAGCGGTTCGACATGGTCAAGCCGGATCTCTTGGAAGAATACATTCAAACCGGCGTGATTCGTGGGTTTAACCGCGCTTCCGGATGGGTGGTCATCGGCCGCGACCCCATAAGGGGATACAGCAACGCCACCTATATCGGACCCGAAAGAAGACAGGGCTGATACTTTTTTCCCGAGCGTTTCCCCGCATTTTCAACAGCCCTTCCTAATCCATGTCCATGGGAAAGCCTTTCCCGCGCCGGCTTTTCCTGAAAATCAATAATTTTTCCTCAAAAACAAATTTGGCCAATCATTTTAGGGCATTGGTATGCTTCAAGGGCTTCCGGGAAAAGCCCCACCACCCCCAAAAAACCTCTTTATCGTAATTTTTTAGATACTTACTCATACTATCCACACCAACTGTGGATAAGGGGCTGAAAAAAGCCCCTCCTGCCGACAAAAACTTGGTTACTTCAAGCACCTTTACAATTTGCCTATTTTTTAGGCAAATTGTCAGGACACCCCCTCTGAAAATTTTTTTCCGTCGCCGCTTGGCGCCGGTTCCGTAGAAGGAATCGGCTGGGAATTTCCCCGGTCTGCCCTACGATTATTGGCAACAGCCCCGGATCCGCCCCTTCGGTCATCCTTGACATTCCCTTTCCCGTCCGGAAAATTGCGGATTTTCAAGATTCAACCATCCCATTTGACGCGCTGAGGAAGGTCTTCTTCCCGGCAGTCATGTCTTCAGCGGAAAAACCTTCCCGCGCCCCCGCAAAACCCTCGCCCCCCCCGACTACTTCTCACCAAGAGGCAAAATAACCGGCCAAATGCCGCCAGGGATTGAGAAACAAACCCCAACCATGGTTTAATCGCCATCATAAAAAAAGTTTTGGGGAAAAGAGACAATGGATAAAGAAGGCCGGGACAACCTGTTCATGGCGGAAGCCCTCGGTGAAGCAAAAAAAGGGGCTTTGGCGGATGAAGTTCCCGTCGGCGCCGTCATTGTCCACCAGGAAATCGTCATCGCCCGCGCCCACAACCTGCGGGAAACCAGCCAGGACCCCACCGCCCACGCCGAAATGCTGGCCATCCGCGAGGCCGCCGGTAAACTTGGCACCTGGCGACTGAGCGACTGCACCCTCTACGTCACCCTCGAACCCTGTGTGATGTGCATGGGAGCGATCATCCTGGCCCGCCTCCCCCGCTTGGTTTACGGCTGCCGCGACCCACGGGCCGGGGCGGTCGGCTCCATCTACGACCTCGCCGCGGACGACCGTTTCAACCACCGCGTCGAGGTGACCGAAGGGGTTCTGGGCGAGATCTGCAGCGGCATGCTGAGCGAGTTTTTCTTTTCCTTGCGCCGCCGCAAAAAAGCTGCTACTTAATCTTCTTTGACACGGGAAAACCACGGAGAGGTGTCCGAGTGGTCGAAGGTGATTGACTCGAAATCAATTGTGGGGCAACCCACCGGGGGTTCGAATCCCTCCCTCTCCGCCAGAAAAAACAAGGGCCTAGCTGAAAAGTTAGCCCCTTTTTAATTTTTATTTTTTGTTTATTTTAATTTCTCTCCCCACTCTCTCCCCACTTTGCTCGAACCCTCCACTTCTCTTTAGTTTTTTTCATCGCAAACAAGACTCGGCAAAATCGTCCTTGTCCACACCTTCCGGATTTTGCGCACCGAGTAAAAGCAATACCCTTACATAATCAAGAAACGACTTGTTCTTCTATCCCACCATTCCCCCCTCAAAAAAAACAAGCTGCCGATCGATCAGACGATCTCTCGGCAGCTTGTTTTGAACAACATGGAAGAGGCTTGCCTAAGCTAGGCTCCCCGAGTTGCCCGCTCCTTCATCCACTGAACCAAGTCTTCGACCAGATAAAAAACCTTTTTCCCGAATTTAACCTTAGGAGGTCCTTCACCCAGGCAATCGTAGTTTGCCATCGTCCGGGGATGGAGCATCCCGCTGGAGAATTCACGAACCTGGCTGCGGGCCACGTAGGGACCGCCTTCCCACTCACAAGCTAATCTGTCAAAATCTGGTAACATGCTTTATCCTTTCAACTACTTAAGAACCCCAGCCTGAGGGGAGGGCCTAGGGTTGGGTTAATTTTCATGACGACTCGATTTTTTTTCTTAATTTTTACCCCCTCTCTAAACTAGATGTGCCCAATCCACCGAAAGTGAAGTAGAATGATTAATTTTTTTTTATAATGATTGTTTTGTCCCGCACAGCATCCCCTCCATGAGGTTAAACATCGCTTTGGGCAAATCCTCGACCTGGTGGATCACCCGGTGGCGCTCCCAGAACTTCTTCACCTC
>JAAYDE010000080.1 GCA_012729375.1 Deltaproteobacteria bacterium | reverse complement strand
CGCTTGGTCCAGCTCATTTCGGAGACGTGGATCAGGCCTTCGACCCCTTCTTCCAATTCAATAAAGGCGCCGTAGTCGGTCAGGCTCACCACTTTGCCGTGGACCCGCTGGCTGACCTGGTACTTGCTCTCCACTTCCGCCCAGGGGTCGGGAATCAACTGTTTGAGGCCGAGGGAGACGCGCTCCTTCTCCCGGTCGTATTTGAGCACCTTGACCTTGATCTTGTCGCCGACGGAAAGGCGCTCCGAAGGATGGTTGACCCGTCCCCAGGAGATGTCGGTGATGTGCAGCAGGCCGTCGATGCCGCCGAGATCGATGAAGGCGCCGTAATCGGTGAGGTTTTTGACGACACCGTCCATGACCTGGCCTTCGGCGAGAGCCTGGAGGGTGTCCTTGCGCAGCCGGTCGCGCTGTTCTTCCAGCAGGGTGCGCCGGGAGAGGACGATATTGCCGCGCCGCTTGTTGAGCTTGATGATCTTGAACTCCATGGTCTGGCCGAGGAGCTTGTCCAGATTGCGCACCGGCCGCAGATCGACCTGGGAGCCGGGCAGAAAGGCATTGACCCCGATATCAACGGAGAGACCACCCTTGACGCGGGCCAGAATACGCCCTTCGGTGGTCATTCCTTCTTCCAGGGAACTCCAGATTTTCTGCCTGTCGGCCTTGGTCTTGGACAGGCTGATCAGACCGTTCTCGTTCTCGGTGCTTTCGATGAAAACGTCGAATTGGTCCCCGACCTTGATGTCCTGGACCATTTTCCCATGTTCATCCTTGAACTCATGGATCGGTATCAACCCTTCCGATTTCCCGCCGACATCGACCACCACCGAATCGTCGTTGACCTGGACGATGGTGCCTTTGACGACGTTGCCGGGAACCAGTTCCTTCAGGCTGCTTTCAAAGAGATCGGCAAAACTTTCTTCCATTTCACCGCTTTCGGCATCATAAACATCCATCATTTCTTCTTCGTCACTGAACTGCTTTTTTTTGTCCGCCATTAAAATGTTACCCCCTCGAGATATCCTTTTCGTCGCTTCCGCGACGTCATGGCGCTTCCACCATGACTGCCGACGATAGCATAACGAAAAGTATAAAACAAATTATTTTCCATCATATAGATCGATGGATGCGACTTTTTGCAGCACCTCTTCGATAATCCAGTGGGGAGTGGAAGCCCCCGCCGTCACCCCCACCGTTTCGGCGCCGGTGAACCAGTGCCGATCGATCTGGGCGGCGGTCTCGATGTGATGGGTGCGGGGGGCGATGTCCCGGCAGATAGTCGCCAGGCGGGTGGTGTTGGCGCTGTTGTAGCCGCCGATGACCAGCATCACGTCGACCTTTCCGGCGATCTCGCGGGCCTCGTTCTGGCGCACCGCCGTGGCGTCGCAGATGGTCTTGAAAACCCTCAGCTCGGCACACTTGTCGAGACAGATGGCGGCGATCCGTTGCAGGTTTTCATAGGACTGGGTGGTCTGGGCAACCATGCCGATACGCTCGGCGGCGGGGATTTTCCGCGCCTCCTCGGGGTCGGCCACGACATGGACCTGGCCCCGCCGGGCGTAGGAAACGATTCCCTTGACCTCGGGATGCTCCCGCTCGCCGACCAGAACCAGGGTATAGCCCTCGGCATCAAGCAGTTCAGCGTACTTCTGCGCCTTCTTGACGAAGGGGCAGGTGGCATCGATGATGCCGAGGCCGCGGTCGGCGATGCGTTCCATCTCGCCGACGGTGACGCCGTGGGAACGGACGATGACGGCGCCCTGTTCCCCGGCCTGGTCGACACGGTCGATGACCCGCACCCCTTTTTCCTCCAGCTTGGCCACCATCTGCGGGGAGTGGATGATGGGGCCCAGGGAGTAGATGCGGCCGTTTCCCGAAGCGGCACCAAGAGCCATGGTGGTGGCCCGCTTGACTCCGAAACAGAAACCGGCGCTCTTGGCGACGATCACCTTCATGTATCCCCCGGGGATTTTGCGGCGGCCGGCGTAAAACCGGGATGGCGGCGGATGATCTCCAGCATCCTGTCCAGCACCTCGTCGACGGCGAGGGCCGTGGAATCGATGCGCACGGCGTCGGCGGCGGCGGACAACGGGCTGTCCTCACGCTCCTGATCGGCGCGGTCGCGGGCTTCCATCTCGGCGATGGTCTGCTGAAGATCGACCTCGATCCCTTTGGCGAACAGCTCCCGATAGCGCCGGCGGCCCCTTTCGACAACCCCGGCATCGAGGAAAAACTTGACCTCGGCGCGGGGAAAAACCACCGTCCCGGTGTCCCGCCCTTCCAGCACCACCCCGCCGGCGGCGCCGATCTCCTGTTGGCGGCGCACCAGCGCCCGGCGCACTCCGCTGCACCGGGAAACCCGCGAGGAGAGCAGGCTCATCTCGGGCGTGCGGATCGCCGCGGAAACATCCTCGCCGTCGAGGAGCACCTGTTCCCGGTCCGCCTCCCGCCGGAAATCGATGCGGATCGCCGCGCAGAGCTTTTCCAGCACGGCGCAGTCCTCGCCGTCGAGGCCGCGGCGGGCGGCGGCCACGGCCACGGCGCGGTACATGGCGCCGGTGTCGAGGGCGACATAGCCAAGCCTGGCCGCCAGTTGTCGGCACAGAGTGCTTTTCCCGGCGCCGCTCGGGCCGTCGATGGTGATGATCAGTCCCTTTTTGGGTGCGGACACTGCACCGCTCATATCCTGAACCTCATTTCCCCTGAAACCCCGCCAGGCGCCCCAGCAGCACCCAGAAGCCGGGGAACGAGGTCGCCGTACAGTCGATATCCTCGACCTCCACCGGGGATGCGGCGCCCAGGCCGGCCACCGCCAGGCTCATGGCGATGCGGTGATCGCCGTGGGAAAGAACCTTGCCGCCCGTCAGCCGCTCCCGGCCGTTGATGACCATGCCGTCGGGGCGCGCCTCGATCAGCGCCCCCAACCGGGTCAGCTCGGCGGTCATGGCAGCGATGCGGTCGGTCTCCTTGACTCGTAGTTCCTGGGCGTCGCGGATGATGGTGGTGCCCTCGGCGCAGGCCGCGGCAACACTGAAAACCGGTATTTCGTCGATCATCCGCGGAATCAGCGCGCCGCCGATGTCGATCCCTTTGAGGCGGCTGCCGCGAACCAGAACATCGGCCACCGGCTCGCCGCCCGCCAGCCGCTCGTCCACCAGCTGCAGGTCCCCCCCCATGCGGCGCAGCGCCTCGATAATGCCGTCACGGGTGGGATTGACGCCGACATTGCGGATCAGCAGTTCCGATCGGGGGACGATGAGGGCGGCCACCATGAAAAAAGCCGCCGAGGAGATATCGCCGGGGACGGTCAAATCGCAGGCTTTGAGGCGCGGCCGGCCGGTCACGGCCACCCCCTTGTCAACGGTTCTCAGTTCGGCGCCGAAGCAAGGCAGCATCCGCTCGGTATGGTCGCGGGACAAAAAGGGTTCGCGGACGGTCGTCACTCCGTCGCAGAAAAGTCCCGCCAGCAGCAGCGCTGACTTGACCTGGGCGCTGGCGATGGGGGAATCGTAGGCGATCGGCTGGAGTCGGCCGCCGTGAATCGCCAGGGGCGGATATTCCCCCTGGGCGCGCCCCCAGATAAGCGCCCCCATGCCGCTCAAGGGCTTGACCACCCGTTTCATGGGTCGCTTGCGCAGATATTGGTCGCCGGTCAGCACCGAAAAAAAAGGCTGGGCCGCCAGCAGGCCGGTCAGCAGACGCATGGTGGTGCCGGAGTTGCCGCAATCGACGACATCGTCAGGTTCCAGCAAGCCCTCCAGCCCGCGGCCTTCGATGACAAGATGATTGTCCCCCTTCTCCTGGATGGACACCCCCATGCGGCGGAAAGCCGCGACGGTGCGAAAATTGTCCTCTCCGCAGAGAAAGTTGCCGATCGAAGAGGTTCCCTCGGCCAAGGATGAAAAGATCACCGCGCGATGGGAGACCGACTTGTCTCCGGGAATGGTGACCTCCCCCCGCAGGCCGCCCAGGGGCGGAGCGATTTCACAGCGGTTCATGGAATCTCCTTTGGTGTGACGATCGCGTCACGGCGCGCCTTGGAGCGGGCGAAAAACTCCCGCAGCCGCTCGCCGTTGCCGGCGGCGATATCCGCTTTCAATTCGGCGAAAAAGGTTTCGAAACAAGCCATCATCTCCAGCAGCGCCTCCCGGTTGGTGAGAGCGATGTCCCGCCACATAACCGGATCACTGGAAGCGATGCGGGTGAAATCGCGGAAGCCTCCCGCGGAATATTCGAGAATGTTCTCCTGAAAGCGTTCGCAGGAACTGACGGCGTTGACCAGGGCGTAGGCCACCATGTGGGGCAGATGGCTGATCGCCGCCAGCACCCGGTCGTGGCGGTCCGCATCCATCAGCACCACCCGGCTGCCGGCCAGCTCCCACAGTTTCGTCACCAGCGCCAGCGCCCGTGGATCGGTACGCGGAGTGGGCGTAAGGATGCAGTTGCGATTCTGGAAAAGGGTGGCGAAGGCCGCCGCCGCGCCGCTCTTTTCGGTGCCGGCGATGGGGTG
>JAAYDE010000079.1 GCA_012729375.1 Deltaproteobacteria bacterium | reverse complement strand
TCCGGCGCCCCGGAACCGATGGCGATGGGCGTGCGGGCCCCGGCACCGCCGGAATAGCGCCCTGCCACGGAGCCCTTTTCACCTTCCCCCTTATCTTTCCATTCCGCGGCCCGGGCCACCAGCAGCTCCACCGTCGCCTCGATGCCCGGCCCCAGCTTTCCGGCGGAGAAGAACGGGACCATCTGCTCCCTTTCGATAGCGGCGACGAAGCCGTCGGGGAAGATCCCCTCCAGGTCGTAGCCGATCTCGAGCCGCGCCTGTTTTCCCTGGGGATCGATGAGCAGCAGCACGCCGCGGGCGGCGCGGGTCTTGGCCCCGAGCCGGTAGGCCTCGAACAGCCGCACCGCCTTGGCGTCGATGTCGGCTTCGGCCTCCGGCAGCAGGGTCAAATGAAAATGGATATCGCAATCGCGCAGCAGCACGGCGTGGTAGTTTTCGATCCGGGTCCGGGCCGCGGCGCTGAGCGCCCCGGCCGGGTCATCCACGAAACGGTCCCGTTGCTCCCCGGCGCAGCCGAAGAGCATCATCCCCAGCAGTCCCGCCACCAGCAGCCAGCCGTTTCTCATCCCGTTCCTCCCTCGGCGGCGCGCATCTCCAGTTCCCACTTCTCCAGCTCCAGCATCCGGTCCCGCAACGTCGCCGCCTTTTCGAAGTTGAGCTGTTCCGCCTCCCGGAACATCTCGGCTTTGAGCGCCTCGATCTCCGCCCTCAGTTCCTTGGGGCTTCGGTAGCCGGCCTGTTTTTCGGCCACGGCCGTGACATCGACGTAATCGCGCTCGGCGATGTCGTCGAGGAGACTGCGCAGCGATTTGCGCACCGTCTCCGGGGTGATGCCGTGTTCCCGGTTGTACTCTTCCTGGGTCTGGCGCCGCCGCGCCGTCTCTTCGAGGCAGCGCCGCATCGAGCCGGTGGTCCGGTCGGCGTACATCAGCACCCTTCCCGCCACGTTGCGGGCGGCCCGGCCGCAGGTCTGGATCAGGGAGCGCGCGCTGCGCAGGAACCCCTCCTTGTCGGCGTCAAGAATCGCCACCAGCGACACCTCGGGGAGGTCGAGCCCCTCCCGCAGCAGGTTGACCCCGACCAGGACGTCATAGACCCCCCGGCGCAGATCGCGGATCAGCTCGACCCGCTCCACGGTGTGGATGTCGGAGTGGAGATAGCGGGCCTGGATGCCGATCTCCTTGAGGTAGGAGGTCAGCTCCTCGGCCATGCGCTTGGTCAATGTGGTGGCCAGCACCCGCTCGGAGCGGGCCACCACCCGGCGGATTTCCTCCACCAGATCATCCACCTGGTTCTGGGCCGGGCGCACCTCAATCACCGGGTCGAGCAGCCCGGTGGGCCGGATCAACTGCTCGACGATCACGCCCTGGGATTTCTCCAGCTCGTAGTCGGCCGGGGTGGCGGAGACATAGACGGTCTGGAGGTTTTTTTTCTGGTACTCGTCGAAGGTCAGGGGGCGGTTGTCGAGGGCCGAGGGGAGCCGGAAGCCGTAGCTGACCAGGGTCTCCTTGCGGGAGCGGTCGCCGCGGAACATGCCGCCGAGCTGGGGCACCGAGACGTGGCTTTCGTCGATGAAGAGGAGGCCGTCGGCGGGGAAGTAGTCGAGCAGGGTGGCCGGCGGCGAGCCGGCGGACCGGCCATCGAGGTGGCGGGAGTAGTTTTCGATCCCCTGGCAGTAGCCCATCTCCAGCAGCATCTCCATGTCGAAGAGGGTGCGCTGCTCCAGGCGCTGCGCCTCCACCAGCTTGTTGGCGGCATAGAGTTCGGCCAGGCGCTCGTTCAGCTCCTGCTTGATCTCCCGCACCGCCTTTTCCACGGCGGGGCGGGTGGCGACGTAGTGGCTGGCCGGGAACACGAAGGTCTTGGGGAGCTCGTCGATGACCGTGCCCCGCAGCGGGTCGATCTCGCGGATCGCCTCGATCTCGTCGCCGAAGAACGCGATCCGCAGCGCCCGCTTCTCCTCGTAGGCCGGGAAGATCTCCACCGAGTCCCCCCGCACCCGGAAGGTGCCGCGGTGGAAGTCGATGTCGTTGCGGCTGTACTGGATCTCCACCAGGCGCCGCAGGAGGTCGTTGCGCTCCAGCTCCATCCCCTTTTCCAGGGGGATCAGCATCCCGAAGTAGGCTTCGGGCGAGCCGAGGCCGTAGATGCAGGAGACCGAGGCCACGATCACCACGTCGCGGCGGGTGAGGAGGCTGCGGGTGGCGCTGTGGCGCAGCTTGTCGATCTCCTCGTTGATGGCCGAGTCCTTCTCGATGTAGGTGTCGGTGGCCGGGACGTAGGCCTCGGGCTGGTAGTAGTCGTAGTAGGAGACGAAATATTCGACGGCGTTG
>JAAYDE010000148.1 GCA_012729375.1 Deltaproteobacteria bacterium | reverse complement strand
GCGCGCAGCGAATATATCGGCGTGAGCTTTGCGGGGAAAAATCAGTTTCTGGATACCGGCTGCAAGGTGATTCACGCCGCGCCGAACACCTCCTCGACCATGTCCTCTAAATCCATCTCCAAGGCGGGGGGCAACACGACCACCCGCACCTCGGTGACGGTGCAGCCGCAGGCCAAAAACTCAAAATCCAGCGTTCTCTGCGAGGCGCTGATGCTGGATAACCTCTCCCGCTCGGACACAATCCCTGGCATGGATATCCGCACCGATGAGGTGGACATCGGCCACGAGGCCAAAATCGGCCGCATCAGCGAGGGCTCCATCTACTATCTCATGAGCCGGGGCTTAAGCGAAGAGGAAGCCAAGGCCATGATCGTGCGGGGCTTTGTGGAGCCGGTGACCAAGGAGCTGCCGCTGGAATACGCCGTGGAGATGAACCGGCTGGTGGGGCTGGAACTGGAAGGCGCCATCGGATAAGGAAGCAGACATGAAACTGAGAAATTTAAACCGGATACAAATTCCTACGTGGCGCTGGCTGGGTATGAACGAGGCCGCGCTGGAAACGGATATGCCTCTGGGTACGCCCTACCGGGGCGGCGCGCTGTCCGGGGCCGGGAGTGTGGAACTCCGTCACGATTTTGCCCCTGCCGAGATACCCAATCTCCCCGCCGATTTGGGCCGATTGCGGGATTTTGTGCAGGAACATCAAAATTACAGCCTTCATCTCACCATCCCGGAGGATGTACAGTGTGAGCAGCCCCTTATCCTCGATTTTTTACTGGATGAAGCTTCCTCGGTGCTGGTGGATAATATAGAGGTTCACGCCTTGGCGGGCAGCCGGGCGGATGTGGTGCTGCGGTACCGCTCCGCCGGGAAAGGCGCCCGCTTTCACGGTGGTTTTGCATCCCTGCGGGCTGAGAGGGGCGCGCAGGTGTGCCTCATCAAAATCCAGATGCTGGATGAGGAGGATATCCATCTGGATGGCACCGCAATTACAGTCGAAGCCGGCGGCGAGGGCAGCGCCCTGTGCTGCGAGCTGGGCGGCGGACAGGTGGTGTCCGGCTGCAATGTTTTACTGGCCGGTAAGGAGAGCCGGGGCGGGCTGGACACGCTCTATCTCGGCAGCGAGGGCCGCACGCAGGATTTCAACTACCGGCTGGAGCTGCGCGGCCCCGCATCCCAAGGGGAGATCGTCTCTCGGGGCGCGCTCTCGGGCAGCGCCAAAAAGACGCTCAAAAGCACGCTGGACTTCATCCGCGGCGCTTCCGGCGCAAAGGGCCGGGAGGAGGAGACGGTTCTGGCCCTGAGTGACCGGGTGGTCAACCTCTCCACGCCGCTGCTTCTGTGCGGTGAGGACAACGTAGAGGGCGCGCACGCCACATCCAGCGGAAAGCCCGACCCGGCCAAGCTCTACTACCTCATGAGCCGGGGCTTTACCCAGAGAGAGGCAAAGCGCCTGCTGGTGGAGGCCTCCTTTACCTCCATAATAAACAAGCTGCCCACGCCTGATTTGCGGGATGCGGTACGGCAAAAAATCCGGGAGGTGGTCCATGGTGAGCACTGACTACAAAAAAGACTTTCCCCTTCTGCTCCAGCCGGACGCCGGGGGGCTGCCTCTGGCCTATCTCGACAACGCCGCCACCACCCAAAAGCCCCGCCAGGTCATCGATGCCGTGCGGAACTATTATGAGACCTTCAACGCCAACCCCCACCGGGGCGCGTATTCCATCAGTGTGCGGGTGACGGAAGCGTTTGAGGAAGTCCGGGCCAAAGCCGCCCGGTTCATCGGGGCGGCTGATCCTGAGGAGGTCGTATTCACCTTCGGGGCCACCGACGCCATCAATCAGGCCGCCCAAAGCTACGGAGAACAGGCGGTGGGCGCGGGGGATGAAATCCTCATCTCGGTGGCAGAGCACCACAGCAACCTGCTGCCCTGGCAGCGGCTGGCCAAACGCACGGGAGCCGTACTGCGCTATCTTATTCCCGATCAAAGCGGCCGCGTGACTACGGAAGAGCTGGCAGCCAAGCTGACCTCTAAAACTAAAATCCTCGCCATTGCCCATGTCTCCAACGTGCTGGGAGGTGTCAATCCCATTGGAGAGCTGGCCGCCATGGCCCATGAAAAGGGCGCGGCCGTCCTGCTGGACGCCGCCCAGAGCGTGCCGCACATCCCCGTGAACGTCCGGGATTTGGACGTGGATTTTATGGCTTTTTCCGGTCACAAGATGCTGGCCCCGGCGGGCATCGGCGTGCTGTACGGCAAGAAAGAACTTTTGCAGCGGATGGAGCCCGCCCGTCTGGGCGGCGGTATTGTGGAAGAAGTTACCCAACAGGATGCGCGTTTTCTGGACGCGCCCCTGAGATTTGAAGCGGGCACCCAAAATGCTGAGGGCGTCATCGGCCTGGGGGTGGCCATCGACTATCTGGAAGCGGTGGGCATGGAAGCCATTCAGGATATCGAGCGCCGCCTCATGGACGATGCCCTGCAGGAGCTGTGCGCCATCCCCCGCATCCGGCTATACGGCGCTGGGGACGCCGAGGAGCGTACCGGCATTCTGTCTTTTAACATTGAAGATGTCCATCCCCATGACACCGCCACCATCTTAGCTTCCCATGGGGTGGCTGTCCGGGCCGGGCATCACTGCGCCCAGCCTTTGATGGCCCATCTGGGAGTGAACGCCACCTGCCGCATGAGCCTGTATTTTTACAACACCGAGGAGGACATCCGCCGCCTGGCGCAGGCGCTCTCCACCGTGAGGGAGGTGCTTGGATTTGAACCTTAATGAACTGTATTCCCAAGTCATCAAGGACCACAACCTGTCCCATCACAACAAGCATCCCCTGGAGGGGGCGAACGTCGCCGTTCCGGGCAGAAACCCCAGCTGCGGCGATGAGATTGAGCTGTTTTTGCAGATAGAGGACGGCGTC
>JAAYDE010000078.1 GCA_012729375.1 Deltaproteobacteria bacterium | reverse complement strand
GCCAAGCGTTTCGATCAGATTACCGCCGCCAACGTCGGTAAGCGATTGGCCATCATTCTCGACGATACCGTCTATTCGGCACCGGTGATTCGGGAGCGGATCTCCGGTGGAAGCGCTCAGATTAGTGGAGCCTTTAACGAACAGGAGGCCACCGATCTGGCCATCGTGCTGCGGGCTGGGTCACTACCCGCGCCGGTGAAGATCCTGGAAGATCGCACCGTCGGGCCTTCCTTGGGGCGCGACTCCATCAACAAGGGGATTTTCTCCGTCCTGGTCGGCGGCATTCTGGTGATTATCGCCATGTTCGTCTATTACCGCCTGGCCGGCCTGGTGGCCAATGTCGCTCTGCTGCTCAATCTGGTTTTCATCCTCACCCTGCTGGCTCTGTTCAAGGCATCCCTCACCCTTCCCGGCATTGCCGGTATTGTTCTCACGGTGGGGATGGCCGTGGATGCCAATGTGCTGATTTTTGAACGCATCCGGGAGGAACTGCGCCGGGGTCAGAGCCCCCGCCTGGCGCTCGAAGAGGGTTTCGCCAAGGCTTTTCTGACTATTGTTGACGCCAACGTGACGACGCTGATCGCCGCCCTGGTCCTTTTCCAGTTCGGGACCGGACCGGTCAAAGGCTTTGCCGTCACCCTATCCGTGGGGATTGTCTGTTCTCTGTTTACGGCGATCTTTGTCTCCCGGGTGATCTTTGATTATTTCTTCGAAAAACGTCAGATAAAGCAGTTGAGCATCTAAGGAGATCGGAATGGAAATCATCCGTCCGGACATCAATCTGGATTTCATCGGCAAGCGCCGCATCGTCCTGATTTTTTCTGCGGTGCTGATTTTGATCGGGCTGTTTTCTCTGGTTCTCAAGGGAGGACCCAATTTCGGCATCGATTTCTCGGGGGGCACCCTGATTCAACTGCAGTTTGCCGAATCGACCAATGCCGCCGATATCAAAGAGGCCTTAAAGGATCTCGACATCGGCACTTTTACGGTGCAGCAATTCGGCGAAGAAGCCAATGAGTTTCTGGTCAGGGCGCAAAAGACCAGTTCCGAGCTGAAGGGCTTTTCCCAGAGGACCCTGGAGTTGCTGGAGACCCACTACGGCGCCGGCAAGGTCGATATCCGCCGTGCCGAGATGGTCGGTCCTCAGGTGGGCAAAGACTTGCGAAAAAAAGGGTTCTGGGCCATCTGCTATGCCATGATCGGAATATTGATTTATGTCACTTGGCGGTTCGAGCTGCGCTTCGCAGTGGGAGCGATTCTCGCCCTCATTCACGATATCCTCATCACCCTGGGCGCCTTTTCCCTGACCAACCGGGAAATCGATCTGCCGGTCATCGCCGCCTTTCTGGCCATCGTCGGCTACTCCCTCAACGACACCATCATCGTCTATGACCGGATCCGCGAGAACATGGGCAAATACAACAAGGAGCCGTTCCCTTCCATCATCAACCACAGCATCAACGAGACCCTTTCCCGTACCCTGCTCACTTCGGGGACCACCATGATCGTGATTCTGGCCCTGTTTATTTTCGGCGGCGGGGTCATCAATAATTTCGCCTTCGCGCTGCTGATCGGGATCTTGATCGGGACCTACTCCTCTATTTTCATCGCCAGTCCCCTGCTCATCGTCTGGGAGGAATATGTCGGCAAGCGCCGCAAGGCCAAAGTTGCAACGGCCAGAAGCGCCTGAGGGTTTTCTCACCGGCCCTTCCCCAAGATCCGCCTGAAGAAATTTTCCCGCCAAGCATGGATTGCCGGCGTCCGCTTCCGGCAATCCATGTCGACCAAGAAAAGCCATTTCCGCCATGTCCGCTGATGCCGTCCCGTTACCCTTGCCATTGGTTCGGATTCGCCCTTGTCGGGAACCGGTCTACCGATCCCTGGTAAACGAGGGGGTTCCTCCCTGGCTGGCAGATATTCTTGCCCGCCGTCTGGAGAAGCCGGTTTCCTGGCAGGGAATCAGCCACCCGTCGCTGGCGGCGATTCCTGATCCCGGAGCGATTCCTTCTCTGGACCGGGCCGCAGCCAGGGTGGTGCAGGCGATCACTGACGAAGAGAAGGTGATTTTCGCCTGCGACCATGACTTGGACGGGACCGCCTCGGCCGCCGTACTCTGGGAAGCCTTCACCGGCTATTTCGGGGTTTCCGAGGAAAAACTGCAGGTGGTGACCAGTCATCGGCTGACGGAAGGGTACGGCCTGACCGGGCCGGTGGTGGAGCGGATTCTGGAGTCCGGCGCCACCCTGGTCATCACCGCCGACAAGGGCAGCGGCGACGAGGAGAGGATTCATCGCCTGAGCGCGGCGGGCCTCGATGTCATCGTCACCGATCACCATATGTTGCCGGTTGAGGGTCCACCCCCTTCAGCCTTTGCCGTAATCAATCCCAGTTGCAGTGAGGCTGGCTACGATCCCCATGTCTGTGGTGCCGCCGTGGCTTTTCTGCTGATGTGGAAGGTGCGCGAGCGGTTGCGGGAGGTGGTCCTCAAGAAGGATATCCCCAGTCTCCGCGGCCTGCTCGATTACGTTGCGGTAGCCACCATTGCCGATTGCGTGGCCCTGCGGCCGGATCGGAGTAACGTAAACCGAATCCTGGTGCACCACGGTCTGGTTCTGCTCAATCAGCAAAAACGTCCAGCCTGGCAGGTGTTTTGCGATGAAGTGGAAGGTCCGGTGACCGCTGAAACGGTGGCTTTCGGCCTGGCGCCGCCGATTGCCGCCAGCGGCCGCCTCGACTGGCCCGACGCCGGATTTCTTTTTCTCACAGCATCCGATCCTGAGACGGCTGCCGGACAGTGGCAGATCCTGAAGGGGGAAAACCGGGAGCGCCGCCGGATCGAAAAGGAGTTGCGGGAGCGGGCGCTGCTTCAGGCGGCGGCCATGGAGACCCAGTCTCTGGTCCTTTACTTCGCCGACGGCCACTGCGGGGTTCATGGCATCACCGCCAGCCGTTTGGTGGAGACCTTCGGCAAGCCGACGGTCCTGTTCGCCCCGAAAGGGCATGGGGGCGAGGCTGGAAATGTCGGTGTGCCGGCGGATGACGGCGAAATGATGGCTTCCGGGAGTTTCCGGGGGGTGCCCGGTTTCCATGTGAGAAACGCTCTGCAGACGGTGGCCGACCGCCATCCTGGCCTGCTGCGCGGTTTCGGCGGGCATGAAGGGGCGGCGGGGGCGACCTTGGCGGTTGACGACATTCCCCGCTTCGCCGAACTGTTCGAAGTGGCGGTCCGTGAGCAGCTGGGGGAGGAGCCTCTGCGCCCCATCCTTTGGGTCGATGCCGACTGGCCGGCGGAGTTGCTCTCTCTGAATACTCTGGATGTGCTGACCGCTCTGGACCCCTGGGGGAAAGATTTCCCGGCGCCGGTGCTTTACGGCCGTTTCACCATCCTTTCTGTCCACGGAATGGGAGACGGCGCTCATATTCGGTTGCAGGTGGAAAAGGATGGGGAGCGTTTTGCCGCCGTCTGGTTCAACACCACCGAGGCAAAAGCCGCCGTCTGCGGCATCGTCAGGGGGAGGACGGCGACCTTGGTCTATCGGCTCGGCGACAATCGCTTCCGTGGTCAACGCTCTTTGCAACTGCGGATAGTCGCCGCTGTTGAGGATGCCTCTATCTTCTGAAAAACCCCTCCTGCATATCCCTCATCCTTTGAGATCAAGTTCCCCCGCCAAGTTCTCCCAAGCCGGCAGACTGCGTTCGATCATCTCCTGTTCCATGCAGTAGGCGATGCGGAAGAATCCCGGCATGCCGAAGCCGGCGCCGGG
>JAAYDE010000077.1 GCA_012729375.1 Deltaproteobacteria bacterium | reverse complement strand
TGGTGATCCCCAACAGCAAGAGCGGTATTGTCGCCGCCGCCGTTCTGGTTTTTTTACACACCATCGGGGCTTTCGGCATTCTGATGATGGTCGGCGGCAGCATCCCCGGAGAAACCAGGGTGGCCTCTATCGCCATTTATGAAGCGGTGGAGACGATGGACTACCGGGGAGCGGCGTTGATGTCCCTGAGCTTTATTCCGGTCAGCTATGCCTTTCTGTTGCTGGTGAACCAGCTCAACAAGGATGGATAACGTGTCCCTTCACTTTTCGGCTGGCAGAAAACTCGACTTCTTCGATCTCGATATCTCCTTTTCCTGCAATGCCGGAAAGATTCTGGTCCTGATCGGTCCATCCGGCGGCGGCAAAACCACCATCGTGCGCCTGTTGGCCGGCCTGGAGAAACCGGATCGCGGTGCCATCACCTTTGGCGACGAGGTCTGGTTCGATTCCGCCCGCGGCATCCACCTGCCGCCGCGCAAACGCCGCCTGGGCTATGTATTCCAGGATTACTCCCTGTTTCCCCATCTCACCCTGTTCGAAAACGCCGCTTTCGCCGCCGTCGACCACAGGGAAGTCGACGAACTGCTCGACCTTTTCGGGATCGCTCATCTCCGCGATCGCAAACCCCACCAGGTATCGGGCGGGGAGCGCCAGCGCTGCGCCATCTGTCAGTCTCTGGCCCGCCACCCCCGTCTACTGCTGCTGGATGAACCCCTTTCCGCCCTCGATGTGGTCACTCGCCGGGAATTGCGCGAGGAATTGAAGAACCTCAAAGCCCGCATTTCCTTTCCCATCGTCTATGTCACCCACGACATCAACGAAGCGTTGTTCCTGGCCGACGCAATTCTGCCGGTGGTCAACGGACGGGCGGACGATCAATGGATGCACCGGGCCGCCGGCGGAGAATCATCCAACCTGTCTCCCTCCAGGGCGGCGCGCACCACCCGGCTCGCCTTGGCTTACTAGAAAGGAAGGAATTGCTTTCGCATGAATATCGGCACCTACTCCTACGAAGAATATGTCCATCTGGTCAAATCATTCCACGGCTCCATGGCTCCGGGCCTGCTCATCGGCGGTTTCATTGTCGATCTGGCCATGAAAAACCTGCCCGAAGGGGAGTTTTTCGACGCTATCTGTGAAACTCCCGTCTGTCTTCCCGACGCGGTGCAGTTGCTCACCCCCTGCACCATCGGCAACGGTTGGCTGAAGGTGCTCGATTTCGGGCGTTTTGCCGTCGCCCTCTACGACAAAGACAGCGGCAAGGGGGTGCGGGTCTACCTGGACAGTGAAAAGCTCAAAAATTGGTCCGAGGCGTGGAGTTGGTTTTTCAAGCTCAAACCGAAAAAAGAACAGAATTCCGAGTTGCTGCTCGGTCAGATCAAAGAGGCTGGCCACAATATGTTGAGCCTTCAACCGGTACAGGTCGATCCACCCAGCTTACAACGCAAAAAGTTGGGACCGGTGGCCATCTGTCCGGCCTGCGGCGAAGCCTATCCGGCGCGGCACGGAGAACGTTGCCGGGGTTGCCAGGGGGAATCGCCTTATCTGTGATCGGATACCGCCAGTTTTTTCCGGTGCCATTTTCTAAAAGAAAGGGGGTTGTGGGGGTCCGCCAGTGATTTATGAAGCTTCCTGAAAACATTGTTTTTTTAACAAAGGAACGATTATGAAGACAACAGAGAGAGATGCCAGGATTCAGGAACTGATCGGGAAATACCCGAAGAAGGAGTCTGCGGTACTGCCTGTCCTGCAGTTTCTGCAGAAGGAGGAGGGCAATACCCTCACCCGGGAGGCCATAGAGGAGGCCGCCCAGAAACTCGGCTGCAGCACCAGCAAGGTGTATGGGATAGCCACCTACTACACCCTGTTCAACACCAAACCGGTGGGCAAATACCATCTGCAGGTCGATACCTGCATCCCCGGTTTCCTCCATGGCGCCGACGCCATTGTCGAACATATCGCCAAAAAGCTCGGCATCAAACCGGGGGAAACCACCACGGACGGTCTCTTCACCCTCGCCACAGTACAGGATCTTGGCTCCTGCGCCACCGGTCCGGTCATTCAGGTCAACGACCGCTATTTTGAAAACATGACCGTCGAGAAGACAGACCAGCTCCTGGAATCCTTGAAAAAAGGGAGTTGGCCCGCCAACGACCCGAGCATGAAGGTCGTTTCCAAATGCGGCATTCTCGTCAATGATCGCACCCAGAAAGACTGCCGGACGCTCGCCTTCTACCAAAAGAACGGCGGCTACCGGAGCCTCGAAAAGGCATTGGGCATGAAACCCGAGGATATTGTCGCCGAGGTCAAGGCGGCGGAAATCAGAGGGCGCGGCGGCGCGGGATTCCCGGCCGGCACCAAGTGGTCGTTTTTGCCCAAGAACGATCCCCGTCCCGTCTACCTGATCTGTAACGCCGACGAAGGGGAGCCGGGCACCTTCAAAGACCGCCAGATCATGGAGTACAACCCCCATCTGCTGGTCGAGGGGATCGCCGTCAGCGCCCACGCCCTGAAGGCGGCGAAAGCCTTCATTTACATCCGCGGCGAATTCGGCTGGATTGCCGACATCCTCGAAACGGCCATCGCCGAAGCCAAAGATGCCGGCTATCTCAAGCATGTCGACATCGTGGTGCATCGGGGCGCCGGTTCCTATGTCTGCGGCGACGAAACCGCCCAGATCGAATCCCTCGAAGGCAAAAGGGGCAACCCCCGGGTCAAGCCGCCGTTCCCGGCCAATTCGGGACTTTACGGCTGCCCCACGGTGGTCAACAACGTTGAAACCCTCAGCTGCGTTCCCTATATCGTCAAAAACGGCGCCGCTGGCTTCAAGAAGATCGGTGTGCCCAACAACTTCGGTCCCAAGATCTTCGGCGTATCCGGCCATGTCAAGGCGCCCGGCATCTTCGAGTACCCGATGGGCACCCCCCTCAAAGAGATCCTCGATGCCGCCGGCGGCGTCAAGGGGAACCTGAAGGGCGTGATCGTTGGCGGGCTGTCGGTGCCGATCCTCACCGCCAAGGAAGCCGAAGGGCTCAACCTCGATTACGATTCCTGCGCCAAGGCCGGCACGGCCCTCGGTTCCGGCGGCATAATCGT
>JAAYDE010000076.1 GCA_012729375.1 Deltaproteobacteria bacterium | reverse complement strand
GATGGCGGTCTCGGCGGTGCCGATCAGGCAGGACGGACCCGCGTCCTCAATCATCTCCGCCAGGCGCCGCGAAGGCAGAGCGGGGTCCAGCGGAAGATAGGCGCCGCCGGCCTTGTGAATCCCCAGAAGAGCGGCCATAAAGCTGTTGCCCCGGGGAAGGGCAAGGCCGACGGGGGTGTCGGGGGTGACCCCCAGGTCGATCAGTGCATGGGCGACGCGGTTGGCTTGGGCGTTCAACTCGGCGCGGCTCAGTTCACCACCTGAATCGCGGATGGCCAAGGCGCCGGGAGCCGCGGCCGCCTTCTCTTCGAAAATCCGGTGGAGAAAACGGTTGTCCGGGAAGGAGACGGCGGTGTCGTTCCAGCGCTCCAGAAGGATTTTTTCCTCTTCATCGAGAAGGGAAAAGGCGGTCACCGGCCGATCGGGGGCTGCCACCAGAGCTTCCAGGAAGGTGACAAAGTGGCGAGCCATCCTTGCGGCGAACCAGCGCGGATATCTGCCGGCGTCGTAGGCCAGGCGGCAGTGGACGGCGTCGGGCCTTTCTTCGTATTCCAGCAGCAGCTCCGTGGTCATGCCGACGCCGGGGGGTTCCAGATGGCGCACGTCGAGGCCGTTAAGAGCGAAGGGATAGGTGGTGCGCAGGGCGGTTTCGGCAATGCCGACGTTCATGGCGGAATCGCCGCCGGTTCTTTTCCGGGCGCGCAGATGGGCGACGATCTCGGCCAGCATGCACTGCTGATGGTTTTTGCAGCGCCGTCGGTCGGCGGTGATCCGCTTCAGGATTTCGGCGAAGGTCGTGCCATCTTCAAAATCGGCGACCAGCGGCAGGTTGTTGATGAAGGGGCCGAAGAGGTTGGGGAAATCCTTCGGCCGCAGGTTGACGGGATAGTTGACGGCGATGGCGGATTGGCCGCTGTAGCGGTGGAGAAGGCTCATCCAGGCGGCGGTGACGGCCCAGAAAAAGGTGCTTCGATGATGCCGGGAAAAGCGCCGTACCTGTTCCCGCAAGCCGGCCGGGATGTCGAAATAGATGCCCGCAAAACCGCCCTTTTCCTTGAAGGCCGGCAAGGCAACCGTCAGCGAGGCGTCGCCGAGATATTCTTCCCAAAAGTCGAGATCGGCCTGAACATCCCTGTTTTCAAGAAATTCTTCCTCCTTTTGGAGGTAGTCGGCATAGGAATCGGTGGCGATGGTTGGGGCTGGGGCGCCGGCCGCCAGAGCGTTGTAGGCGGCCGCCCATTGGGGCATGAGCGGTTCCAGGGTGACCCCGTCGGTGAGGATGTGATGAACGACGAAAAGGAAGATGAAATGGTTTTCCGCCAACTGAATCAGGGCCAGGCGGTGAGGTGGCGGTTTGTGGAGATCGAAAGGCCGCAGGATGAATTCCGCCATGAACCCTTCCGCCTGGCGGCGATCAGCGCAGGCAACCCTTTCAATCAGCGGCCGACAATCATCATCTATGCCCAGGTAGAGCTTCCCGTCCTTTTCCGGATAGCAGGCGCGCATCGATTCGTAGGCGGCCATCATGTGGCGGAGGGACTCCTCCACCAGTTCGGCTTTCAGTGCGCCGCGGATTTCATAGACGATGGGGAAATTGTTGTAGGGCTTCCCGGCGAGGAGTTTTTCCTCGAGAACGAACTTTTCCTGAAATCGGGAAGCGGGGAGGATTTTCATCATTTTTCAGTGGTGCGCTGTGCTCGGTTGTTGGCATCCAGGAGGCACAAAAAAATAGGCGACAAAAATTCACCCATTGTAAATTAATCGCATCGCTTTGATCAATATGTGGATTGTTTAAAGGAGTCTAACCGGAATTCGGTAAGCATCGCGTCGACGCCGTTATGGGGAAAAGTCGCCACGATTGGTGGATTTCCGCCGGGGAAACCGGTTCAGACGGTTGGCAGCATGGGCAAATTAATCTTGACGATCAGTCCTCCCTCGGGATGATTGGCCGCTTTGACGCTGCCGCCGTGGAGGCGGACGGCGCGGGCGGTGATGGCGAGGCCGATGCCGGTGCCCCCGCTCTGGCGGTCGCGGGCGTCGGCGACCCGATAAAAAGGCTGGAAGATTTTTTCCAGGTCCGCCTCGGGGACTCCGGGCCCATGGTCGCGGACGCTGATGACCGCCCAGGTTTGATTGCCGTCGTGGATGCCCTGCAGGCCTACCTCCACGGAGGTTCCGGCAACGCTGTAACGGACGGCATTGCGGATGACGTTTTCGACGGCCCGTCCCAGCAGTTCCGGGCTCCCCTGAACCTGCGCCGTTTCGCTTATACTGAGAACGACGCCGCAATCGCGGGCGCGGGCCTCGTAATCGGCATCGGCGCCGATCTCCTGAAGCAGCTCGTTGAGATCGACCATTTCCTGGTTGATTGCTTCCGGCGAGCCGTCGATGGCATTGAGGGAGAGGATTTCCCCAATCATTTCGTTGAGGCGGTCGGCCTCGCGGCGGATGCGGTTGAGGGAAGTTTCCGCCTCCGGTCCGGTTTTCTGCTGGAGCAGTTCCAGAGCCACGTTGAGCCTCGCCAGAGGAGAGCGGAGTTCGTGGGAAACATCCCTGAGCAGTCGTTTCTGCGAGGTCATCAGCCCCTCGATCTGTTCCGCCATCTGGTCGAATTCCCTGGCCAGGCCGCCGATCTCGTCGCGGCGGTTGCCCAACTGGGGACGGACTCGGGTGGCGAGATCTCCCTGAGCGAAGGAATGGGTGGCATTGCGCAGCTTGCGGATGCCGGAGGTCAGGTGCCAGGCCAGCCAGGAACAGATGATGCCGCCGATGATGAAGGTGATCAGCATGCGCATGCCGAAATCGGCGGGAAGGCGGTAGAAAGGCTCCACGGGTTGCGGCGGAGCGCCGGGGACCTCGCCGACGATGATGTAGAGCAGCCCCTGGGAATTGAACATCGGCTGGGCGACCAGGAAGGTGTCTCGGTAAACGCCGAATTCCACCTTGCCGCTGCGCAGGGAGCGTTCGGCCATGATCTGCACCTGGGGAGACGGATCCTGCCCGGCCAGGGAGTGGAGGCCGTTGGGGAAAAGGTAGGTATGGATGCCGGTGGTCTTTTCCATCCGTTCGGTGTAGTTGTTGAGGGCTTTCAGCCCTTTTCGTTCAAAGATCTCGATGGCGGCCTCGCCGTAAAGGGCCATGGTCTGACCGGTCAGGTGACGGCGGTGGACGATGAGCTTCTGGCGGGACTCGGAAATGGTGGAGGATTCGGTCACCGTGGTCAGGATGTAGAAAGTGATTCCGGAAAGGATGGTGGCGAGCCAGAACCAGAAAAAGATTTTGACGAAGATGCTCGCCAGTATTTTGCGCAGAAAGCGGAAAATATGGAACCCTTTCAGTGTCACTGGGAGCCTTTGCCGTGGGGGGAAGTGAACTGGTAGCCGACGCCGCGGATCGTTTTGATCTGCTCAACGCCGCGCTGTTCGGGGTCGATCTTGCGCCGCAGGCTGCTGATGTGGACATCGATGCTGCGGTCGTAGGGGGAGAGGGGACGGCCGAGAACCTCCCGGGCCAGGGTTTCCCGGGTCACCACCTGGCCGGCATTGCGCAGCAGGATCTCCAGAAAGGAAAACTCCACCGCCGTCAGAATCACTTCCGTTCCGGCTTGACGGACAGTGCGGGCGCCGGGATCAAGTTCGATGTGCCCCACCCGAAGGACGGGGCTATCCTCGTCCGCGGCAAGGGGCGCCGGAGATACGGTGCGGCGCTGAATGGCGCGGATGCGGGCCACCAGCTCGCGGGGGTTGAAAGGCTTGGGCATGTAGTCGTCGGCGCCCATCTCCAGGCCGACGATGCGGTCCACCTCGTCCCCCCGGGCGGTCAGCATGATGACCGGCACCCGGGAGTGCTGGCGGATTTCCCGTAGCACCTCGAAACCGCTTTTCCCGGGCAGCATGACATCGAGGACAATCAAGGTGAACTCCTCGGACAAAGACAGCTTCACTCCGTCACCGGCATTGTGAACAGCGCTTACATCGAAGCCTTCCTGTCCCAGGTATTCGTCCAGCAGTTCACACAGCTCAACGTCGTCGTCCACGATCAGAATGCGGCTCATCGGATTCTCCCTGTTCCGATAGAAGACTCTACCTGATTTCGCTGGGGTTTAACAACCCCTTTGAATAGCGATGAAGCCTGGGGTGACGGAGATTTACATGAAACCGGGAAATAAAAATGGTGTTTCCCATGGTGAAAAACGAACACCCGACCGATCGCCGTCTTGCCATGGCCTCACGTCTCCTTTTAGAATTTGAAAGAGATGGAGGAGATTCTTCGGCAGATTGTTCCCCCGGCGCCGGGAAAGGTGTTGCCAGCAATCCGCGTCAAGGGGCAGGGAAGGGCATAACGTCTTGGAAGATTACAGCAAAATTTTGGTGATGGTGACCGGCGCGACCGGGTATGTCGGCGGCAGGTTGGTGCCGCGTCTGCTGGCCAAGGGCTACCGGGTCCGCTGTCTGGTGCGCGATCCCTCCCGTCTCGAAGGGCATCCCTGGAAAGCGGCCGTCGAGGTGGCGGCTGGCGATGTTCTGCAGGCGGAAACCTTGCCGCCCGCCATGAAGGGGGTGCGCATCGCTTATTACCTGGTTCACAGCCTTGTCGGCGGAGCTGATTTCCACCAGCGGGATCTGGCCGGCGCCCTCAATTTCGCCTTCGCGGCCAAGAGCGCAGGCATTGAGCGAATCATCTTTCTCGGCGGCCTTGCCGACGCCTCCTCATCTCTTTCCGAGCATTTGCGATCCCGTCACCAGACCGGTTTCACCCTGCGCAGCGCCGGCGTTCCGGTCACCGAGTTCCGGGCCGGAATCATCGTCGGCTCGGGAAGTATCTCCTTTGAGATCGTCCGCTATCTGACCGAACGGGTGCCCATCCTGATCTGCCCCCGCTGGGTCTATACCCGCACCCAGCCCATCGGTATCCGCGAGGTTCTGGAATACCTCGTGGCGGCCATCGAAACGCCGGAAAGCGCCGGCCGCATCATCGAAATCGGCGGCGCCGACATTGTCACCTATGGCCAGATGATGCTGATCTACGCCCAGGCCCGCGGTCTGAGGCGGCTGATGCTTCCCGTTCCTTTTCTGACCCCGCGTCTGTCATCCCATTGGGTCAGCCTGATCACGCCGGTTCCCGCCGCCGTCGCCCGCCCGCTGATCGACGGCCTGCGCAACGAGAGCGTGGTGCGGGATCCGATAGCCCAACGGCTTTTTCCCCAAATCCAGCCGGTGGGTTACCGGACGGCGGTGGAGCGCGCCCTGGTCCGTCTGCGGGCGAGCCGCATCGAAACGACCTGGAGGGATGCGCTGAGCACCAGTCAGGACGGTGCGCCGCCGGTCATTCTGACCACCCAGGAGGGGATGATCGTGGAGCATCGCAACCGTGCTGTTCCCGCTCCAGCCGGGGACGTTTTCCGGGTGTTTACAGGTTTGGGCGGGAAACGGGGCTGGTTTTACATGAATTGGGCGTGGCGTCTTCGTGGTTTCGGCGATCGGCTGATCGGCGGGGTGGGGCTGCGGCGCGGCAGGCGTGATCCGAACGAACTGCGTCCCGGAGACGCCCTCGATTTCTGGCGGGTGGAGGCCATCGAAGAGAATCGCTTGATGCGGCTGCGGGCGGAGATGAAACTCCCCGGCAAGGCCTGGCTGGAATTCCGGGTGACGCCGCGCCGAAAGGATTGTTCTTTGCTGACGCAGACGGTTTTTTTCGCCCCCAAGGGGCTCTTCGGGTGGCTCTATTGGTACTCCCTCTATCCTTTTCACCGGCTGATCTTCAATGGTTTGGTCAAGGAGGTAGCCCGGCGTTCGGTCCTTGCCGACGACTTGTGATCAACGTTCCGGAAATTTCGCCGCGGGCGTTAAGGGAGCGGCGCCGGGCCCCCGTCTTGCGGAGGCCCGGCGTTTTGCCGATGGGAAGTTCAGGCGTTTGCTAACGGATGCAGTAGAATACCTGGCGTCCGTTGAAGATGACCGTGTCGCCGAGCATGTCTTCGATGCGCAGCAACTGGTTGTATTTGCAGATGCGGTCGGTACGGCACAGGGAGCCGGTCTTGATCTGGCCGGTATTGGCGGCCACCGCCAGATCGGCGATGAAGGTATCCTCGGTTTCGCCGCTGCGATGGGAAATGACGGCGGTGTAGCCGGCCCGTTTGGCCATCTCGATGGCTTCGAAGGTTTCCGTCAGGGTACCGATCTGGTTGACCTTGATCAGGATCGAATTGGCGATCCCCTTGTCAATCCCCTCGCGAATGATCTTGGTGTTGGTGACGAAGATGTCGTCGCCGACGATCTGGATGCGTTTGCCGAGGCGGTCGGTGAGGAGTTTCCAGCCGTCCCAGTCGTTTTCCGCCATGCCGTCCTCGATGGAGATGATGGGGTAGCGGTTGACAAGATCCTCATAATAATCCACCAGGCTGGCCGAGTTCTTCTCCGGTTTGGCCTCGGCGGCCAGGAAGTATTTGCCGTCCTTGAAAAATTCGGAAGCGGCGGCGTCGATGGCCAGAAGCACGTCCTTGCCCGGGTCGAAGCCGGCCTGGCGGATCGCCTCCATGATCACCTCCAGAGCCTCTTCGTTGGAGCGCAGGCTGGGCGCGAAACCACCCTCGTCGCCCACCGAGGTGCTGTAACCCTTCTTCTTGAGGACTTTTTTCAGGGTGTGGAAGATCTCCGCCCCCATGCGCAGGGCCTCGCTGAAGAATTCGGCACCCACCGGCATAATCATGAACTCCTGGATGTCGACGTTGTTGTCGGCATGGGAGCCGCCATTAAGGATGTTCATCATCGGTACCGGCAGCTCGCGGGCGTTGACGCCGCCCAGGTATTGGAACAGGGGGAGCTTGGCTTCCTCCGCGGCGGCCTTGGCACAGGCCAGGGAGACACCCAAGAGGGCGTTGGCGCCAAGGTTGGATTTGGTCTCGGTGCCGTCCAGTTCGATCAACTTGCGGTCAATGCCGGCCTGGTCGGAGATCTCCCAGCCGATGAGGCTTTCGGCGATGACGCTGTTGACGTTCTGCACCGCCTTGAGAACCCCCTTGCCGAGGTAGCGGCTTTCATCACCGTCGCGAAGTTCCAGGGCTTCCCGCTCCCCGGTGGAGGCGCCGCTGGGGACGGCGGCCCGCCCCATGTCGCCGCTTTCCAGATGAACCTCGACTTCGACAGTGGGATTGCCGCGGGAATCGAGAATCTCCCGGGCGTAGATATCGGTGATTTCACTCATGGCGCCCTCCTTTTATCAAAAAAGAAACTGAATAAAACTTTAGTCAAATCGCACCAACTATAACACAAACCCAGGTGCTGTGAACCGCAAAGATGGCGGATGAGAACGCTTGCGTGGAGGGCCTTGCCGGCTGCAAGAAAGCCGTATTGCTTTTAAACCATGGGAATGATAAAAATACTTTTTTGGCAAATAAAAAATATGCAGACAAAATCCCATGATATCCCTCCGTTGCGGGAAAGTTTTGCCGCCGACAACGTGGAAGCGGCCAATCTCCTCTTCGGCCACCAGAACAAACACCTGCGCCAGGTGGAAAGGTCCCTCGGACTGCGTATCGGCTGTCGCGGCACGGCGTTGACCTTGGAAGGCGAGTTTTTGCCGGTTTCCCTGGCCAAACGGCTTTTCGAAGAATTGTCCCTGTTGCTGCGGGAAGGGTACCGGCCTTATGCCACCGACTTCGACTATGCTCTGCGTATTCTCTGTGCGGCCCCTAACACCTCCCTCAAGGATATCTTTCTGGATCGGGTGCTGATATCCACCCGCAACAAAATAATTTCTCCCAAAAGTCTTGCCCAGAAGGCCTACATCGATGCCATCCGCAGCCGCGATGTCGTTTTCGGCATCGGGCCGGCGGGTACCGGCAAGACCTATCTGGCCATGGCCATGGCCATCGCTTTTCTGCAAAAGAAAGAGGTCAGCCGCATCGTTCTGGTCCGGCCGGCAGTGGAAGCGGGGGAAAAACTTGGTTTTCTTCCGGGTGATCTGGCTGAAAAGGTCAACCCCTACCTGCGCCCTCTCTATGACGCTTTGTTTGACATGATGGATTTTCATCGCGGGCAGGAACTGATCGAAAAGGGGATCGTGGAAGTGGCGCCGCTGGCCTTCATGCGCGGGCGGACTCTGAACGATGCTTTCGTCATTCTAGATGAGGCCCAGAACACCACCCGTGAGCAGATGATGATGTTTCTGACCCGGCTCGGATTCGGCAGCCGGGCGGTGGTCACCGGCGACCTGACCCAGATCGATCTTCCCGAGGCCCGTTTGTCAGGATTGCGGGAGGCCAAAGAAGTACTGGCCGACGTGGAGGGGATTTCCTTCATTTTCTTTTCCGATCTCGATGTGGTTCGCCACCCCATAGTTCAGAGCATCATTCAGGCCTATGAACGTTTTCCGCGCCAGTTCGGTGGCAATGGCCGCGCCGGAGGAGAGGGAAACCGATGACACCGAACGGCAAAAAATATTCCAACCCGACGTTTCCCGGTCCGGGTTTTTGGCGGCGTTTGCCCTCTGTGCTGAACGAAGCTCAACAGCGCAATGTGTTGATCATTCTCTTGGCTTTGGGGATGACCGCAGTCATTTTGTTCCGTTCCGGGGGCATGCCCACCGATTACTATCCCGGCGACATCGCCACTCAGGATCTGAAGGCTCCTCGTGATCTCCTCATTCCCGATTTGCGCCTGACCGAAAAGAAACGCCTGGAAGCGGAGCGGGCGGTGCTGCCCCTTTACGATTTCGATCCCCGCGGCGGCCAGAATATCGGCCTGCGCCTGCAGGCCGCCCTGGCCCTGGTGAGCTCGGAAGAGGGAGCTTCCCTGAACGATGATCAGCTTCTGAGCCGGGTGTCCGACGCCCTCGGCGTGCTGCTGACGGAAAACGAACTGGCGGATCTGCAAAGAAGCCTTCCCCGTGAATTCAATGCGGACAGCATCCTGCCTTTTATGCAGGGCCAGCTGAAACCGAAGATTGTCGGCAACCTGCACCTGTTCCGCAGTGAAGCCGGTCAGGGAATCGTCGTCCGCAACCTGATCAGCCATGAGGAAACGGTGGTCCTGGAACGTCCCGAGGTTATCGATTTGGATGAGGCCCTGCAGCGCCTGAAGAAGGGTCTAAAGGATCGGGACGATGTCCCACCTGATTTGGCCGCGGCGCTGGCTCCCCTCCTTTCCAAGCTGCTGACCCCCAACCTGACCTTCAACAAAAACGAGACGGAAGCCCGCAAGCGCCAGGAACGGGAGGATGTCAAGCCCGTGCTCTATCAGATCAAGCGCGGCGAGATGCTGGTTCGCGAAGGGGAACGGATCAGCCAGGAACAAATCGAAAAAATCGCTGCCTTTCAATCAGTTACATCCGATTACAGCATGTTTTACATCAGTGTTGGACTGTTTTTGTGTATCTATGTGTTGTTTCGGGTCTGCCATCTTTACGGCCTGCGCAACGTCCGCAAATATGCTCCCAAGAACAAGGATTTGCTGTTTTTGATTGCAATCTTCGGCTGTTTGTTCCCGCTGACCAAACTCGCCATATTTATCAGCAGTGCCTTGGAGAGCGCCTTTCCCCATATCGATTCCATCGGTTATTATTACCTTTTTCCCTTCGCGGCCGGGGCCATTCTGGTGCGGGTCGTTCTCAACTCGGAGATCGCCCTGGTATTTTCCCTGATCTGTTCCCTGCTGTTCGGCGCTCTTTTCGGCAACAGTCTGTTCATCACCTTCTACGCTCTGGTGGGAAGTCTGACCGGCGCCCATTATGTCCGCCAGTGTGAGCAGCGTTCCTATCTCTATCTGGCCGGGTTGCGGCTGTCGCTGGTCAATGTCGTCATGGTGCTGGGGCTGTACCTCATGACCAACAAGGATTTCACTCTCCAGCTCCCCTATCAGATCGGCTTCGCGGCCGCCGGAGGTATCCTTTGCGCGGTCATCGTCACGGGTACGATTCCCCTGGTTGAAACCCTTTTTGGCTATTCCACCAATATCAAGCTCCTTGAACTGGCCAATATGAACAATCCGCTCCTTCGGGAGTTGATGGTGCAGGCGCCGGGGACCTACCACCATTCGGTCATCGTCGGCAACCTGGCCGAGGCCGCCGCCGAGGCGATCCACGCCAACCCTCTGATCGCCCGCGTCGGCGCCTACTACCACGACATCGGCAAAATCCGCAAGCCGCTTTATTTCATCGAGAACTCCAGTTGTCAGGAGAATCGTCACGACAAGCTTTCACCGTCGATGAGCGCTCTCATCCTCATGTCCCATCTCAAGGACGGAGTGGAGATGGCCCGCGCCGCCCGCCTCGGAGAACCGATCGAGGAGATCATCCGCCAGCACCACGGGACCAGCCTTATCAAATATTTTTACGACAAGGCCAAGAAGAAGGAAGAGGATGGAGAATCCCTCATCGACGAACGGGACTACCGCTATCCCGGCCCCCGGCCCCAGTCCCGCGAGGCGGCCCTGATCATGCTTGCCGACGCGGTGGAGGCGGCCAGCCGCACCCTCACCGACCCGACCCCCGCCCGCATCAGAGGGATGGTGCAGAAACTGATCAACAACATCTTCATCGACGGTCAGCTGGATAATTGCGAGTTGACGCTCAAGGACCTCCATCTGATCGCCAGAAGCTTCAACCTGATCCTGACCGGCATGTTCCATCAGCGTATCGACTATCCCGAGCCGGTTTTCAAGGAGAAGGAGGGAGGAAAGGGGAAGAATGGCGACAATCCGAATCGAGAACCGGCAAAAAAGGCAAAAGATAAGCCTGCCGAAGATGAGAAGGACAGCCATCAGGATATTAAACGCCTTGGCATGTCCTGATGCCGAGCTTTCGGTGGTGATCGTCGCCGATGAGGAGATCCGCGACCTAAACCGTGATTTTCTCGGTCGCGACCGCCCGACCAACGTGCTTTCCTTTCCGATGCGGGAAGGGGAGGCGAGCGGCCTTCATCCCGAACTTCTGGGTGACGTGGTGATCTCCGCCGATACGGCGGCCCGTGATGCCGCCGAAGCGGGGGGCGAGTTCGAAAAGGAACTCTGTTTCCTGCTGCTGCACGGCATCCTCCATCTGGTGGGCTTCAACCATGAGGAGGTCTCCGAAGAGGAAATCCGCCGCATGGAAGCCAAGGAGGATGAGATTTTCGCCCTCATCGCCGCGGAAAGCTGAGCCCGCAGGCGGGACTGGATCGGCCATGCGACCATCCAACTGGTTTGCAAGCCTCAATTGCGCCATTGACGGCATTCTCTGGGCGGTTCGAAGCCAGCGCAACATGCGCTATCATTTCCTGGCCGCCGTGGTCATTTTGTTTGCCGCCATCCTGCTTCGGGTTTCGGCTCTCGAGCTGATCTTCATGGTCTTCGCCGTCATCCTCGTTTTTTTCGCCGAGATGATCAATACCGCCTTTGAAGTGCTCGTCGACCTGGTTTCCCCCGACTATCACCCCCTGGCCAGGCGAGCCAAGGATGTGGCGGCGGGAGCCGTGATGGTCGCCTCCGTCGGTGCCGTGGTCATCGGCTACCTGGCGTTGTCCCGCCACCTGCTCATGGAGGTGGAAGGAAGCTCCCGGCAAAATGTCCGGCCACCGGGCGAATTCGCCTTTTTTTCCGTGCTGCTGGTCATTTTCCTGGTGGTTCTGTGCAAGGGATTCCTGCGCCGTGGCCTGTCCTTGCAGGGCGGCATGCCCAGCGGCCACACGGCGGTGGCTTTCTCCATCGCCACCTCGGTCCTTCTTTTGCACCGTGGACCGATTCTCTCCGGATTGAGCCTGTTTCTGGCTTATCTCATCGGCCAGAGCCGGGTTCAGCTCGGCGTGCATTCCTTGTGGGAGGTTCTGGTCGGGGCGGTCCTGGGTTCCGGAACCACCCTGCTACTTTATGTCATTTACCCCTGAATGCCGGTCACCAGCCGGCGTCGGAGAGGTTTCATACAAGGGAGGATCTGTTTTGGAAGGCCAAGACCCTGTTCCGAGGCCGTTGACATCCTGGTTGCGGAGCCTTTTCGGCCGGCGCCGTATTTCCTCTGAGCGTGAATTGCAGGACATGATCGATGAATCGGAGGCCGGCGGCCTTATCAACGAGGAAGAAGGGGAAATGCTGCATTCCATCTTCGAACTCGGTGAAACCATCGTCCGCGAAGTCATGGTTCCCCGTACTGCCATGACCTGCTGTGGGCTGGATGCCGAATTTTCGGAGATGCTGCGCATAATCCAATCCTCCGGTCATTCGCGGATCCCCATATTCCGCGGCAGTGTGGACGAGATCGTCGGTGTCGTCCATTCCCAGGATCTGCTGCGTTTCTGGGGCCGGGAACCGGATGCGGGGTGGTTGCGGGAGATCGTGAGGAAGCCGCTTTTTGTCCCCGAAACCATGACCCTGGAGCAGCTGCTGCGGGAATTTCGCCGCAAACGGGGGCGCTTCGCCATCGTCGTCGACGAATACGGAGGAACCTCGGGGCTGGTCACCTTTTCCGACCTGGTGGAGGAGATTGTCGGCGATGTCGCCGATGAAGACGAAGAGGAGGAAAGGTTGCTCCTCGAAGAGGAGGGGGGGGGCATCCTCGTCGACGGCCGCTTTCCCATCGATGACCTGGAGGAGTATTTTAACATCGACATTCCCCGGGAAAAGTTCGATACCGTCAGCGGCTGGGTTTTCCACCTGCTGGGGCATGTGCCCATCCCCGGCGAAGAGGCCCGCTCCCAAGGGTTGCGCATGACCGTGGTGGAGTCCGATTCCCGCCGTATCGGCAAGGTGAAAATCGATCTGCCGGGGGATGGGGAATCGGCGGAAGAGGGTCGAGATCACCGATGATTTCCCTGTTCCGTGACCGGGCCCTGGTCCTTTCCTTCCTTTCGGGCCTGCTGCTGGCTTTGGCCTTTCCCCGAGTCGGTTGGTCCTTTGTCGCCTGGTTCGCCCTGGTTCCCCTCTTTTCGGTCATGGACAAGAGGCCCTTTGCCTCCGGTTTTGCCGCCGGGACGACCTTTTTCGCCGTCATTCTCTACTGGCTCAACATCGTCATGACCACCTATGGGGGGATGAATCCCTTCTTTTCCTTTGTCGCCTACCTGCTGCTGGTGTTTTACCTGTCCCTTTACTTCGCCGCCTCGACCTGGCTGACCTGCCGCCTCCACAAGCTCCTCCGCCTTCCCCTGTGGCTTCTGCTGCCGGTTGTCTGGGTTGCCGCGGAATATCTTCGCGCCCATCTGCTGTCGGGTTTCCCCTGGGCCAGCCTCGGCTATTCCCAGCAGGGGTATCTTTCCATGATTCAGGCGGCCGATCTCTTCGGCGTCTATGGGCTGAGTTTTCTCCTTGTTTTTTTCAATGCTTCCGTCGCTGCGGGGTGGCGGGCGGCACGGGCGGAGAAAACCTGGATCCCTGCCTGGTCACCGCTGGCCGCCGCTTTGCTTTTGGCGGTGGCCAACGGCGCCTACGGATGGCACCGCCTGCAGGACGGCGTCGAGGAGCGCCCCCGTCATCTCTCCGTCGCCCTGATTCAGGGCAATGTGGACCAGGCGGTGAAATGGGATCCGGATTTCAAACGAGCCACGATCGATCATTACCGGTGGCTCTCCCTGGCTGCGGCGGAGGCCGGAAAAACCGATCTGCTGGTGTGGCCGGAAAGCGCCACCCCGTTTTATTTCGATCCCCGGGAGCCGCTGTTGGCCGAAGTCCGGGAGATTCCCCGGGCAACCAGCGCCCAGCTCTTGTTCGGGGCGCCGGCCTACGAGGTGGAGAACGGTTCCGTCCGCTACCTGAACAGCGCTTTCCTTCTGTCCCGGCGGGGCGAGGTCCTGGGTCGCAGCGACAAGATCCATCTGGTTCCTTTCGGCGAATACAATCCGCTGGAAAAAGTGTTCCCTTTTCTCGACAAACTGGTCCACGGCGTAGGGGATTTCTCCCCCGGCAGTTTCAAACCGCTTCCACTGGAGGAAGGGAAAGCCGGCGTGCTGGTTTGCTTCGAAGCCATTTTTCCGGAAATCGCCCGGAATTACATACGTCTCGGCTGCGGCCTGCTGGTCAATGTCACCAACGATGCCTGGTTCGGACGATCCTCGGCGCCCTATCAGCATCTGGCCATGACCCGCTTTCGGGCCGTGGAAAACCGGGTCTGGATCGTCCGCGCCGCCAATACCGGGATTTCCGCCTTTATCGCCCCTTCGGGCCGCGTCAGCGCCGCCAGCGGAATCTTTGAGCCGGCCGCTCTGCGCGGAGAAGCCGGCTTCGGGGCCAGGCCCACCTTCTATAACCGCTGGGGGGACGGATTGCCGCTGTTATGCTTATTTCTGATGTCCGGGGCCTGGCTGGTGGCGGAATGGGGCCGCAAAAAACAAAAAAGCCGGACCCGATAAGGATACCGGGTCCGGCGGTCGTGACAAAAGCCTCCGGGATGAATCTTGCTTATTCAGCCTCGTCTTTTTTGCTCTTGGTCTTTTTCTCTTTTTCCTTTTCCTTCACGCTTTGCTCATAGGCTGCAATCTCCCGTTTCTTGCCCGTTTCCAGGGAGAAGTCCTCATTGAATTTTTTCTTGTGTTTTTGGCAATAGATATCGAGAAACTCCTGATCGGAAACGCCGCCGTATTCGAAGATGATCTCGGCGCGGATTTCGTCGTCCATGTACCACTCCGCCCCTTCGAACAACACTTCCTTTCCATCCGGCATCTTGACTTTTTCCATGGTCTGCCCCCCTTCGTTGCTGTTTTCAAAGTTCAGAAAAATATGTTTATTTTACTGTAAAAGTCAACCCCTATCCACCTAAACCAGAAGACCTCGTCAGAGTCGGCCTGGGGCGACGGGCCTTCCGCCATGGCCATGAAGCCGTTTTTCAAAAGCAAATTATCCTTGTCAATCACCAAGGTGCATGGTATAGGAAACCGTTTAAAAGTCGCACGCCTTCCGATCCGTTCGAGGGGTTTCCACGCAATGTCCCCGCGGAATTTCGAAGGAAAAGACGAGGGCGGAGGATAAACAACCCATCAAGCAAGGAGAAAAAGGATGACCCAGATCAGCATGAAACAGCTTCTCGAGGCCGGCGTCCATTTCGGACACCAGACCAAACGCTGGAACCCGAAGATGAAACCTTATATCTTCGGCGCCCGCAGCGGCATTTACATCATCGATCTGCAGAAAACGGTGCGCTGCTTCAAGAGCGGCTACGAATTTCTTCGCGATACGGTGAAGCGGGGCGACAAAGTTCTTTTTGTCGGCACCAAGAAGCAGGCTCAGGACGCCATTCACGAAGAAGCCAGCCGCGCCGGTCAGCATTATGTCAACAGCCGTTGGCTGGGGGGAATGCTGACCAATTTCAGCACTATCAAAAGGAGCATCGACCGGCTGAAAAAGATCGAAGCCATGGCCGAGGACGGTACTTTCGCCAAACTGACCAAAAAAGAGGTTCTTCAGCTTCAGAAGGAAAGGGAAAAACTGGAAAGCACCCTTGGCGGGATCAAGAGCATGAACAAGCTGCCGGGGGCAATCTTCGTCATCGATTGCAAGAAGGAGTCGATTGCCGTCAAAGAAGCCCGCAAATTGGGAATCCCTGTGGTGGCTGTGGTCGACACCAACTGTGATCCCGATGAGATTGATTACGTCATTCCCGGCAACGACGACGCCATCCGTGCCATTCGACTTTTCACCAACAAAATGGCCGATGCCTGCGCCGAAGGATCCATGGCCCGCGAAGAGGAACTGCGCAGTGATCTCGAAGGGGGCGAAAAAGGAGAAACGACCGGTGAATTCCGGACCGGCACTGAAAAAGACGAAGCGGCTGGCGAAGAGTAAAGGGAAAGGGTTTGAAAAAAGCGGCTTGCAAGTGCCGCTTTTTTTAACCGGATGACCAAGGATTTCATTTATTAACATAAATTACGGAGGAAACTGTGGCTAATATTTCTGCGTCCGATGTGGCGGCGCTTCGTTCCCAAACCGGCGCCGGGATGATGGATTGCAAAAAAGCTCTTACCGAAGCGGCTGGCGATATGGAAAAAGCGGTGGACATTCTGCGCAAGAAAGGGCTCTCTGCCGCCGCCAAGAAATCGGGCCGGGTTGCCGCCGATGGTGCGGTGACGGCTCTGGAACGCGGCTCCCGGGCGGTCCTTCTGGAAATCAATTCGGAAACCGATTTTGTCGCCAAAACCGAAAACTTCCAGAATTTCTGCCAGGGCGTGGCGGAAGCGGCCGTTATCGTCGCCCCCGCCGACCTCGCGGCTTTGAACGCTGCTTCCTTTCCCGGCACCGGCAAAACCGTCGCCGAGGAGACTACCAACGCGGTGGCCAAGATCGGCGAGAATATCCAGGTCCGCCGCTTCGTGTTTTTCGACAACCCCAAAGGCTTGATCGCCTCCTACATCCATGGCGGCGGCAAGATCGGCGTCCTCGTCGACCTGTCCACCAATGCCGCCGACAACGAGCGGATTCAGGAACTGGGCCATCAGCTTGCCATGCACGTGGCGGCGGCCAACCCCCAGTATCTGTGCCGGGAGGAGGTTCCGGAAGCGGTGGTCGCCAGGGAGAAGGAGATCCTCTCCGAAAAGGCCAAGGCCAGCGGCAAGCCGGAAAAAATCCTGGAAAAGATCGTTGACGGACAGATCAGCAAGTTTTTCGGGGAAATCTGTCTGCTGGAGCAGCAATATGTGATCGATCCCGACCAGAAAGTGACTGCCGTGGTGGCCAATCTCGCCAAGGAATTGGGTGTCGAGATCAAATTGAACCGCTTCGTCCGCTTTCAGCTTGGCGAAGGCATAGAAAAACGTGTCGATGATTTTGCCAAAGAGGTTGCTGATCTGAGCAAATAGAGGGGTGGATGCCATGACGGGGGAAAAGGCCAGATACCAGAGGATTTTGCTCAAGCTGAGCGGCGAGGCCTTGGCCGGGGACCTGGGCTACGGCATCGATCCGGATGTGATCTGCAGTCTGGCCGCCGAGATCAAAGAGGTAGTCGATCTTCATGTCCAGGTGGCCCTGGTTATCGGCGGCGG
>JAAYDE010000075.1 GCA_012729375.1 Deltaproteobacteria bacterium | reverse complement strand
AGGCAGGCGTCACAGCATGGCAAAGCTATCCGGCAGCGACCTAAAGCCGTTACCTTGCCAAGAAATTCAAAATTGCTCGAGTCGTTAAAAAAGGCGGCAAAAGCCCCGCTTTCGGGGCCTTTGCCGCCTTAAAAAAACAAGCCGTTATTTTATCTTTTCAATTTTACAGGAGCAGGCCTTGTACTCGGCCGTCTTGGTCTGCGGATCATAGACGTTGTTGGTCAGCCAGTTGGCATTGGCTTCCCGGAAATGGAAGGCCATCCACACCAGACCGGGAGGAACCTGTTTGGTGACCCTCGCCTTGACCCGGATCGAGCCGCGGCGGGAACTGACCTGGATGTATTCGCCGTCGGCGATGCCCAATCTTTCGGCATCTTCCGGGGAGATGTCGGCGGTCTCTTCCGCCAGCATCTTGTTGAGCCCGGCGCGCCCGGTCTGCGTCCGGGTATGGTAATGGTACAGGCGCCGCCCGGTGGAGAGCACAAACGGGTACTCCTCGTCCTCCACCTCGGCCGGCGGCGTCCAGTCGATGGCCTGCAGGAGCCCCTTACCGCGGGTGAACTTACCGTCTTTGTGAAGGAATCGGGTACCGGGATGCTCCTCGGTGGGGCAAGGCCACTGCAGGCCGTCCTGCTCGATGCGGTAGTACTTGATCCCGGTGTAGGCGGCAGCCAGCGGGGAAACCTCCTTGTCCCAGATCTCCTGAGCGCTGTTGGACGACCATTCCTGCCCCAGGCGTTTGGCGATCTCTTTGAAGATCCACCAGTTGGGCCTGGCCGATCCGGGCGGTTCCTTGATCTTGCGCACTCGGCTGACGCGCCGTTCGCTGCAGGCAAAGGTGCCGTCGTCCTCGCTCCAGGCCGCGGCCGGGAAGATGACATGGGCGAAACGGGTAGTCTCGGTCATGAAGATGTCGTTGCAGACGAGGAATTCCGCCGAGGAAAGTTCGTGCTCGACGTTGGCGATGTTGGGGTCGGAATTGGCCAGGTTCTCGCCGAAGATGTAGAAAGCCCTTACCTTTTTGGAGGGAAGCGCCGCCATCATGTCGGGGATCATGAGACCCGGCTTGTCGGGCAGTTGGGGAACGTTCCAGGCCTTCTGGAATTTCTCCCGGGCCGCGGCATCGGTAACCGCCTGGTAGCCGTGGAAAACGTTGGGCAGCGCGCCCATGTCGCAGGCCCCCTGGACGTTGTTCTGGCCCCTCAGCGGGTTGAGGCCGGCGTTTTCCTTGCCGAGGTTGCCGAGGAGCATCTGCAGGTTGGCCGTCGACATGACGTTGTTCTTACCGCAGGTGTGCTCGGTGATCCCCAGCGTGTAACAGAGCGCTCCGGGCCGGATTCCGGCCAGGGTGCGGGCGATCTCGCGGATCTGGTCGGCCGGGACGCGGGAGATTTCAGCGGCCCGTTCCGGGGGATACTCAAGAACCTTGGCCTTGAAAGCCTCGAAATTCTCGCAGTTGGCTTCGACGAATTCTTTGTCGTAGAGATCCTCGGTAATGAGGACGTTCATGAGGCCGTTGAGGAAGGCGACGTCGGAGCCGACCTTGATCTGGGCGAAGATCTTGGCTTTGTCGGCCAGTTCCGTCTTGCGGGGGTCGGCCACGATCAGCATGGCCCCCTTCTGAACGGCCCGCTTCACATAATAGGAGGCGACCGGATGGGCCTCGGTCATGTTGGTGCCGATGCAGAAAAGCAGTTTCGCGTTTTGGAATTCTTCAAAGGAGTTGGTCATTGCGCCAGAACCAAAGGATGTCACCAGACCGGCGACAGTGGGAGCGTGTCACGTTCGGGCGCAGTGGTCAATGTTGTTGGTGCCTATGACCGCTCTGAACAACTTCTGCATGTTGTAGGAATCTTCATTGATGCTTCTCGCGCAGCTGACGCCGGCGATGGCGTCCGGTCCCGATTCCTTGATGATCTGCTTGAATTTTCCGGCCACCAGATCCAGGGCCTCGTCCCAGGTGGCTTCGCGGAAATTTTCCCCTTCGCGGATCAGGGGCGTGGTCAGGCGCTCGTTGGAGTAGATGAAGTCATAGCCGAAACGACCTTTGACACAGAGATGACCCTGGTTGGGATGGGCGCCTTCGGTGCCGGTGACGCGGACGATCTGATCCCCCTTGACGTGCAGGTCGAGCTGGCAGCCGACGCCGCAGTAAGGGCAGGTGGTACGCACCGTTTTGGTTTCCCAGGCCCGGGCGGCGCCGATATATTTGTTTTCAATCAGGGCGCCGACCGGGCACATCTGGACGCACTCACCGCACTGCACACAGGTCGATTCCCCCATGGGGGCATCCTCGTCGCAGATGACCTTGGTGTGGCCGCCCCGGTAGCCGAAATCGAGGACTTCGTTGACCACCAGATGATTGCAGCCTTCGATACAGCGCCCGCACTCGATGCATTTCTCCGGATCCCGAAGGATGAAAGCGCCGCTGCTGTCCCGCTCCTGGCGCTCCTCGATGATAAAGGGCGGCCTTTCGATGCCGAGGAAATAGGCGGCGTCCTGGAGTTCGCAACGGCCGTTGCATTCACAGGAGAGGCAGTTGTGGTTGCCGTTGGAAAGGAGCAGATTGACAACCATTCTCTGGGCTTCGCGAACCATTTCCGTATCGGTCCGCACCACCATTCCCTCTTTGGCGGCCACGGAACAAGCGGTCTGCAACCCTTTCATGCCGTCGATTTCCACCACGCAGACCCGGCACTTGCTGGCCGGTCCGGTCTTTTCATGGTAGCAGAGGGAGGGGATGTAGATGCCGTTCTCCCTTGCCACCTGCAGCACGGTCTTGTCTTGGTCAAAGACAAGTTCCCGGCCGTCGATTGTGATTTTTTTGCTCATAACGTAATTCTCCTCTTTCCTCTTGGTAGGTTACCGTTT
>JAAYDE010000074.1 GCA_012729375.1 Deltaproteobacteria bacterium | reverse complement strand
GCGTGATCGATGATGTCGAAGGGATGCCTGAGGAACGGCCCCACGGGGAACCAGGGGAAATGTTTGCGGGCCAGGGCGCGCAGACTTGCAAAGGGGGAGATAAGCACCAGGCGCTCCACCTTTCTTCGCGCCGCCAGTTCCACGGCCACGCAGGTGCCGAGGCTGCGCCCCATGAGGATGATCCGCTCCCGGTCCACCTCCGGCAGGGCGGCGAAATAATCATAGAGAAACAGGGCGTCGCCGATGAGGTTTTTCTGGCTCGGACGGCCCTGGCTCAGGCCGTAGCCGCGGTAATTGAACAACAGCAGCGAAATGTTGGAGAAATGATGGTGGTCCGGCAACATGCCGGAAACATCCTCGGCGTTGCCGCCGAAGTAGATCAGCAGCGGCGCCGGCCGGGCTCCGGGTGCGGGCAGATACCAACCATGGAGAGGGGTGCCGTCGGCGGCCGTCAGGTGCATTTCGCTTTCCGGAAAGCTGCGCCGCAGTTCGTCCAGCATGGCGGAGGGCAGCCTCGCCCCCAGAAAGATCATGCCGTCCTGGCGGAAATAGAGAAGCAGGCTCAAACCCAGAAAAACCGCCAGGGCGATTTTTATCAGCGAAAGAACAATGCCCATTTCTTCCTCCTGGAATCAAGGATAGCCGATTCCGGATGGAGGTAAAGGGCGCTGCCGGGAGCAGGTTTCAGGCCGGACCGCGATCCACGGAAGTATTGTTCTGAGAGGGCTGCCGGCATATCATGGGGTGCAGGCGAACAGGGGCCGTTGGGCGGTCCAGTGTCCATTATCCGTGTCATTTTCAGGCAGAGGTCTGGTGACGGACAAAGGCCGGATAGAGAACCGCAGTGCCGATCCGCCCCTGGAGCGGCTGGCGGGATCGGTGGAACGGGTCACCTTCCACAGTGAGGAGTCGGGTTTCTGCGTGCTGCGTATCAAGGTGCGCGGCAAGCGGGAGCCGGTGACGGTCACCGGCGCGGCCGCCTCGGTAACGCCGGGAGAGTATATCGAGGCGCTGGGGATATGGCGCAACGATCTGAAATACGGCCTCCAGTTCCAGGCGCGCCAGCTCCAGGTGGTCCCTCCGAGCACGGTCGCCGGCATCGAGAAATATCTCGGCTCGGGAATGGTCAAGGGGATCGGGCCCCATTTCGCCTCCGTTCTGGTCGGCGCTTACGGCGACTGTGTCTTCGATGTCATCGAGAATTACCCCCAGCGCCTGGCTGAACTCCCCGGCATTGGCCCGAAACGCATCGCGCGCATCACCGGCGCCTGGGCGGAGCAGAAAATCATCCGCGAGATCATGGTCTTTCTTCAGTCCCACGGCCTCGGCACCTCGCGGGCGGTGCGTATTTTCAAAACCTACGGCGACCAGGCCATCCTCAAGGTGAGCGAAAACCCTTATCGGCTGGCCCTCGACATTCACGGTATCGGCTTCAAGACCGCCGACATGCTCGCCCAGCGCCTCGGCATCCCCACCCATTCCCTGATCCGCGCCCAGGCCGGGGTGCGCCATGTGCTGCAGGAGCTTTCCGAAGAGGGGCACTGTGCCTGCGAGGCGCAAGAGTTGGCCGCCAAGGCCGCCGGACTGCTGGAAATCCCCGAGGCGACCATCGTCGAGGGCATCCAGCAGGAACTGGCGGCGGGGAATCTGTTGCGCGAGGTGATCCAGGGGCGGATCTGCCTCTTTCTGACCCCGCTGCAGCGGGCCGAGGCCGGGGTGGCGGCCCGGCTGCTGAAGCTTCTCGTGGGAGTGCCCCCCTGGGGAAAACTCGATGTCGACAGGGCCCTTCCCTGGGTGGGCCAGGAGACCGGTCTGACCCTGTCCCGGTCCCAGCAGGAGGCGGTGCGCACCGTGCTCCGCAGCAAGGTGAGCGTGATCACCGGCGGGCCGGGCGTCGGCAAGACCACCCTGGTCAACAGTCTGCTGCGCATCATCCGCGCCAAGCGCATCCGGGTCCTGCTCTGCGCGCCGACGGGACGGGCCGCCAAACGTCTGGCCGAATCGACCGGCCTGGAGGCCAAGACCATCCACCGCGCCCTGGAATTCGATCCGGCCAGCTTCGGCTTCAAGCGCGGCGCGGACAACCCCCTGGCCGCCGATCTGGTGGTGGTGGACGAGGCCTCCATGATCGACGTGGTGCTGGCCAACCGCCTGCTTGCCGCGGTCCCCCAGGCCGCGGCGCTGATTCTTGTCGGTGATGTCGACCAACTCCCTTCCGTCGGTCCCGGCGCCGTGCTCGCCGACATCATCGCTTCAGAGCAGATCCCCACCGTGCGCCTCAGCGAAATCTTCCGCCAGGCCGCCGCCTCGCGCATCATCACCAACGCTCACCGCATCAACCGGGGGGAACTGCCGGAGAAGGTTCCGCCGGGCGCGGAAAGCGATTTCTACTTCATCAGCGCGGCCACCCCAGAGGATATCCACCGCAAGCTGCTGCAGGTGGTCACCGAGCGGATTCCGGGCCGTTTCCAATTCCATCCGGTCAACGACATCCAGATACTGACCCCCATGAACCGGGGCGGCCTCGGTTCCCGTTCTCTCAACGTCGAACTCCAGGAGCGGCTCAATGCCGGCGCCGAGCCGAAAATCAGCCGTTTCGGCTCGGTCTTTTCCCCCGGCGACAAGGTCATCCAGATCGTCAACAATTACGACAAGGAGACCTTCAACGGGGATATCGGTTTCATCCGCTCCATCGACGCCGAGGAAGGGGCGGTTGTAATCGACTTCGACGGTCGCGAGGTGGGCTACGACTTCGGCGAACTGGACGAGATCGCCCTGGCCTACGCCGTCTCCATCCACAAGAGTCAGGGATCCGAATACCCGGCAGTGGTCATTCCCCTGGCCCTGCAGCACTACACCCTGCTGGAGCGCAACCTCCTCTACACGGCGGTGACGCGGGGAAAAAAGCTGGTGGTGATCATCGGCCAGGCCAAGGCGCTGGCCATGGCGGTCCGCAACCGCCGCGCCACCCGGCGGCTGACCGCCCTGGCGGCGCGGCTGCGGGGCGAAGGAGCCATCCTCTGACATTTTCCCCGGCCGCTTTTTTTACGTCTTGCCGCCGGGTGGCGGCGCTGTTACGCTGAGAAAATCACTTTGGCAACGTCTGTTTTTTTCGTTGCCGCCTGGTTCGCAACAGGAACGCGAAAGCCCTTTTTTACCATGAATCCTGAACAGGTTTTTTTGAAATGGTTTGACACCCTGCCGCCGGGACAGCGGCAAACCCTGGCCTATCTTTACATTCTCATGACCAGCACCAACAGTGGGGATTTCGCCATGATCGGCGAAGAGGCCGTGCGCCATTTCCAGATGTTCGTTTCAACTCCCGATTTTCCCTTGCGCCGCGTGGCCCGTCTGGTCTCGATACGGGGGGTCTTCAGTTTTCTCTTTTTCGACGCCGATTTCGTGCAAAGGTATGTCGCCTTGCATCCCGCCCCCGCGGGGGGTGCGCCCTTGCCGATTTCCCGCTATCAATGGCTGCGCAGTACCGCTCAGTGGCGTCGCCTTGCCGAGCGGGTTCTGGCCGATAACGTTCTTCACGGCTGGCTGAGGAGCCTGAACTCTTCCTCGGGAAAGGCTGATCCGGATCGATCCTGAGCCTTTGTCGTCGACAACCGCGGCTGAGGAAATGGTCCGGCCGGTTTTTCTCGTTTCCGCAAGCCGTTGGAAGGTTTTCCATGGATAACCTCCTCGAAATAAGAAATCTCAGCAAATCCTTTACCGTCACCGCCCATTCCCTGAAAGGGGGCAGATTGCGGCTTCAGGCCGTGGACAACCTCTCTTTTTCCCTGCGCAAAGGGGAGACTTTCGGCCTGGTGGGGGAGTCGGGATGCGGCAAGTCGACGGTGGCCCGGCTGCTGCTCCGCCTGATCGAGCCCGACCAAGGGGAAATCCTTTTCGACGGAACCGATCTAATTTCTCTTTCCCCGGCGAGATTGCGCCCCTATCGCAAGCGGCTGCAGATGGTTTTTCAGGACCCCTTTTCCTCCCTCAACCCGCGCCTGCGCATCGGTAGCGCCATCGGCGAGGCTTTGGCCATTCACCGCCTGGCCCCTCCCGGTGAGATCCGCGACCGGGTGGGACGTCTGCTGTCCACGGTGGGTCTGGGGGCGGAACACATGGACCGTTTCCCCCACGAGTTTTCCGGCGGCCAGCGCCAGCGTATCGGCATCGCCAGGGCTCTGGCGGTGGAGCCGGAGCTGATCGTCGCCGACGAGCCTCTCTCCGCCCTCGATGTCTCCATCCAGGCGCAGATCGTCAACCTCTTTCAGGATATCCAGAAGGATTTCGGGCTCACCTATCTTTTTATCTCCCACGACCTGTCGGTGATCGAGCATATCAGCGACCGGGTGGGTGTCATGTACCTGGGGCGGATCGTTGAACTGGCGGGGGCGGAATCCCTTTACCGGCGACCCCGCCATCCCTACAGTGAAGCCTTGCTCAACGCCGTTCCCGTCGCCGATCCGCAGCGCCGACGCGAACGTCCCCTGCTGCGGGGAGAGATCCCTTCGCCCCTGGCGCCACCGCCGGGCTGCCCTTTCCATCCCCGCTGCCGTTACGCCGCAGAAGTCTGCCGCCGGGAACTCCCGGCCCTGGAAGAAAAAGTTCCGGGACATTACGCCGCCTGCCATTTCAGTTCCCAGGTCGGCGGAGATGTATTCTCCGCCGCCGCTTCCGCCCTGCCGAGGAATTGACCGTGTCCGCGAAAGGATTTAAAAAAGGTTTTGGAATCGCCACACTGGAAGACATCAGCACGCTTATTCTAAACTCCCATGACCTGGACCAGACCCTCAACAACATGGTCCGCCTGGTGGCAAAAAGGATGGGCACCGAGGTCTGCTCCATCTATCTGCTGGACAAGCCCGCAGGCCTGTTGCAACTAAAAGCGACCAAGGGGCTGTCGCGGAAAGCGGTGGGCAAGGTGACCCTGCGGGTGGGGGAGGGATTGACCGGTCTGGTGGTGGAAAAGCGCCAGGTGGTGAACAGCCGGGAACCGGAGCAGGATCCGCGCAACCGCTACTTTCCCGAAACCCGTGAAGAGCTGTTCCACTCTTTCCTCGGTATTCCCCTTTTTGACCGCAAAGTGCCGATCGGCGCTCTGGTTGTGCAGACACGGGCGCCGCGGGAATTCACCGGGGAGGAGGTCGGCATCCTTTCGGCCATCGCCTTCCAGGTTTCCTCGATCATCGTCAATGCCCGCCTTCTCGATTCGATCCGCCGCCAGGAGAGTGATCGGCAGCCGGTCCTGAGCCATGCCGGCGCCGGGGAGCCGGCGGAGGGTCTGCCGGCGGCCCTGGCGCGGCCGCGGGCGCTGAACGGCGTCTCCGTCCACCCCGGCGTGGTGGCGGCGCCGGCGCTGGTGGTGACGGAACAGTTCTCTTCCGTCGATCCCCACGCCGAGCGCCCGGTTTTGGTGGAAACGGAACTGGAGAGGATGAGGACGGCGGTGGAGCAGGTCCGCGTCAAGACCCTTTTTTTGGAGAAGAGGGTCGCCGAGCGGCTCGGGGAAAGGGATGCCGCTATTTTCAACACGCACTTGATGATTCTCGAGGACCGCGGTTTTCTGGAGCGCTGGGAACAGGAAATAACCGACGGCAGCGGGGTTGTCGGCTCCCTGCGCAAGGTGGTGGGGGAGTATGTGGCCGCCTTCGAGCGCATGGGCGACCCCTACCTGCGCGATCGCGCAGGCGATGTGCGGGATATCGGCCGCCGCCTGCTCGCTGTTCTGCTCGGCGCCGGGGAGCCGGCGGCCGCACCCAAGGGGCCGGTCATCCTCGCCTGCGGCGAACTTCATCCTTCCGACCTGGCCGCCATTGATCCGAGCCGGGTGCGCGGCATCGCCGTCGAGGAGGGCGGGGAGAATTCCCACGCCGTGATTATGGCCAAATCCATGGGCATTCCCCTGGTGATCGGCCTGAATGGTCTGCTGCGGGCCGTGGCCGGCAACGATTTTCTCATTCTCGATGCCGATTCGGGGTGCCTTCATATCAATCCGGGGGGAAAACTGATTTCCCAGTACCGGCGCCTGGAAGAGAGCAGCGACAAAGAGGCCAGCCGGCTCGAGGAGTGGCGGCGCCTGCCGGCCCGTTCCAGCGACGGCGAGGCGGTGACCCTGCGCGCCAACATCGGACCGATGAGCGATGTCGATATCGCTCTGCGCAACGGCGCCGAAGGGGTCGGCCTGTTCCGCACCGAGTTTCATTACATGGTCAGCCCCGGCTTCCCGAGCCGTGAGGAACAGTACCGCTTCTACCGCCATGTGGCGGAGCGCTTCGGCGGCCAGCCGGTGACCATCCGCACCTGCGATCTCGGCGGCGACAAGGTTCTTCCCTATTTTCCCCAGCCGCCGGAAAAGAACCCGTTCATGGGCTGGCGTTCCTTGCGCATTTCCCTCGATCACAAGGATATGTTCCTCGCCCAGGTCGAGGCGATTCTCATGGCCGCCGCCTACGGCCCGGTGCGCATCCTTTTCCCGCTGGTTTCCGGCGTGGAGGAGATCCGCCTCTGCCGGGAGCTGGTGGAAGAGGCGCGGCGTCGTTTGCGGCGGGAAGGAATCCGCTGTGCGGCGCGAATTCCCTGCGGGGCGATGATCGAGATTCCGGCGGCGGTGCGCATCGTTTCCCACCTGGCCCGCGAGGTCGATTTCTTCTGCATCGGCACCAACGACCTGATCCAGTACATGCTTGCCGCCGACCGCGGCAATCCCCTGGTCAGGCGTTATTACGACCCCCTGCACCCGGCTGTCCTGCAGGTGGTGAGGGATGTCCGCCAGGAGGCGGCGACGGCCGGAAAGAACCTCTGCCTGTGCGGCGAGATGGCTTCCGATCCGCTCTGTTTTCTGGCTCTGTTCGGCCTGGGAATCCGTGAATTTTCCATGCCTTCCCCCTTCATCCCGCGGATCAAGGCTTTTCTGAGCCGGATTTCCGCCCGTCAGGGGGAATATATCGGCGAGACCATCCTTACCCTCGGTACGGGTTCCGACATCCGCCGTTTTCTGCAGGAGAACCTGCCTTCCCGCTGAACGATTTTTACTGCCCGTTGGGAGGTTTGATGAGTTCCCGCATTGTTTTCAGGATTTCCGGTCTCTGCTGCGGGGTGGAAGGGGCCACTCTCTGTTCCGTGGTGATGGTGCAGGACGGTGTGCTGAATGTCGAGGTCGATGTCCTCAGCTCCCGGCTGTCGGTGACCTACGACGGCCGCCGCATCACCCCGAAGGGGATCATGGCTGTCGTCGCTGGGACCGGCATGAAGGCGGAGCCCTGGCCGGAGGAGCGCAGCGCTCCCGCTGGTGAGCAAGGCATGTGGCGGCGCCGCATCCGTTTGACTCTGGTGGTTTGCGGTGCCTTTTTTCTTGGTGCCGGTTTCGCCAGCCATTGGGCTGCCGGCGGCACCCTGCTCGAGGTTCTGGCCGGTGCCGGAGAGCAGGCGCCGCCCTCGGTCAGTCGCTTCTTTTATCTGGCCGCCGTCTCCTGCGGCGCCTGGTTCGTGCTCCCCAAAGCCTTGGCCGCGGTCAAAAGGCTGCGTCCGGACATGAATCTGCTCATGACCATCGCCGTCGCCGGCGCCATCGCCCTCGGCGAATGGTTCGAGGCCGCCTCGGTCGCCGTATTGTTCGCTCTGGCGCTGCTCCTGGAGGAGTGGAGCGTCGTCCGCGCCCGGCGCGCCATCGGCGCGCTGTTGGCCCTGAGCCCGCCCACGGCTCGCTTCCTCGGCCCGGGGAATGGGGAAATACTGGAAAAACCGCTGGCGGAGGTACCGGTGGGGGCGACGGTGCTGGTCCGCCCGGGGGAACGGATCCCCCTCGACGGCATTGTCCTCAAGGGTTTTTCCAGCGTCGACCAGGCACCCATCACCGGGGAATCGATGCCGGTGGCAAAAGCGCCGGGGGACGAACTCTTTGCCGGCGCCATCAATGGCGACGGCGCTCTCGAATACGAGGTCAGCCGGCCTGCTGCCGACAGCGCTCTGGCGCGGATCATCCGCCTGGTTCAGGAAGCCCAGTCCAAAAGAGCGCCCAGCGAACAGTGGGTGGAGCGCTTCGCTTTGTACTATACCCCGGCCATGATTCTGCTGGCCGCCGGGATCGCCCTCCTGCCGCCGGTTTTCCTGGCCGCGGACTGGGGCCTCTGGTTCTATCGCGCCCTGGTCATTCTGGTCATCGCCTGTCCCTGCGCTCTGGTCATTTCGACTCCGGTCAGCGTCGTTTCGGGACTGACGGCGGCCGCCCGCAACGGTGTGCTGATCAAAGGGGGGAGCTTCCTGGAAGCAGCCGGCCGGATCGGCGTTCTGGCGGTGGACAAAACCGGCACCCTCACCAGAGGGGAACCGGAAGTCAAGAAAATCCTCACCTTCCAGGGACATACGGAAAGGGAGGTCGCGGAGCGGGCCGCCGCTCTCGAGTTGCATAGCGACCATCCCCTGGCCAGGGCCATTCTACGCTGGGCCGAAGGGCAGGGGATCCGGCCCCTGCGGGCGGAAAGTTTTCGGGTTTTTCCGGGCAAGGGGGCCGAAGCGGTGATCGAGGGGCGCCGCTTCTGGATCGGCAGCCATCGTTTTTTGGAAGAGATGAAGGAAGAGACGGCCGCCGTGCAGGAACGGGCCGAAGCCCTGCAAAGGGGCGGTCACTCGGTGGTGGCGGTGGGCAACGAGGAACATGTCTGCGGCCTGATCAGCATTGCCGACGGCCTTCGTGAAGGGGTGGCGACGATGGTGGCAAAACTGCACCGGCTCGGCGTCCGCCCCGTGGTGATGCTGACCGGGGACAATGCCGCCACCGCCCGCGCCATCGCGGCGAGTGCCGGGGTCGATGACTGGCGCGCCGAACTGCTGCCCGAAGACAAAGTGGCGGCGGTGGGTGAGTTGGCCCGCTGCGGTTTCGTCGCCATGGTCGGCGACGGCGTCAACGACGCGCCGGCCATGGCCGCCGCTCATCTGGGCATCGCCATGGGGGTGATGGGCAGCGATGCCGCCATCGAAACGGCGGATGTCGCTCTAATGACCGACGATCTGGACAAAATCCCCTGGTTGATTCGCCACTCCCGGCGCACGGTGAAGATCATCCGCCAGAACATCCTTTTTGCCCTGGCGGTGAAGCTTCTCTTCGTTCTTCTCACCTTGCTGGGTACCGCCTCCCTGTGGCTGGCCATCGCCGCCGACATGGGAGCCTCCCTGCTGGTGGTGGGCAACGGCCTGCGGCTGCTGCGGGGGGAGAAGAACGCTTAGGTTGGCGAGATCCCCCAACAGAAACCCCGGTATTTTTTGGGCTGCGCTGAAAATCATCGGCCGGGTTTTTTATTTGATTGCGCTGGGCTGAAAAAAATATAGAATCCCGCTGTGGATAGCGGTTATCAAAAAGGTGGCGAAAAGGGGAGCATCCCGTGGATCGAAAACTCAATGAAGTTTTGGTTTTATTGCGCGGCAATGAAATGGCGATGAACCGGCTTTATCAGCAATACGCCGAGTCTTTCCCGGAGGATCGGGTTTTTTGGCTGGAGATCGGCGACCAGGAATTTTTCCACGCGGAAGAAATCGACAAACTCAGAGGGCTGGTTGCCGCAGGGAGTCTCTATCCAGCAAAAGTGACGATCCAGGCGGAAGCGATAAAAGCCAACATCGGTTATATCAATAACCTGATTGAGGAGTGTCGCCGCGGCTCTTTGTCCAAGAAAAAAGCCTACACCCTGGCCCTGGATTTGGAAAAGGCCATTTTGGAAAGAAAATTTCTAAACATTCTGAATTTTTCGATGTCGGAAGATTATAAATCGGTGCGGGACAAACTGCTCGCTGAAACCGAGAGTCACCGTCAGCATATCTCCGCCAAACTCTCTTCACTCAAGTAACCATCCCCTTCTTGGGACAAAAAGGCTGTCGGGGCTTACTTCTCAGAAATCCTCAACCTTGATTCCCGTCAGCCGCTGCAAAGCCTCCCGGTATTTTTCCGAGGTTTTCCGGATGATCTCCGCGGGCAGGGGCGGGGGCGGGGCCTGCTTGTTCCAGTCGAGGGTTTCCAGGTAGTCGCGCAGGAATTGTTTGTCGAAACTCGGCTGGGGGCCGCCGGGTTGATAGCCGTCTTTGGGCCAGAAGCGTGAAGAATCGGGGGTCAGGGCCTCATCGATCCAGATCACCGTGCCGTCGGAGGCGAGGCCGAATTCGAATTTGGTGTCGGCGATGAGGATGCCCTTTGTTTCGGCGAGGGCGAAGGCCTTCCGGTAGATGGCCAGGGTCAGGTCACGAACTTGCGCCGCCAGGTTGCCGCCGCACAGCTCCTCCGCTTTGGAAAAGGGGATGTTTTCGTCATGCTGGCCGATTTCCGCCTTGGTGGAAGGGGTGAAGATCGCCTCGGACAGGCGGTCGCTTTCCCGCAACCCCGCCGGCAGGGGAATGCCGCAGACGGTGCCGTGCTGCCGGTACTCTTTCCAGCCGGAACCGGCCAGAAAGCCGCGGACGACGCATTCTACGGGCAACGGCCGGGCTTTTTTCACCAGCATGCTGCGTCCTTCCAGTTGCTCCCGGTAGCGGCGGGCCGGTGCCGGAAAATCGTTCACCGTGACGGCCACTACATGGTTGGGCACGATCGCGGCCATCTTTTCAAACCAGAACCGTGACAGGCGGGTCAGCACCTCCCCTTTCCAGGGGATTCCCTCGTTCATGATGACATCGAAGGCGGACATGCGGTCGGTGGCGACGATGAGGAGATGCTCTCCCAAGTCATAAATATCACGGACCTTGCCGCGGCTGTGGAGGGGAAGGTCAGGAAAATCGGTTCGCAAAAGAGTCGGTTTCATGGTTTCAGGACTCCTCGAGGATAATCTGCATCCTCGGGCCGAGGGTGATCTTGGCCTGCTGATTGAGCTCGGCCAGTTTTTGGGAGATGTTTTCCCGTTGTTTCCGGGCCAGGGTCAGATCCCGGAGGGCGGCTTTATCTTCAGCGCTGAATTTACTCATGTCGGCCGGTTGAGAGTTTTTGAGTACGGCAAGGATCAGGTCCTCCTCCACGCGCACCAGCTGATCGAGAAACGGTTTTTCCTCGGTCAGCTGGAATGTCAGGGGGAAGGCCGCGCCGACGTTGCCGATTCGGGGGACAAAGGGCTCGCTACGGCGGTTGAAGAGGCCGGTGCTGACAACATCGGCGGGAATTTTGCCGGCCCCATCGGCGAGGGTTTTCCCCTGACGCAGGCCGGCAAGGATCTCTTCGGCGGTTGTAGCGGCCATTTCCGAGGCTTTCGCCTGGCGGAAAGCTGTTTCCACCTTGGCCCTGATCGCGGCCAGTTCCGGTATCCGGCTGGCCTGCCGCTCGTGGACAGCGAAGAGGAAGATTTTTTCGTTGAGGGTCACCGGCCGCGCCAGTGTGCCCGGCTCCTGGGAAAAGGTCCGCTCGACGTTTTCGGGAAGCACGCCCAGTTCGCCCGCCTCTTCCCCCCTGGCAAAAAGGGGCGTGGTGTGAACTTCCAGCCCGGTGGCCTTGGCGGCGCTTTCGAGATTGCCCTCCTTGCGGTGGATGTTATAGGTATCCATGGCCTTGTCGAAGGCCAATTCCCGGGCCTTTTCGGCGATCAGACCGGAGAGGGCTTCCTCCTTGACCGTTTCCAGGGGCTGGACACCCGGCTCGGTACGTTCCAGGACCTTGAGCAGGTGAAAGCCGGCGGGGGAGAGCAGCGGTTCGCTGACCGCATCGACAGCCAGGGAAAAAGCCGCCGTCTCCAGGGCCGAGGGCATGGTGCCGCGGCTGAAAAAGCCGATTTCCCCTCCTTTGGGGGCGCTGGCCGGATCTTGGGAGTGACTCTTGGCGAGCGCTTCGAAAGACTCTCCGGCGCGGAACTTTTTAAGAACTTCGACAGCTTCCTGACGGACTTTTTCCACAGCCTTGTCGTCGCCATTCTCGGGCAACCGGAAGAAAATGTGGGCGATCCTCGCCTGTTCCTCGATCTCGAAGCGATCGATGTGGCGGCGGTAGTATTTTTCCAACTCTTCGGGAGTGTGCGTGACTTTGTTCTTGAAGGTCGCCGGAGCGAATTCCACATAGGCCAGGGAGATCATCTCCGGCAGGCGGAAGTCCTCCTGTTTGGCGGCAAAAAACTCCGCCAGGGATTTTTCGTCGACAGCGACCTTATCCTCGAAGTGTTTCGGAGTCAGGCGGATAAAGTCGAGCTCCACCTTTTCCTCCTGGCGGCGGAAGGCTTCTTCAACCTCGGCGTCTTCCACGGTAATCCCCTCGTTGAGAAGGGTGAGGGTTTTTTCCCGGATCAGCTGGTCTTCCTGGCTCTTCTCGAACTGCTCCGGGGTCATTCTCTGGGAGGAGAGAACGCGGATGTAACGGTCTTTGTCGAATTGCCCATCGATCTGAAAGGCGCCGATACGGGCGATGGATGCCACCAGTTCTTCCTTGGAGACACGGACGCCGCGCCGTTTTCCTTCTTCCAGGATCAGGGACTGATCGATCAGGGTCTGCAGCGCCTGACGCTTGAGCTGAAGGCGTTTTTCCACTTCCGGAGTGAACTGGGCGCCGTACACCTCGCGATAGAAGTCGGTCATGTTCTGATAGGCGTGCTGGTAGCCGGCCAAATCAATGCGGGTATCGTTGACCAGAACCGCCATCTGGCTGTCGTCGCCGGCGCCCATCTCGCCTTTGCCCCAGACCAGGAAAATGGTGCCCACGAAAGCGGCGATAATGGTCCAGAAAACGACCTGGATGATTACCGATTTTTGTTTTTTGCGAATCATGTCAAGCATGTCGAAAATCCTTCCCGAGGGTTCGCTGAAGTTTCGAGCAAGAACGGTAAATACTAGACAAATCAAAGGTTATTTGCAATCCTTTTTTCCCGGAATGCCCTTGCAAAGCGGTACCGGTTTTGCTAATCTCAAACCTTGTTTCGGGGCTCGAAACGTACATCCATGCAAGGAAAGGGAGCGGCTCGGATATGTTTGGTTTTCTCAATGTCATCTGGGGGATGTTTTCCAACGACCTGGCTGTGGACCTGGGCACCGCCAATACCCTGGTGTACCTGAAGGGAAAAGGGATCGTGGTCAATGAGCCTTCGGTGGTGGCCGTTCAGAAGGATGACACCGGCCAGAAGAAGGTATTGGCCGTCGGCATGGAAGCCAAAAAGATGCTCGGGCGCACCCCGGGGTCCATTGTCGCCATCCGCCCCATGAAGGATGGTGTCATCGCCGATTTTGACATTACCGAGAAGATGCTCCGTTATTTCATCCAAAAGGTTCACAACCGCAAAACTTTGTTGAGGCCGCGGATCATCATCTGCGTTCCCTCCGGCGTTACCCAGGTAGAGAAACGCGCCGTCCGTGAGTCGGCGGAATCGGCCGGCGCGCGGGAAGTCTACCTGATCGAGGAGCCGATGGCGGCGGCCATCGGCGCCGGTTTGCCGATCATCGAAGCCTCGGGCAACATGATCGTCGACATCGGCGGCGGCACCACCGAGGTGGCCATGGTCTCCCTGGCCGGGATCGTCTATTCGCGGAGCGTGCGGGTCGGCGGCGACAAACAGGACGAGGCCATCGTCCAGTATCTGAAACGCAAATACAATCTGCTCATCGGCGAGCGCACCGCGGAGGCGATCAAAGTGGAAATCGGCAGTGCCCATCCGGACGAGGATGGCAGCGTTCTCTCCATGGAAGTCAAAGGGCGGGACCTGGTCAGCGGCATCCCCAAAAACATGAACATCGACTCGGACGAAATCCGCGAGGCCCTGTCCGAATCGGTCAACGCCATTGTCGAGGCGGTGCGCGTTGCTTTGGAGCGCACCCCCCCCGAGTTGGCCGCTGATCTGGTGGACAGGGGAATCTTCCTGGCCGGAGGCGGTGCGCTGCTGCGCAACCTCGACATACTGCTTCAAAAAGAGACCGGCCTGCCGATCCGTATCGCCGACAACCCCCTGGATTGCGTGGCCCTCGGAGCGGGCAAGGCTCTCGATGAATTGGCCTTGCTGCGGCGGGTTTCCATCTCTTCGTGAAACGGGGTTTCGTTTGCTCCTCAGGTTGACCTTCGATTTCATCCGGCCGGACAGAGCGATCCATGCTGGACTGGTTTAGGAAATTCCGCAAAATCGTCTTCGCGGCCATCCTTCTGGTCGCCGCCCTTCTTTTCTATTCCTACCATTTGCGTTACCGGGATCGAACCACCCTCTTCGAAAAAACGGTTCTGGAATTCACGGCCCCCTTGCAGAAGGGGGCTGATTATTTTCTTCAAGCCGTCGCCGGATGGTGGGATGGCTACCTGTGGCTGGTTTCCACGGGCGAGGAGAACCGATTGCTGAAGGAGGAGAACCGGCGCCTGCGCGCCCGTCTCCAGGAACTCGAGGAGGTGGCCTTGACCAATGAACGGCTTCAACGTCTTCTCGAGTTCCGTGACAGGATGCAACTTTCCGCCCTGGTCGCCCAGGTGTTCGCTGAAGACGCCACCAGCTGGTTCCGCACCGTAATCATCAACAAGGGGAGCGCCGACGGTGTCGAGGAGGGGATGCCGGTTATGGTGGCCGAGGGGGTGGTGGGGCGAATTTTACGGGTGGCCCCCCATCAATCGCGGGTGCTGCTGGTTACCGACCCGTCCTCGGCCCTGGCCGCGTTGGTCCAGAAGAACCGGGCGCGGGGCATCATCCGCGGCCAGGGGGGATTTCTGACCATGGAGTTCACCCTGCGGCAGAAGGAAATCCAGGTCGGCGACTTGATTGTTACCTCCGGGGGTGGCGGGGTTTTTCCGGGCGGCCTGCCTATCGGCACCGTGGTTCGGGTGGGACGGCCCAGCTATGGTCTTTTCCAGTCGGTGACAGTGGTGCCGACCGCCGATCTTTTCCGCATGGAGGAGGTGCTGGTGCTGCGTCGGGAGGACAAATGAGGCGGCTTGCTCTTCTGGGGTTGCTCATCCTGGCCGCGGTGCTGGTCCAGACCTGGCTTTTTCCCCGGTTGCTGCCGGTTTCCTGGAAGCCTGACCTGTTTCTGATCCTGGTGATTTATCTGGCCTTTTTCGGCCCTTTTTTCCGGGGAGCTCTGTTCTGTTTCGCCCTCGGCTGTCTCATGGATGCCTTCGGCGGCACCGTCCTGGGCCTCTATGGGCTTGTTTTTACCGTGCTTTTTTTTACTGCCCGCGTCCTTATCGTCCATATCAACATCGAAACCACCTTTCCATTCTATTATATGGTTGCCCTGGGAACCTGTTTGGAATTGATTTTACTGGCTTTTTTCGTCATTTTTTTCAGCCCGAGGGGTGGCGGGGTGTGGTCCCTGGTGACTGCCGGCCTTTTTCCCCAGACGGGACTCAATCTGCTTGCTGCCTGGGCACTGATGCAAGGAAACCTGGTCTTGCGGCGTCATGTCGGCTGGGCCGCCGATCTGCCTGGCCCCTCTCTGGAGGAAAGCGGAATCTGACCTGAAAGGGCTGCGAAGTATGGGGTTGGAAGTTGGGAAATTCCGGAAAGAATAGATTTTTTGCCCTGCTGGCCGGAGTGGCGGGTATTTTTCTCGTTCTTTTGCTGAGGCTGTGGAACCTACAGGTGATCGAGGGGCCCCGTTACCGCACCCAGTCGGAAGACAACCACATTCGCATGGTGCCGATCTCCCCCGCCCGTGGGCCTGTTTTCGACCGCAACGGCGAATTGCTGGTGGAGAACCGCCCGTCCTTCAATCTCATGGTGCTGCCCCGGGAGATTGGGGAGCGGGGAACGCTTTTCCGCCGCCTCAGTGCCTTGGCCGGTCGTGACCCGGAGGCTCTGGAGAAAAATTGGGAGAAAGGGAAAAGGCAGCCCCGTTATCTCCCTCTAGCCCTGGCCGAAGATGTGGGCTGGGAGCGGATGGAATTGCTCGCCGAAAACGCCGTCGACCTGCCGGGCGTTTTCATCGAAGCGAAACCGGTCCGTTCCTATCCTTTTGGAGACATGGCCGCTCACGTGCTCGGTTACATGGGGCAGATCGCCGAGGAAGAACTGCAGAAAAACGATTACGAAGGTTATCGGTCTGGGGATTTCATCGGTAAAAGCGGGTTGGAGAGGGCGCTGGAAAGTCATCTGCGGGGAGAGCCGGGCAACCATCTGATCGAGGTTGACGTCAAAGGAAAACAGCTCCGGATCCTGAGGACCAAGGAACCGAAACCGGGCCGCCAGGTCTACCTTACCCTCGACCGCAACCTGCAGCAGACCCTCGAAGAGGCCATGGGAGACCAGGCGGGCGGCGCCGTCGTGATCAAGGTAAACAGCGGCGAGGTGCTGGCGATGGCCAGCAGTCCCCGCTTCAATCCGGCCCGTTTCGCCCAGGGGATATCGGCTGCCGAATGGCAGCAACTTCTCGAGGATCACCGCCACCCCCTGTCCAATAAGGTGATCCAGGGACAATATCCACCCGGATCGACCTTCAAGATAGTCACCGCCCTGGCTGCTCTCGAGGCGGGGATGGTCAAGGCGGATCGAGCGGTTTTCTGCCCCGGCCAGATCCATATCGGCAACCGCCGTTTCCGCTGCTGGAGACGGGGAGGACATGGCTGGACGGATTTGCGCAAAGCGCTCAAGGAGAGCTGTGATGTCTGGTTCTATCAGGTCGGTTTCGAAACCGGCATTGATCGGATTTCGGCCATGTCCCTGGCGCTGGGGCTTGGCCAGCCGACCGGCATCGATCTGGCCGGGGAAAAAAAGGGCTTGATTCCGACCAGGGAATGGAAGCGGCGGGCTTTCAAGGAAAACTGGTTCGACGGAGAGACGGTCAACGCCAGCATCGGTCAGGGTTTCGTGCTGACCACCCCCATGCAGCTGGCGGTGATGATGGCCGCGGTGGCCAACGGCGGCACGGTATACCGTCCTTTTCTGGTGTCCCGGATCGAAGATCCTACCGGGGAGGTGGTCTTCGAGAACAAACCCACGGCGACAAGGCAGAACGATTTACAGGAAGAGAACCTGCGCATGATGCGGGAGGCCTTGTCGGCCGTGGTCAACGAACAACGGGGCACCGCTTGGCGCAGCCGTCTGGAAGGGCTGCGTATGGCCGGGAAAACGGGCACATCCCAAGTCGTCAAGCTCAAGGAGAAGATTTTGTCCCATAAAGAGGATGAGATCCCCTATCGTTTCCGCGATCACGCCCTTTTCGTGGCTTTCGCTCCGGCCGAGAAACCGGAAATCGCCATGGCTGTCGTGGTGGAGCACGGCCAGCATGGAAGCAGTGCCGCGGCACCCGTCTGCCAGGCGGTTTTCGCCCATTATTTTGGTGTCCGCCCTGCCGGCGGCCACGAGGGAACCGTCTTCGAAGGGGATTGACGACCATGTTCGACAGAAGGCTTCTCACCCATTTCGATTTCTTTTTTCTTCTGTTGATTCTGGCGGTTGCCGTGGTCGGCATAGTGAATCTGTTCAGCGCCACCTACTCGTGGCCGGTTTCCGCCCGCCCCATCTATCAGAAGCAGATTTTCTGGTTGTTCATCGGCCTGGGGATCGCCTTTCTCCTCTGTCTTTTCGATTATCGCCGGCTGCGGCGTCTGGCCTGGCCGCTGTATGTCGGCGCGGTTCTCCTTCTGGGGTGGGTGGCCCTCTTCGGCAAAGTCAGCATGGGGGCGCGACGCTGGATCGATCTCGGTTTTTTCAATCTGCAGCCGAGCGAGACCATGAAGATCGTCATCATCATCGCTCTGGCCTATTATTTCAACGACCGAAGCCATCCCCAGGGCTGTTCTTTGCGGGATCTGATGGTCCCCTTTGGCTTGTTGGGTCTGCCCTTTTTGCTGATTCTGCGCCAGCCGGATCTGGGAACCGCCTTGCTTGTCGTATTCATCGGCACGACCCTGATTCTGTTTGTCCGCATTCGCTGGCGGACTCTGCTTCTGCTGGGCGGAATGGCCGCGGTCACCCCCTGGTTGGGCTGGTTCTCCCTCAAAGATTACCAGAAGGCGCGGATATACACCTTCCTCGATCCCGAAAGCGATCCTCTCGGGGCCGGCTATCACATTATCCAGTCGAAGATCGCGGTAGGCGGAGGCGGTTTCTGGGGGCGGGGTTTTCTCCATGGTCCCCAGTCCCAGCTTTCCTTTCTCCCCGAACGCCATACCGATTTCGCTTTTTCGGTATTTGCCGAGGAATGGGGTTTTTTTGGCTGCGGGGTTCTGCTCTTCCTCTATTTCCTGATCATCGTCTGGGGGATCTATATCGCTTTCCGGGCGGCGGACAAGTTCGGCCGCTATCTGAGCATCGGTGTCACCGCCATGCTGTTCTGGCATGCGGTGGTCAATCTCGGAATGGTCATGGGCTTGCTGCCGGTGGTGGGGGTGCCGCTTCCTCTTTTTTCTTACGGAGGAACCAACATGGTGACCACCATGACCGGCGTGGGACTGCTCTTGAACGTGAGCATGCGCCGCTATATGTTCTGATGCCGCAACCGGCGCCGCATACGGCCCCATGGGATACATTTTGACTTTTAACAGGCAGATTGTTAAGATTTTTCAGCCCAAGTCTCTTCCTGAAAGGATGTTTCATGTATAACCTTCTGATATCGTTTACAGTCTCCGGCGTGCTCCTGGCTTCCCTCTATTTTGGCGCCGGAATCGACATCGGTTACGCCGCCCTGGCCGCAGCGGCGGTTTTTGTCCTTGTATTCTTCATTCTCAGCCGCATTTTCATCAAGAAACTCACCGCCATCATGCAGAGTGCCGAGAAGGACATCCAGGCGGGTCGGACCGAGAAGGCCATCAAGACCCTGGAGGATGGTCTCAAGTACCGCAAGTGGCAGCTTTACGTTTCTCCCCAGATTCACTCCCAGATCGGCATGATTTACTATCTGAAGCGGGATTTCCGCACCGCCTTCGATTATCTGCAAAAGGGATTCTCCCGCAACTGGGGAGGGATGGGAATGCTGGCCATCTGCTACATGAAACGGAACAAGCCGAAAGAGATGAAGAAGACCTTTGAAAAGGCCCTCAACCTGACCAAAAAAGAACCTCTGCTGTGGAATCTGTACGCTTTCTGCCTGGAGAAGATCGGCGAAAAAGAAAAAGCCGTCGCCGTACTCGAAAAAGGGATCAAGAAGACCGGTGAGGACGAACGTCTCAAGGCCAACCTGGCGGCGCTGCAGGAAGGCAAGAGGATGAAAATGAAAAGTTACGGCGATTTCTGGTACCAGTTCCATCTGGAAAAGCCGGGGGAGCTGATCAAACAGCAGACCCGCGCCATCCAGGGACATCGCAAGATCGTCAGGCGGTAGCGATTTGGCCGGGAAAAAGAAAGGCGGCGGTGATTTTCGCGACGCCTTGCGCACTATAAAAAAATCCCTCCCCGATGAAACCCTTTCCTCTGCGGTCCCGCCAGCGGATGCACCCAGAACATGCGGCGGGGAGCCGGAAGGTTCCTTTGTCGAGGAAATGGCCCGCCTTGCGGTGAAGAGGCTGGAGGACTCCGCGGATCGGCAGGAAGACGAGGATCTGCAGGCCGAGGGGATGCTTGGGAATTCTGTTCCGCTGGCGGAGAACGGGGAAAAAGAAGAGGCTCGGGACGAGGAAGCGCTGTTCCTTGCCGCGTTGGGCAATCTTGACCGGGTTTTTCATGATGGGATTGATGTGGAAGAACAAGGGGAAGCCCAGCCGCGGCAGTTGAAAAGTCTCGGCAAAAAACGCGTCGACCCCGATGATGCTCTGGATCTTCATGGTCTGACCCGTGCCGAGGCCCTCCAAAGGGTGCGCTTTTTTCTGGAAAAGGCTTCCTACAACGGTCTGCGCACCGTACTCATCGTCACCGGCAAGGGGAAAGGATCGGAAGGAGGGGGGGTATTGCGCAGCGCCGTCGCCGATTTTCTCGACAACGAAGGGGCAAAATGGGTCTCCGCCTGGGGCGCCGCTCCCCGCAGTCTGGGTGGCGATGGGGCGGTGGCGGTATTTCTGCGTTCCAACACATCCCGGCGCTGACGGCCACAGGCCGGCAGTCCATCCCCGGTTGCCGATAGATTATCAAAAACACCTGTTTGTGCCCTCTTTGCGATTTCTTTTGCGGCACAAGATCTCGCGGGTGGTGAATCGTTACTTTTCTTGGTTTTTTTCCGGCCCGGAAGCCAGCTTGGTTTCCGGGTTTTCTTGTGGTGGCGGGGTGGCTGTTTCGCCGGCCGCCTGGTCCGTCGGTGGTTCCTTTTTCTTTTCCCCCTGGCGAGGTCTTCGGCGGGGCCGGCGAGCCGATTTGGCCGCTCCCTCGGCCGGTTTTTTGCCTTTTTCAGTTTCGGGTTGGTCTTTCTTTTCGGCGGGCGCCGGCTTTTTAGCGGCGACCGGTTCAATAGCCGCCGGGGTGGTTTGAGCCGCTGAAAGGGGCGGGGATTCCGGCGCCGTCTCCTTTTTGGTCCTGGGCCGACGGCTTCGTGAAGAGGAACGGGCCGGTTTTTTCTCGGCACCTGTTTTTTCCTCTGCCAAGGGAGAGGATGGCAGGCTTGTTTCCGCGGGAGGTGCTTCCGTCACCGCGGAGGGCGGCGGCGCGACGGGAGCTTCCGTTGTGGCGCTTGGCGAACCGGTGGATTTTGCCGTGGCTGTCTCCTTTTTGGTGACAGCGCGGCCATGTCGGGACCTTTTGCGTGGGGCTTTTTTCTTTTCGGGCTCGGCTGCGGCGGGTTCCTTCTCCGCGGCTGTTTCCCCGGTCGCGGTCGGTGGCGTGCCAGCCGGTGACGCCGGGACGGCAAGGGGGGGCTGAGCCGTCGTTGTTGCTGCTGCTGTGATCGCAGCTTCCCCCTCGGCGGTTGCTTTTTCCTTGTTGTAAACCTTCAACTCAAAATGATCGGGAAGGGCGTCGGCGCAACCGCGGAGAACGATCCGGCTGTGGTATTTTTCCTCCATTTCGGTCAGGGAGGAGCGTTTTTCATTGAGCAGATAGAGAGCGGTGTCCAGGGGCAGTTCCCCTTCCAGGCATTCCGTTTCCCCCTTGATGAGGGCCGCCGCAATGCGGCGCAGGACGGTCACCGCCTGGGCCTCGACCCGCTTCAGGCGGCCGCTTCCCTGGCAGTAGGGGCAGGCAAAGAATGACTGTTCGCCCAGAGTTGGCTTGATCCGCTGGCGGCTCATCTCGAGGAGGCCGAATTTGCTGATACGGGAGAGGTTGATGCGCGCCTTGTCCTTTTTCAGTGCCTCCTTGAGGGCTTTTTCCACATCGCGGATGTGGGCGCGGTCCCTCATGTCGATGAGATCCAGAACAATCAGCCCTCCCAGGTCGCGGAGCCTCAACTGGCGGGCGATTTCGGCAACCGCCTCCAGGTTGGTTTTGAAAGCGGTGGCCTCCACATTCCCCTCGCCGAGGGTTTTTCCCGAATTGACGTCGATGGCGACCAGCGCTTCGGTGCTGTCGATGACGATCGAGCCGCCGGAAGGAAGGAGTACCTTGTTTTTGGAGATGGCGGCGATCTGCTCCTCCAACTGATAGCGGGAGAAAATCGGCCGCTTTTCGCGGTGGAGTTTAACCAGGCCGGCATAGTCGGGGAGCACGTCCTTGAAGAAATCGATCGCCTGCTGATAGACTTGGGGATTGTCGATCAGCACCGAATCCATGTCGGTGCTGAAATAATCCCGCAGGAAGCGGATGACGAGGTTTGATTCCTGGTAGATGAGGGCCGGAGCCTTGGCCTTGGCGGCCAGTTCCTGAACCTTTTCGTGGATGCGCTGGAGATAGTCGATGTCCTTTTTCAGTTCCTCCTTTTTCTGGCCGATGGCCGCGGTGCGCACAATGTAGCCGACGTTTTCAGGAAGTTCCAGGGAGGCCATGGTTTCTTTGATTTTTTTGCGCTGGGCCTCCTCATCGATCTTCCGCGACACCCCCCGGGTGTCGTCATAGGGCATCAAAACCATGAAGCGTCCCGGCAGAGAGAGTTCGGTGGTCAACGCCGCCCCCTTGGTGCCGCGGGCGTCCTTGACTACTTGGACCAACAGTTCCCGCCCCGGTTTGAGAAGCTTCTCTATGCGGAAGGCGCCCTGGGCAGGGTTTTCCCCATCGCTTGTCAGCAGGCGTGGATTGATGTCGCCGCTCTGCAGGAAGCCGGGACGTTCGGCGCCGTAATCGACGAAGGCCGCCTGCAGGGCGGGCACCACGTTGACCACAACCCCTTTGTAGATATTCCCTTTGTTTTGTTCCTTGCCGGTGAATTCCACCTCGTATTCAACGAGGACGCCGTCCTCCACGATGGCGATGCGGCTTTCCTCGGGATGGTCGGCGTTGATCAATATCTTTCGGCCCATAAAACCCTTTTCTTTTTCCTCGACGGCCACTGGGGCGCCGGGAAGAGATGATTGTAAAAATATGCCAACGGCGTGATTTGCTCCGTCAATTTGTCTTTGGTGTGCGCCCAGGACCCCATTTTTTCTTGATTTCGGCAAAGAAGTTGAACATGACTTCCTTTTGACACTGGGGCGGATAAGGATGACGCTAATCTATTTATGGCAGAAAGTACCATCGTTGGCAATGGCGCAACGGAAAACGGTGGTGTTTTTGGCCGTTTTTCTTGCCGGGGTGTTTTATTCCTTGTCAAAAGGTGTGACGCGAGAAGGGAGGGGAGGGAACTCCCGGAGCTTATTTAAAAATTAAAAAATCCTACCTATATGGTATTGGTATTTTGTGTGTAATTACTGCTTATTTACGTCGTTTTCGGTTTGGTTTATTTTCTATTGGAATAGAAAATTTTTTTTAACAATTCTTTTTAAGCAAATAATTGATTTTTTTGGAATGCTTCAAAAAACAGAAAAAACACTTACAGCCTGATTTTCAGTTCTTTGATTTTTCGCTTCGATCTAATTCGACAAAACAAGGGTATAAAAATAAATTTTAAAATTAGATGAAAAAATATTAACTTGACTGAAGATGGACTGATTTTGGCTGGGCTTTTCAATTTCTTTTTATTTGATAAGATTTTTATAGAATTGGAATCTAGGTATTGTCCTTGCCCGTTAATCCCGTTCTATCTTAGTCAATGAGTTTGTGCGTTTAAAAATCCATTGATTCTAAGGCGGCTTAATCTACCATCCGACAACCTTAACAAAGGAGAAAAGAAGATGAGCAAAACCGCTTTGTTGATTATTGACATGCAGAATGATTTTTGCTTGCCGGGAGCCCCTTTCGAAGTATTTGGAGCCATGAAGGTTTCCACGAAAATTAAGGAGGTATTGGATGCCTGCCGGAAACACAAGTTGCCGATCGTCCATGTTTTCCGGTTTTATCGGGCCGACGGCAGCGATGTGGAACTCACCCGGTATGGGGGTTTCGTCAAGGCCGGGACAAGCCTCGTTCGCGGAACCAAATCAGCGGAAATTCTCGATGACCTGAAGCCGATCGATGGTGAGTACCTCGTTGTGAAGCAGCGTTGGAGCGCTTTCTTCCAGACCGAACTTGATTTGCTGCTCCGGCGTCTGGGTGTTGACCATGTGGTTGTCACCGGTGTGCAGACCCCAAATTGTATTCGCGGAACCGTTTGGGACGCCAATTCCCTTGACTACGAAGTGACTGTTCTTACTGACGGTACCGGAGCCAAAACCGATGAAGTCCACCAGGCCAATCTCTTCGACATGAAGAACATAGGAATCCAGATCATGTCTTCCGAGGATTTCATCAACAGCCTGCCCAACCCCAAAAGAGAGAATCATGTCGCCAAGATTCGGAAAGACATTGAGAGCCAGAAGATCGTTCCGGAGCCTTCTCGTTACTGAGGTCTGACGCCAGAAAAATTCCACAACAGAAGGGGAAAAGATATGAAAACAAATAGATGGGTTACCTTCGCGACCCTTTTTCTCTTCCTGGCCTTGCCCTTTGTCTGCTTCGCTGCGCCAACGGAAGGAAGTAAGCAGTTACTGGATTTCATCATACCGGTTACCTGGGGCAATTGGCTGGCGGCGATTTTTCCATTAATTCTGCTTTTGATTCTGTTGGTGAAGTATCGGTGGGGAGCGGCCGAAGCAGGGGCCTTGGCCTGGATTTTCGTTGCCCTTATCTCCGTTTTCGTTTTCCGCACACCGATGGAAACCTTGGCCCTGTCAACCGTAAAAGGCGTCTGGAGCGCCATCTTTTCCATCCTGATCGTGGTCTGGCCGGCCATTCTGATCTACGCGGTGACTAATGAAGCCGGGGCTTTCGAACCTTTCCGGAAAGGTATCGAGCGCATAACGCCGAACCGGCTGCTCCAGATCATGGCCTTTTCCTGGGGTTTCGCGGGCTTTTTGCAGGGGGTGACAGGTTTTGGAGTACCTGTCGCCATCGCCGCCCCGCTTCTGGTTGGAATCGGTGTCAGGCCTCTGGCCGCGGTTATCATCGTTTTAATTGGCCATGCCTGGAACAACACCTTCGGCACCCTCGCGGTGGCCTGGCTGGCCCTTAAGGAAGTGACCCAGATAGGACCCGCCGATGCGGCGATTACGGCATTTTATGCGGGGATCTTCATCTGGTTGTTCAACATTGTGGCCGGTCTCACCATCTGCTGGCTGTATGGCCGCATGAAAGGGATCAGAGAAGGACTGCCGGCCGTCATCATCATTTCTCTTTTGCAGGGTGGCGGCACCCTGGTTCTCGGCCAATGGAACGATAACCTCAACGGATTTATTGCCGGCGTTTTGGGCTTTTTGGTTGTTTTCGCCTTGGGTCGCACACACTGGTACAATAAACCCTCAAGCATTCCCCCGGAAGAATCCCCCGTTCTGATGCCGGAAACCGATGTAAAGATACAAAGTGTCAGCGGAAAAAAGGAGATGGGTTTTCATTTGGCCTTTTCGCCATACTACATCCTGCTTGCCCTTACCCTGGGTGTCGGCCTCATTCAACCCTTAAAAAGCTTTTTGGGACAATGGAAGTGGAGCCTTTACTTCCCGGCAACCACGACCGGTTTTGGTTTCACCAGTGCCGAAGCATTGGCATACGGGGCCTTCCGTCCCCTCTCTCACGGCGCCACTTTCCTTTTTCTTTCGGCCGTGATCGGCTACATCATTTTTAACGCAAAGGGCTACGTTAAGCCCGGAGGCTTGGGGCGTATCCTCCATTCCACTATTGAAAAGTGCATTCCGGCCACTATTGCGATGGTTTCTCTGGTTTGTCTGTCGGTCCTGATGCGCGAAACCGGCTCCGTCAACGTTCTGGCCTATGGTGTCGGCAACGCCACGGGTGATTATTATGCCTTTATGTCTCCCTTCGTCGGTGTCCTCGGGGCCTTCATGACCGGCAGTAATACGGCCGCCAATATTCTCTTCAGCACTTTCCAACAGACCGCGGCTGAAGTTATTGGCGGCAACCCGGCGACCCTCCTTGCGGCCCAGACTGCCGGGGCGGCGGCGGGCAACACCATCGCCCCCGGCAACGTCCTGCTTGGCACTACTACCGTGGGCATTCTGGGCTCGGAGGGTGACGTGCTCCGCGTCACGATGGTGGTCGCCTTGGGCCTTGCGGCCGTAATTGGCCTGGCCGTCTTGCTGATTTAGCGACTGGGAAAACCGTCAAGCCACGAAACGCCATTTGAGCGGAGCGAGATATGAATAAAAAAATGAAACTTCTCATAGTTGCCAGTCTTCTGGCCCTAATGGGCACGCCGATCCTGTATGTCGGAGGAAAAGACAACAACCCAACCACCATGATGATCGGGTTTATCGTCTTTTGCCTGGGCATGGGTGTGGTTCTGTACATGAAGTTGTTCGCGAAGGCACCTGCGAAAACGCCCCCTTCCGACGCGAAAAAAACATCATGACATAAGGGATCCATGTTGGAAATTGTCCTGATCACCTTTTGATATAACGGTACCTTCTTTCTGCCTTTAAAACTGAAATTGGCGTAGAATAAATATAATATCATTAAAATTAATAGACAGGCATTTAGAAGCAAAAAAGGCTCTCTGGAAGCAGAGGGACTTTTTTGCTTCTAATTGACGAATACGGTGTAGGAGATACTAGGACCATGGATGAAAAAAAAAGCTACATACCTGATCTCTGGTTTTTCAAAAAGGAGGTTAGCGGCAGTATTCTCCTTATGCTTGCCCTGGTCAGCGCTGTAATCATCGCCAACTCAGGCCTTGGCCATCTTTACGCCCATTGGCTTCATTTGG
>JAAYDE010000073.1 GCA_012729375.1 Deltaproteobacteria bacterium | reverse complement strand
TCGACGGCCTGCTGGCAGGCCGCGTGGTTGTATCCGGTGGAGGATACGGGGTAGATTTCAATGCGGGTCGTGTTGTCGGTCGTGCCGTTCTTTTCGGCGGCGGTGGGCGGCCTCACCGCCAGGGTCAGGTGCCCGCCGGAATCGAAAGCCGTCTTCTTGATGAAGCGCCTTTCCAGGCAGCCGCGGGATTCCATGACCAGAACGCCGTTGGCCGCGTCGTATTTCCCCCCGGTGAGGATCTTTTTTTCGATGTCCATCTTGGAGGAAGCCGCCCAGTTGAGAAAGTTCCCCTTGGCGGCAAAGGCGGAAACCGTCGATCCGGATACTTTCAGACAGATCTCATCGGCGCCGCCTGAGGATTTTTTATAGGTAGGACTGCTGCAGGCCGCCGGGGCGGTCGTCTTGACAAACCTGCCCGACTCATAGGCGTACCAGGCGTCGGCATCGAAGTATCCCGCGTAGGAACTTCCCGAGGCGTAGCTGTCGTCGTAGCAGTAACCGGAGGCGTCGTCGGCGGCATTGACATAGGCGAGGTCGTACATGCTCGCCGAATTGTCGATCATCAGCAGCAGGTTGGGCTCGACGCCTGCCTGCAGAAACGGCGGTTCGGCGGTGCCGAGAGAGCAGACATTGGCATGGCTTGCCGATGCCGTCAGCCCAGCAAAAACCAGTCCGCAAACAAAAAAACATATCGCCAAGGGTTTCTTTTCCATTGTTTTCACCGTACGCCTCCGCGACAAAACGCGCATCATGATTGTCCGTGGTCAGGGAACTCCTGCCGGGAATTTCCCGGCAACTTGTGCAAGGCCGCCGAGCCTTTGGAAACGGGCAAGTTACAGGGCGTGCAGCCATTCAATCAGCAACCATGACAGACTGTTGTTCTGGCCATGATTTACCGAGTGGATATCGTACATGCGGCCGCCTCCGCCGCTGGCGGCGCTTTTGCCCGCCCCTTCGTAACCGGCCAACTGCTGGAGGGCGCCGCCGTGGGTCTGGACGCCGTATCCGACGATCTTCAGTTCCGTGCGCGGCACCGTTTGTTGGGCGGGGGTGGAAACTTCATAGCTGAAGAAGGCATCGGCATTGAAATTGTTCAGATTGATACTGTCCGGCGCTGCGTATGGGTTAAGGTGCAGATTGGTATAATCGTTGTTGACAATGACCAGGCTGCCGAGGCGAACCGTGGTGCCGTCGATCACGGCGTTCTCCAGGGAGTCCCAGATGCTTTGCTCCACCAGTTCCGCGCCGACCTCAAGCCCCCCCTCGGCCCCATAGAAGGCTTCCTTGAGGGCGCGATCGTTGCCGGCGATCTGCAGTTCAAAAAACGTCGTATCGGTCGCGGAAATACCTATGATCACCAGCACAAACAACAGAATCATCGCTACCGGCAGAATAAATCCGCTTTCATCGCGCAAGGTCCCTGTCAGGAAACGCCTTGTCCTCATGTCAGTTCATCCTCATTTTGACGAAGTTCTGGGCGACGGTTTTCATGATGCCCTTATCGCTGCGCCTCACCAGCACCCGAATGGTTTTACAGTTTTCGATAGGGTAGTTTTCAGCGACATTCCAATAGACCTCGAAGCCATCAGGAGAGGCGGCGGGCGCACGGGCTGTACCCAGATTATCCAGCGCGGCAGGAACCGCCGCGGCTTCCGTCCCCGCCGGCACCGTTGCGTTGAGCAGGGGATCGTCATAGTCGCGGGCCATCAGGATCTCTATCCGGTCGCTGGCCCAGGATGCCGCCTGGGACAGCCGATTGGCCTGAAAATTTCCTGAAATGGCTGATGTCTGCATGGAAGCGACCCCGAGAATGCCGATGGAGAAAATCACCAGGGCAATCAGGACCTCCAACAAAGTGAAGCCCGCAGAGCGTTGTGCGGATGCTGTCTTCTTCATCTACATCCCCATGTTGCGCATGTATACCGTCATGATCTGGAAGCGACGGCGAAAATTGTCGTTAAACGGCCCCCACTCTACTCCCGAGGCGGTCTGATAGACGTTGGAATCCCGGAAGTTGCGGTCCGGGTGGCGTGCCCTGGCCAGCATCGAAATACGAATGGTTCTTATCTGGGCGAGTTGGGCGTTGTTGGGTGTTGTCGTTTGGGTACCGTCGGCCAGCCGGTAGAAAAACTCGATGGCCTGAAAATTGTCGGCAACGGGTTCAAAGCCTTCGTCATCGACGGATCTGCCCAAAGAGGCGACTCCGCCGTCAGCCATGCCGTTTGGCTCGCTGTCGTCCTCATTTTTGAATCCATAGAGGATCTCTTCACTAGCGCCCGTCGGTTTGCCATCCGCGTCCAGTTCGGCCCTGGTGAAACCCAGGCGCCCGGCGGTCGCCGTAACGATGCCGGCACCCAGTGTGTTCTCGGGATCGTATCCAGCCTCGCGGATTTCCCGGGCCATGAAATGGAGTCCGGCACGGATATTCTGCTGCATCTCGGCGACCTGTTCCTGGGCCAGGTAACTGTCCTGCTGGGATTTGAAAGCAGCATAAACCCCTGTCATGAGGATCCCCGATATGGCAATGGCAATCAGAAGTTCGACCAGGGTGAATCCGTTGGCTTGATTTTTTTTGGCGTTCATGGCCTGAAATTTCACTTTCCCCGCGGCGTCTTGCGGATATTTTCACCGCCGCCTGAAGAAGCCCATGGAAGCGGGCCGCCGGAAGTTTTCTCGAGCTGTAATGACAAAAAACGCTCCAACGGAGTTTTGCGGTTGTTAAGGCTGTTCCAAGATCAGTCCGCCCGCCTTGGTTTGGGTAACGCGGTAGGGGCGGTTGCCGCCGCAAGGCAAGATGTCAATCTCCCACTTCGGAACGGGTTCTATCGACGTGTCGACGGGAAGTCCGTTCATTTGAAACCCCTCCGGAAATTTGCCCGCGGCAGGTTTGGAAATACGAAAACCTTTGCCCACATGATATTTCATCACACTCTCTCCGGAGCCGCTCTTGAATTCAAAGCTTTCATCCTGACATTGGGTTCCGGTCGCGGCGGTGAAATTGAAATTTACCGTAACATTTCTTTTAGCCGCTTCACTTCTGGCTTTCTGCAGATGTAAATAAAGATTCCTGGCGGCGCTTTTGTGTCGATAGATCGGCGCCCAGGAACTGATCGTCGGAACGGCAATCGCCGCCATGATGCCTAAAAGTGTGATGATCAGTATCAGTTCCATGAGAGTGAAACCTTTTTCCGAGGATTGGAAAAAGGTGAAGGATTTGTCTGACGGAAAAATTTTCAACAGGCACCTCCGTCACCGGCTCCGGATTGGGTTGAACAAAAGCAGGAAACTGCTTGCATCCTGCTGGTCTCGATAAAAGACCGCCGTTTTGTTAAAATGAAACAATTTGAAAAATTAAAAAATGTTCCATTTCGGAAAAAATCCCTGTAATTGTCTGCAGCAAGAAAAATAGCCTAGAGGGAGCTCTCTTAAGTTATATAAAACAAATTAAAACAAACGCCGTTCTGGCCTTTAATTTCAATATATTTTTAAGGGCGCATGATTTAATAATATGTCGCGGTGAAATTTTTAAATAAAAATAGACAATCTTAGAAAAGAAATATACCACGAGGGACATATTTTTGTCTTTCGTCTCGGCACGGTTACTCCTTTTCACGGTTATCGACCAAGGATCGAGAATCTCAACGGAGGTTTCCCGCCAGTTGATTTCCGGTGGGAGGACATCACCACTCCCGTTTCCGGAGGAGGGCGGCAAGGGTGCCGTGACTCATTTTTTGTCGGGGCAAGGGGCTCGCGGAAGATGGTTTTGGACTTGTAAAGGCGGCTTGCGGGAAGGTATCCTGAAGCGGTTATGACGGCAAAGGGAAGGGATGATCATGGATAACGGGATTCTGGTGATCGATGACGAACCGATGATCCTCGAACTGGCCGCTCTGGTGCTGGGGAGCCGGGGTTACGAGGTGTTTCAGGCGCAAAGCGGAGAGGAGGGGCTGCGCCTGGTGGCGGAGAAGGGCCCGGCCATCGCTCTGCTCGACTACATGCTGCCGGGAATGGACGGGATGACGACTTTGCGGCGCATCCGCCAGGATTATCCGCAAACCTATGTCGTCATGCTGACCGGCAAAGGAAACCAGGAGATTGCCGTTGAACTGATGAAAGCGGGGGCCTCCGATTACATCCTCAAGCCCTTCAAAAGCCATGACCTGCTGGAGCGGATCGGCAATGTGCTGCGCATCCGCCGCGCCGAACTGAGCAACCAGGAACTGCTTCGGGAGCGGGAGCGCCTGCTCAAGGAAATCGAATCCTGGAACCAGGAACTGGAGCGGCGTATCGAGGAGAAGACCAAGGAGTTGGAGGATGCCCACAAGGAATTGCTGATCAGCGAGAAGCTGGCGGCGCTGGGACATGTGGTGGGCGGCATGGTTCATGAGATCCGCAATCCCCTTAACGCCATCGGCCTTTTCGCCCAGGTCCTGCAGTCTGAGGCTGACAAGGCTTCGGAAAACGCGGCCTGCGCCGAGAAGATTCTTCAGGAAGTGGACCGCATTGACGGCATTCTGGTCAAGCTGCTGGCCACTAGCAGGCGTTCCCACTTTTCGCCCGAGAAGATTTTTCTTCCGGAGGTGGCGCAGCGGGTGGCCGAGGTTTTTTCCTCCACTTTCAAAGCCCATAAAATCCGTCTGCATTGCGATTTCGGCCCCGACCTGCCGCGGATCACGGCCGACGCCGGAGAGATCGAGCAGATCTTCACCAATTTGATCAGCAACTCGGTGCAGGCCATGGTCGGCAGGGGGGGGGATTTGCAGATTCGCCTCTTTCACGATGACCGTTTTGTTCATCTGATCCTCGCCGACAGCGGGCCGGGGATTCCCAGGGAAAATTTTTCCAAGATTTTCGATCCGTTCTTCACCACCAAGGAAAAGGGAATCGGTTTCGGCCTTTCCGTCGTGCTGCGCATCGTCAAATCTTACGGTGGCGCCATTTTCGTGGAAGAAAGCGAAGGACCTGGGGCGGTCTTCCATATCCAGATTCCCTGGAGCCGGGAGGAGGCGGGGGAGGTGGCGGCCGGCGCTATGGGCATCGCCGTTCGGGACTGATCCCCCATGACTTTGCGGCTCAGCCAGATAACCCTCGCTCCGGAAGAGGATGAAGCCTGTCTGCTTGAGCGGGTCGCCCGCCTGTTGAATCTGCCTCCGCGCCGGATCGGCTCCCTCAAAGTGGTGCGCAGGGGGATCGACGCCCGGCGCAAACCGAAGATCCTGCAGGTTTTCACCGTCGATTTTGAGTGTGACGACGAGGCGGAATTGCTGCGCAGGGAACGGGGCAACGCTCGCCTCGGCACTGCTCCGGCATGGTGTCCGCCCGACCTGATCCGCTGCCGCAGGCCTTTTCGAGCACTGGTGGCGGGGATGGGGCCGTCCGGTCTGTTTTGCGCCTGGCGGCTGGCCCAGGCCGGGGCGCGGGTTGTCCTCATCGAGCGGGGCCGGCCGGTGGCGGAGCGGGTCCGCGACGTGGAGGCCTTCTGGCGTGACGGCGCCCTCGACGCCGAAAGCAACGTCCAGTTCGGGGAAGGGGGGGCGGGTACCTTCTCCGACGGCAAGCTGAGCACCCGCATCGGCAGTCCGTGGATTCCGCTGGTGCTGCAGACCCTGGTCGCCTGCGGCGCCCCGGAAGACATTCTGATTCAGGCCAAGCCCCATGTCGGCACCGACCGCCTCCGTGCCTTGCTGGTCCGCTTCCGCCGGCTCCTTGGCGATCTCGGCGTGGAAATCCGCTTTCGTACCCGCCTCGATGGTCTAGTGACCGGCAAGGGGGGAATTGCCGGCGGCCTGGTCGGCGGCGGCGAGGAGATCCCCTGCCGGGCCCTGGTTCTGGCCTGCGGGCACAGTGCCCGCGATACCTGCCGGATGTTGTACGAGGCGGGCGTGGCCATGGAGAGCAAAGCCTTCGCCATCGGCCTGCGGGTGGAACATCCGGCGCTGCTGATCAACAACATCCAGTGGGGACAGCCGTCCCTTCCCGGCTATCCTGCCGCCGATTACCGCCTCAGTCACAACGATCCGCGCAACGGACGGGGCACCTATTCTTTTTGCATGTGTCCCGGCGGGGAGGTAATCAGCGCCTGTTCCGAACCGGGAAGGATGGTGGTCAACGGCATGAGCCGCCGCGACCGGGCCGGGACTTTTTCCAACAGCGCTCTGGTGGTGGCGGTGAAGCCCATGGATTTCCCTTCGTCACACCCCCTGGCCGGCATCGATTTTCAGAGGCATTGGGAGGAACGGGCCTTTCGTGCCGGCGGCGGCGACTACCGGGCGCCGGCGCAGAATCTCCTCGCCTTTCTTGGCATCGGCGACGGTCCGTTGCGCTCCACGGTGCGGCCGGGATGGCGGGAGGCCGATCTGAGGACGCTGCTTCCCCACTTTGCCGTGGAGGAATTGACCGGCGCGCTTCCCTGTTTCGAACGGAGCCTGCCCGGTTTTCTGAGCCGGGAAGCGGTGCTGATCGGCGTGGAAAGCCGGACTTCGGCTCCGCTGCGCATCCTGCGGGGAGAAGACGGCGCTTCCCTGTCCCACCCCGGGCTTTATCCCGTGGGAGAGGGCGCGGGGCATGCCGGAGGTATCATCAGTGCGGCGGTGGATGGTTTGAAAACCGCCGATCTCATTCTCACCAAGATGAAAGGAAGCGGAATCGATTCGTGAAAACGCAATTTGTCAACGATATCCAGGAGCGGGATCTGGTGGAAAGCACCTTTCTGGTCAAAGACAAAGTGACCGCCATGGCCAAGAACGGCAAGCCCTACATGACCATCCGTCTCATGGACCGCAGCGGCGAACTGGAGGGGCGGATCTGGGACCGGGTGGATGAACTGGAGGACCGCTTCCGCAAGGACGACTTTCTCTGGGTGCGGGGGCGGGCCTCCCGCTACCTCGGCAAAATGCAGCTGGTGGTGCAGGAACTCAAGCCCCTTCCCGAAAAGGAGGTTAATCTGGCGGATTACCTGCCGACCGCCCCCCGCGACCGGGAGGAGATGGCGGCTGAATTCGTTGCCCGGGCGCAAGGTGTGAGAGACCCCCATTACCGTGCCCTCCTCGAGGGGATCATCGCCGATGACGGGCTGTTCCACCGTTTCTGCCTGGCGCCTGCCGCCAAGAGCATGCACCACGTCTATGTCGGCGGGCTGCTGGAGCATTCCCTGGCGGTGGCCGACCTGGCCGAGGAAATCAGCCGCCGTTACCGCGACCTGGACCGGGATCTGCTGGTGACGTCGGCCTTGCTTCACGATCTCGGCAAGACGACGGAACTCTCCTTCCGGCGCAGTTTCGATTATACCGACGACGGCAAACTGCTGGGACATATCATGCTCGGCGTCGAGATGGTGACCGAGAAGATCCGCCACATCCCCGACTTCCCTGCCGAAAAGGCGGTCATCCTCAAGCATCTCCTGCTCTCCCACCATGGCCAGTACGATTTCGGCTCCCCGAAGCGTCCCAAGACCCTGGAAGCGGTCATCCTCAACATGCTCGACGACCTTGACGCCAAGATCAGCGCCGTCCGCCTCCACCTGGAAAACGATTGCAACGGAGACGAATCCTGGACCGGCTACCACCGTCTTTTGGAGCGCTACTTCTTCAAAGGTTTCGGCGGAGAAAGAGCCGCCGGCGAGCGGGAAGCGGCCGCCGACGTTTCGCAAAAGCCGGCAGCAGCGGAACCCAAAAAGCCCGCGCCGCAAGCCAGGGAAAACAGATCGGGCGGCGGCCGGGAGTTGCGCGTGAGTCTGGGCGAGCAACTCAAAGGCAAGAACCTGGAATTGTTTTTCACCCGCAGCTCCGAGGAGGAATAAACGATGATTCTCCACGCATTGGCCGTCGGCCCTCTGGATGTCAACTGCTACCTGGTGGCGTGCCCCCGGAGCCGTGCGGCGCTGGTCATCGACCCCGGCGGCGACGAGGAAGAAATCTGGCATCTGCTGACGGCGGAAAAGCTCCAATTGCGGGCCGTGGCCAACACCCACGGCCATTTCGACCATGTCGGCGGCAACGCCGGACTGATCAGGAAAAGCGGCGCCGACCTGCTGATTCACCGGAACGACTGCAAGCTGCTGGAGGCGATGTGCTCTCAGGGGGCCATGTTCGGCTGCCGTCTGGAAGCCTCCCCGCCTCCCTCCCGGTTTCTGGAGGATGGCGCGATCCTTGCCATCGGCGACCTGCCAATCAGCGTCATCCATACACCGGGCCATTCCCCCGGCGGTGTATCCTTTCTGGTCGCGGGGCACCTCTTTTCCGGCGACACCCTTTTTGCCGGCTCGGTGGGCCGGACCGATCTTCCCGGCGGTGATTTCGCCGTTCTCATGGCCTCCATCCGCGAACGCCTGCTGACCCTTCCCGATGAGACCATTGTCCATCCAGGGCACGGACCCGGCACCACCATCGGCCGGGAAAAAGCCCACAACCCCTTTCTGGCCAAGGCGGGAGGCCCGTTATGAACTGCCTTAAGGAGAATGCCGGTAGTCTGGATGGGAAAAAGATCGTTCTCGGCGTGTGCGGCGGCATTGCCGTCTACAAGGCGGTGGAACTGCTTCGCCTGCTGACCAAAGCGGGGGCCGAGGTCTTTGTGGTGATGACCGAAAACGCCCGCCGGTTCGTGACCCCGCTGACCTTCCAGACCCTCTCCCGGCGGCCGGTGCACAGCGATCTTTTCGATCTCATCCGTGAGCAGGATATCGGCCACATCTCCCTGGCCGAAAGGGCCGACCTCTTCGTCATCGCTCCGGCCACCGCCAACCTGATCGGCAAAGCGGCCTGCGGCATCGCCGACGATCTCCTCTCCACCACCCTGATGGCGACCAGGGCGCCGGTTCTGTTCGTTCCGGCGATGAATGTCAATATGTGGGAGAATCCGATTCTCCAGGAGAATCTGCGCAAGCTGGCCGGCTTGGGGCGCCGCATTCTGGAGCCGGATACCGGAGCCCTGGCCTGCGGCACCGAAGGGCAGGGGAAGTTCCCCGATCCCCAGCGGATTTTCGCTGAGATCGAGGGCCTGCTCCATGACCGTGATTTGCTCGGGGAGACGGTGCTGGTCAGCGCCGGGCCGACGGTGGAAAAGATCGATCCGGCGCGCTTCATCGGCAATTTCTCTTCGGGGAAAATGGGCTTTGCCCTGGCCCGGATCGCTCGGCTGCGGGGGGCGCGGACGATCCTGGTGGCGGGGCCGACCAGTCTGCCGGCGCCGGCCGGAGTGGAGTTCGTTCCCGTGGTCAGCGCCGAGGAGATGCGTCAGGCCGTACTCGGCCGTCTTGCCGAAGTTTCTGTGGTCATCATGGCGGCGGCGGTGGCCGATTTCCGGGTGGCGGAGCCTTTTTCCCGCAAGCTGAAAAAGGAAGAGACGGAGGGGCTCACCCTGCGTTTGGAGAAGACCCTGGACATCCTGGCCGAGATAGGACGGAACAAAGGGGGACGGCTGGTTATCGGCTTTGCCGCCGAATCGGAAAATCTTCTGGAAAACGCCCGCCGCAAACTGGCCGCCAAGAACCTCGACCTCGTGGTTGCCAATGACATCACCAGGCCCGAAGCCGGTTTCGGCGCCGACACCAACATCGTCACCCTGCTGTCCGCCGACGGCGACTGCGAAACCCTTCCCTGCCTGCCCAAAGAACAGGTGGCCGAGCGCATCCTCGACCGGGTCGCGGCCGAACGCAGACGCTGACAAGGGCACTCACCCTTCGCAACCCGGCGCAGGGTCATGGCGCAGCGCATGAAAGCCCGATAGAAAGGGAACAAATCACTGTTTTTTGTTATGCCCGTTTCCGCCATTGAATTATACTTACCAGTCACCAGTCACCAGTCACCAGTCACCAGTCACCAGTCACCAGTCACCAGTCACCAGTCACCAGTCACCAGTCACCAGTCACCAGTCACCAGTCACCAGCCTCACTCGGCCGAGAGCAGTTCCAGGAGCTTGTCGGGCTGGGTGATCCCGTCGCGGAATTTCCCCTTCAGCTCGCGAATGATTTCCAGAGCCTCGCGGGGCGGCAGTTTGCCGTCCAGCCACAGGGAGTTGAGGTTGCGGCGGATCATTTTGGCTGCCTGGAGCGCCCGTTCTCCCGTCGGATCGGCCTTCCAATAGGGACTTTCCTCCTTGCGGACGAGGACGTCGAGGGCGGCTTCCCTGGCCAGGCTGAGATATTCCAGGGCATCTTCTTCGCTGATGGTCCATTTGCTGACATAGGAATGGGAGAGAAGCACCCGCCGCCACTGGCGCAGGCGGCTCAACAGGAGCAGGGAGTTGAATATCTGTTTGTTGGTTTTGAACGAAAAAATGGTCTCGGCGATCACCCTCTGCATCATGGCGTCGTTTTCGCGGAAATCCCGCCGCGAGATCTCCTGGGCCACCTTCCACACCGTCGGGTCGACCATCGCTTCCAGCCTCATTTCCCAATAGGTATGGCGGAGCAAGGGGGTGTTGTAGGAGCGGACCATTTTGTAGGGAACGAAAAAGGAGTGACCGATGGTATCCGCTCCCAGGTGTGCCAGGTAGCCCAGGGCGCAGGCCATGCGGGGCTCGCTGTCGGCGGCATCGAGAATCTTTTGGCCGACCCGCCAGGAATGGCAGTGATGGAGATGATGGGTGAATTTCTTGCCGATGGTGATGTCGGCGCTGATGCAGCCGTAGAGAAAGTCAAAGGAGAAACGGCCGATCACATCCGCCGCCAGGGGCGGGAGCACCCCCAGACTGGCGAGGATTTCCGACCCTACCTGGAGGTGGACGCCCATTCCCCAGGCCCACAGGTCGCCGGGGGTCAGCAGCAGAAGGAGAAAGGCAATCGCTACAGGGAAGACGGACATCGTTTTACTATAACAGATCACCCTTCTTGTCCGGGAGGTTTTTGTCCCCGTCCGTTGTCGGCGACGACTGTGGCAGTTTAAGGCTGAAACAGGCCCTGGTGCCCGCACATACCTCGCTTTCCAGCCAGATTCTGCCGCCATGGGCTTCAATGATATTCTTGGCGATGGCCATGCCCAGCCCCAATCCTTCGGGAGCGGTATCCGAGGTGTCAACCCGGTAGAATTTGTCAAAAGCCCTTTCCACCTGTTCGGCTGTCATGCCCATGCCCTGATCGGTAACGGTGACCTGGAAGGTGTCGCCGATGATTTCACCGCTGACATGCACGGTTGTCCCCGCAGCGGAGAATTTGACCGCATTGCTTATCAGGTTATCCGCCACCTGTTCCAGCTTGGCCGGATCGATGAGCAACGGCACCGCCTGCTCCGGAAAAGCGCAGGTAAAGGTGTGGAGTTTTTTCTCGCTGCGGTATTTCCGGACCTGTTCCCGCAACAGCGCCGTGATGTCCCAGGGAACGCGATGAAGGCTGATCATCCGTCCCGACTGGACGCGGCTCAGATCGAGGAGATCGGAGACGATCAGGTTCAGGCGGCGCGCGCTTTCGTGAATGGCGGCCACGAACTGGCGTTTCTGCTCCTCCCCGCCGATGCCGAATTCCTCCGGTTTCATGAGGATTTCGGAGAATCCCATGAGGGTGGTCAGGGGGGTGCGCAGTTCGTGGGCGGCAGTGGCGATGAATTCGTTTTTCATGCGGTCGACTTCCCTTTCGCGGGTGACGTCCCGCAGGAGGGTCAAGGTGCCGGTAACCTCGCCGCGGTGGTTTTTGACCTTGCTGGTGAGGGCCAGCAAGGTTTTGTTCTTGCCGCTGGACGGGTCGTACACCTTCCATTCCAGGGGCTTGCCGCGTCCTTTCCCTTTCAGGGTGCGCCCTATCTGCTCCACCAGGCCTTTTTCCGCGATGACCTTTTCCAGAGGCCTGGCCAGACCCGAGTCGGGGGCGATGCCGGCGATCTTTTCCGCCACCCGGTTCATCAGCTGGATTCGTCCCTCGGTATCGACGGCAAGCAGCCCGTCGGTCATCGACTTGAGAATGGCGTCGATCTTTTCCCGGGCCTGTTCCGCGTCCTTTAAAGCCTTGGCCAGGTTTTCCTCGACCAGTTTCCGTTCCGTGATGTCCTCGTAGGTGCCGAGGATGCCGATCACTTTCCCGGCGGCGTCGTGAAGGGGAATCTTGTTGGTGTCGATCCAGGTTTTTTTGCCGTCGGCCCGCAGTTGGCTTTCCGCGATATGGTAAAGGGCGATGCCGCTGTCCATCACCTCCCGGTCGCATTTGCGATACCAGTCGGATTCTTCGTTGGCCCAGGCCAGGTCATGATCGTTTTTGCCGACGATGTTTTCCGGTTCGCCGACCCCTGCGGCCAGGGCGAAGTTGCGATTGCAACCCTGATAGATGGAATGACGATCCTTCCAGAAGACGTACTGGGGAATGTTGTCGAGAATCAGCTGGAGCAGTTTATGGCTGGGCTCCCACGACTGGTTTTCGGTCACGGGAGCGGGGAAATAGGGTAGCGGTCTTTCTCCTTTCCCGACCTGTCCCGAGGCTTGACTTGCCACACAGAAGAGCTCCGGAGAAGCGGTGGTCCCGACTATTTTTGCCCGCCGTATCCGGACCGCCAGCAAGCCGCAGGAGACAAATCCCAGAAACAGGGTGCCGGCATGGAACAGCCAGCCTTGCATGACTTCCTTTTGGAGATGGCGGAGCCGATTAGGGAAGATTCCATTCCCGTCCCCTGGCGCGTGGTCCGCCCATGGGAGTGGGTCAGTGCCAGCGTAAAAATCCCTCGATCTCCTTTCCACCCCTGTTTGGGCCTGGCCGGCGGCGGCATCGTGGATATCCGTTCCGGCGGTTTTTGCCCCGCTGATGGCAACGACACCTGCAACCAGACGATCAAGCGAACGCCAGGAAAGCCAACTCAGAGCAAGGGTCAAAATGAGACCAAAAATGATCAGGATTAAATCCAGGCGGGGGAGGATGGAGGATTTTTCGAGCATAGGGGTACGCCTGCCAAATCGGAAGAAATTGTTAATGATTAGTTAAAATAATGGGTTAGAATGTTTCCTCACAATAATAGCAGGTTTTTCGTCGTTTACCGGAGACTCTGGGCCGCTGCGGGGGGATGCTCCCGAGCGCACCTATTGAAAGAAGATCCCCGGAAAAGGGGAAACCGGATCCGTGGAGCGCGATGATGGCTCCTGAAGGCGGTTCCATCCGGCCGGGGTTTGTGCCATACTTTCCGGGAATATTTTCCACAAAAAAGGTGCGGAATGACTGCTTCGTTGCGACAAGAACTGGGCGGAGTCCTGCGGGGAACCCGTAATCTTCTGGAGGAGCTTCGGGAAATGGGCATGGAGGAAATTCTGCCGCCGGCGACGGCCTCTTTTCAGAAAGAAGAGGCACCCATCGCAGCGCCGCAGGTGGGGTCGTTTCCGTCTGCCGCGACAGGGGCGGAAACCCTCGACGAGATCCGCGCCGACCTGGGGGAATGCCGGCGCTGCCCGCTGGCGGAGAAACGGCAGAAGATCGTTTTCGGCGCCGGCAATCCCCATGCCCGTCTGGTTTTTGTCGGTGAAGCGCCGGGGCGGGAGGAGGATCTCCAGGGGTTTCCTTTTGTCGGCGAGGCCGGGCAGCTCCTCGACCGGATTCTTTTCGCCATGGGCTTGAGCCGGGAAGAGGTCTACATCTGTAACGTCGGCAAATGCCGGCCCCCCGGCAACCGTGATCCGCTGCCGGAAGAGGTGGCCGCCTGTGAGCCGTTCCTGAAACGCCAGTTGGCGGCCATCCGCCCGCTGCTCCTGGTCGCCCTGGGGCGTTGTTCCGCCCAGACCCTGCTCCGCGACCGCACCCCCATCGGCCGTCTGCGCGGACATTGGCGGGAGTACGAGGGGATTCCGCTGATGCCCACCTACCACCCCGCCTATCTGCTGCGCAATCCCAACGGCAAAAGGGAAGTCTGGGAGGATATGAAGAAGGTCATGGCCCGCTTGCGGGAGGAGATCCGATGATGACGGAGGTGCTGAGCGCCGAAGGGGTTTTCAAGAGCCGGACCGACGCTGAAAAGGGGACGACCAAAGAGATTCTCAAGGGGGTCGATCTCAGCCTCGGCAAAGGGGAAATGTGGGCGCTGATCGGTCCCTCGGGGGGCGGCAAAACCACCCTGATCCGGCTTTTCAACCGCCTCGAAGAGCCGAGCGCCGGACGCATCCTGTTTCATGGGCGCGATATTCGCGAAGGGAACCCCCTTGATCTGCGCCGCCGGGTGATGCTCATCCAGCAAAAAGCCTTCATGTTTTCCGGAACGGTGCTGGAAAACCTGCAACGCCCCTTCGTCATCGGCGGCGACAAGCCGCCGGCCAAGGACGATTCTCGTATCCGCCGGGTCATTGATCTCTGCTGCCTGCCGGCCAGCCTGATCGCCGAGGATGCCCGCTCCCTTTCCGCCGGACAGCAGCAGCGCGTCCACCTCGCCCGCGGCCTCCTCTGCGCGCCGGAGATCCTTATCCTCGACGAAGGCACCAGCGCCCTCGATCGTCCCACCGCCGAAAAGCTGGTCGCCAACTTCCGGAGCCTGTGCCGGGAGGAGGGGATGACCATCTTCATGGTCAGCCATGATCTCCCCCTGATGGAGAGGGCCGCCGACAAAGGGCTTTATCTGGAGGACGGCAGGATATTGGAAGAGGGGGCGGCGGCGGATTTTTTCCGCAAACCCAAGAGCCCGCAACTGACCCGGTTTCTGGCGGAGATCCCCGCCGAAGGAGAGTGACCATGCTGGAAGAGAAAGCGATCATCGATCTGGGGTACAGCGATCTCGCCGTGGTCTATGGGGTCGTGCTCTTTCTGGTCGGCTTGAGCCGCTGGCAACAGATAGGTCAGGAGCGCGCTCTGCTGGTCGCCGCCCTGCGCATGGGCGTGCAACTGCTGGCGGCGGGCTATCTCCTGCATCTGATATTCGCCCTGAAAAGCCCTTGGCCGGTTTTGCTGATTCTTGTCGTGATGGGGGTTTTCGCCATCCAGACGGTAGCCTCACGGGTCCAGACGCGGATGCCGCGCTTCTATACCATCGTCACTTCATCCATTTTCATCGGCTGCGGAGTGATGACCTTCTTTTTCTGCCACATCGTCGTCGGCCTGGAACCCTGGTATGATCCCCGCTATCTGATTCCGCTGACCGGCATGATCATCGGCAATTCGATGACCGGCGCCAGTCTGGCGGCGGAACGCCTCGCCTCGGAGATGAAGGAACGCAGGGACGAGATCGAGACGGCTCTGTGTCTCGGCGCTTCCTCCCGCACGGCGGCCTTCGACCTGGTGCGCAGTGCCTTCCGGGCGGCACTGATCCCTTCCATCAACTCCATGGCGGCCATGGGGATCGTCTTCCTTCCCGGCATGATGACGGGGCAGATTCTTTCCGGCACCGAACCGATGATCGCCGTTAAATACCAGATCGCCATCATGTGCGCCATCACCGGCAGTGTCGCCGTCACCTCCCTGTTGATTCTCATCCAGGGGCGGCGGGCCTATTTCACCGGCGCCCACCAGTTGATCTACCGCTGAGCAACGGACAGAAAATTTTCACGGGAGTTAAAAAAAGGAAAGAAAGAAGTTGTTTTCCTCCATATCCCATGATATCTTCCGTCCTGAATTAGGAAGATTGCGCAAGTTTCAGGTGTATGACACGGTGTCAAAAAAACATATCAGTTGAAAAATAAGCCGCACGGACCCCGGTGATCCGTGTGGTTTTCTTTTTGGCGATTGGCTGAAACGGGCGCGACCGACAAAGCCCCCGCAGGGGAAAAAAGGAGAAAAAAGTATGGCAGAAGGGACAGTAAAGTGGTTTAACGACGCAAAAGGTTATGGTTTCATCAAACAGGATAATGGACCTGATGTGTTCGTTCATTTTTCCGCCATTCAGGGGGAAGGTTTCAAATCACTTGCGGAGGGCGATCGCGTCCGGTTTGATGTGGTCCAGGGACAAAAGGGACCGCAGTCGACCAACGTGAACAAAATTTAAAAAAATACTTTTAAAAACCAAAAAGCCCCGCGGATTTCCACGGGGCTTTTTGTCTTTAAGGCTCCCCATAAGGGAGCTTTTTTATTCTCCGCGCCGGGTGATCTCAATGAGGTGGTAGCCGAACTGAGTTTTCACCGGGCCGTGAACCTTTCCCACTGCTTCTTTGAAGACTACCTGGTCGAATTCCTGCACCATCTGCCCCTGGGTAAATTCCCCGAGGTCGCCCCCCCGTCTTCCCGAGGGGCATTTCGAGAACTGCTTGGCCATTGCGCCGAAATCGGCGCCGTTTTCAATCTTCTGCTTCAGATCGTTGCACTCCTGCTCGGTTTTGACCAGGATATGGCGGGCGGCTGCTTTGATCATGGTGGGTCTCCGTTGGTTGGGGGTGGGTCCGTTTTCAACCCCTGCATAAAGAGGTAAATGCTGAATTCCGGACGTTGTTGGCTGGCAAGATGATTTTTTCCGGCTGAAAGCCGGATGAAAAGGATATCACGGTTGCCGAAGGCGGTACAGAAAAGCCTCCGCAAAAAAATCCCGGGGAAAGCGGGCCGCGGTGGAAAGAAAACGGCGAAATCCCTTCATGGGATGTCTCAAAGCAGGTAATAGAGAGTGCCGACGGCCATCAGGCTGAGGACTCGGAGGCCCTGTCCCAGCAGCAGCAGTTCCAGCCCCCGGCGCGGGGAAAAGATGCCCACGTAGCGGGGCAGCTGGTGGCGGATGGCCCGCAGCGGAAAAGCGATGATGTTGCCGATCAGCAGGGCCAGAACTGTCTGTTTGAGGGTAATGGCGCCGGCGTCGAGCAAGGCGCCGGCGGCGGCGAATCCGGAGGTGAATTCGGCGGTGAAGCCGAGGATCACCAGGGAGAGGGATTCCAGGGGAATGAAGCTGTTCGACACCAGATGGGCCATCTTTTCCTGCAGCAAAGAGAACAGACCCAGGGCGTTGAGGATGAAGACGAGGATGTAGACGGGGATGACATAGACGGCGATGGCGGCGAGCCGATAAGGAAGTTTGTCCGCCATGGCGGAAATAAAAGGGGTAAGAGAAAATTTTCTTTCCTTGGTCGGTTCCGTCACCGGATCGATGCCTGCGGTGGTGTTTTCGGCTGCAAAGCAGTGGCCGTAAAGCAGAAAGCCGGCGCAACGCAGCAGCAGGGCCGAAAAGGTCAGCAGGAAATAAAGGGCGCCGGCTTTACCGGTAAGGGGCAGGACGATGAAAAAGGTGGTGGGCAGGTGCAGAAAATAGGCCGGGAAATGGTTGAGGAGATTGGCCAGGAAAAGCTGGCGGGTGGTGATTTTTCCATCCCTGTGGAATTCGGCGAGCATCGTGTTGGCCGCCGTTCCGGAGAAAAAGGCGGCGCTGAAGGCCGCGCCACAGCGATCGCCGAGATTGGCGAAGCGGAAAGCGGGGCGCGCTAGAAGACCGAGGCGGCGGCTCCACCCCGAGGCTTCGATCAACTCCCCGACGGCCAGGCCGCAGGCGATGACGGCCATCAGCCGAACCAGGGGCCACAGCAACTGCCGGGACAGCATCCGGCCGCTGATGCTTTCCGCGCCGAGCCAGCCGATAGTCAGCAACAGGACGGAAACCACCAGGGAAAGCCAAACATGGCGATAATTGAAAGGACTTTTTTTAGGGGGCATCGCCGTTTCCCGCCGTGGTTGGCGATACGTCTACGGCTTCGGAACCGAAGCGGTCGGGGTAGAGGATGGCGCCGATGGCGGCGATTCCTTCCACCAATCTCATAGTGGGTCGGCTGACGAGGGTCTCATCGATGAGATGGATGGCGCCGGTGCGCACCGCCCTGACGGCCTGGAATCCCGGTTCTTCGCGGATCGTCTCCAGGGTCGGCCGGTTCATCGGACCGACCTGGGCGAGATAGACGTCGATGTCGTTGCCGAGGGCGAGAACCCGCTCTTTGCCGAAGTCGGCGATGTTGCTCCCCCGAACGCTTGTCGCCTCCTCCGCCACATTGATGCCGCCGGCGCATTCCAGGGCGAAGAGGGCCATGGCGTCGGGGGCAAAGGTTTTCATCTTGGCGTGGACCGCCTCGAAGAAAACCTTTTTCCTGGGCGTCACCGACGCCGTCAGCAAGCGGTAGGCGGCGACCTTTGCCTGGAATTGGGCAACCATGGCTTCGGCTTGCTCCTCCCGCCCGGTGAGGGCGCCGAGGATGCGCCAGTAGCGGAACATCTCGTCCACGTTGCCGGGTTGCAGGGAGACCACCGTAATGCCGGCGGCCTCGAGCCTGGGAATCAGCTGCGGTGAGGCGCCGGCGATCATCGGCCGGATCAGAACCAGATCGGGCCGGGCGGCGAGGAATTTTTCGGCGTCTTCCCGGTAGTGGAAGACCGGTTTCAGCCGGGCCTGGGGCGGATAACGGTCGTTTCGGCCGACGCCGATGACCGCCTCGGCGCCGCCGAGGGCGAACAGGTTCTCCGTATGGGCGCCGTACAGGGAGATGATTCTCTTGAAGGGAGCATCGATCCGTATCCGCTTTCCTCCATGGTCGGTGATCCATTTTCCTTCCAAAGCCAGGGACGATGCCGCCCCGAAAGCCGGAAGGCCCGTCAAAAGGGCAGCGAGGAACGCCACCCAGGAGACAAGCCATTTTTTGATGTTGAATCTGACCATCGGTATTTCTTCTGGTAAGGGAAATCCGTTTTTCAGTTCATGGTCCATTTCTGCGCTTCCGCGAAAATGACCTGGTCGGCTTCGATAAAGGGTTCGAAGCGGACTCGCGCTTCGATATCGAAAACCCGCAGCAGGTTTTCCGGTGTCAGCACCTCCCCGACCGGCCCGGCAGCCTCGATTTGTCCCTCTTTCATCAGTATCAGGTCGTCACAGGTGCGGGCCGCCATGTTGATATCATGAAAAACGGCAACCGCCGTCACGCCTTTTTTTTCGACCCGCTCCCGGACCTGACTGAAAAGAGCCAGGGCGTGGCGGATATCAAGGTTCGAGGCCGCTTCATCGAGGAGCAGGACCGGGGTGTCCTGGGCCAGGGCGCGAGCCGTCACCACCCGTTGCCGCTCTCCGCCGCTCAGTTCGGTCACATAGCGATGAGCGAAGGCCGCGGTGTCGGTCGCAGCCAGGGCCTCCTCCACCCGCTGCCGGTCCAGGTGGGATGGCGGCGAAAATCGTGCCATGTGGGGATAGCGGCCCATCATTACCAGCTCCCTGACGGAAAAGGGAAAATGGATCGCGAAATCCTGCGGCACCAGGGCGATCTTTCTGGCCAGTTCCCTTTTGGGGTAGCGGGCCAGAGGTTTGCCCTGCAGCAGGATGCGCCCCGCGCCGGGACGCAGGTATCCCGCCAGGAGGTGGATCAGGGTGGTTTTTCCGCAGCCGTTAGGGCCGACGATACCGTACAGTTTTCCCTCTTCGAAAAGGGCACAAAGCTTTTCGATGAACCTGTTTCCGGAGTAGCTGAAAGCGATGTCGTCCACGGACAGGATAGCGGCCATGGCTTTAAGAACGCATCTGCCGGCGGCGGAAAATATAACAGAAAAAGGGTCCGCCGATCAGGGCGGTGAGGACGCCGATGGGGATTTCCCTTGGCAGGACGGCGCGGGTGAGGGTGTCAGCCGCCACCAGCAGAACCGCCCCCGCCAGCAGGCAGACGGGAAGCAGCCGGCGGTGGTCGGGACCGGTCAGGACGCGCATCATGTGGGGCACCAGCAGGCCGACGAAGCCGATAATGCCGGAGATGGCCACACAGACGGCCGCTATCAGGGAGGCGGCGACCAGCAGCACCAGCATCGTCCGGCGGGTTTCCACCCCCAGGGAGGCGGCGGTGCGGTCGCCCAGAGACATCAGGTTGAGGTCGCGGGCAAAAAAGGCGAAAACCGTGCTGCCCAGGGCGACAGCCACCAGTACCAGGAACACATTGGACCAGGTCTGCGAGGCGAAGCTGCCCATCAGCCAGAAGACGATGATCGCCACCTGTTCGTCGGCCAGGTATTTCAGGAAACTGATGCCGGCGGCGAGGATGGCGGCGACGATGATCCCCGAAAGGATCAGGTTGTTGGAGGAAAGGCCGCCCGCCGAGGAGGAAAGGTGGATGACCACGGCCAGGGTCGCCACCGCCCCCAGGAAAGCGAACAGGGACACGGACCAGTTGCCCAGAAAGCTGATGTTGAGCAGAAAGGCCAGAGAGGCGCCGAAAGCCGCCCCCGCCGAGACCCCGAGGGTATAGGGGTCGGCCAGGGGGTTGAGCAGAATCCCCTGGAAAACCGCGCCGGAAACCGCCAGGCCCCCGCCCACCAGGGCAGCGGCCAGGATGCGCGGCAGGCGCACCTCCAGGAGGATGACCGGCAGGAGCGGATCGATTCCCGCCAGCGCGTTTTCAAGACCGCCGAGACGGACGAAAAGGATTCGTGCCGCCTCGGTAAAAGACACAGGGACAAACCCCATGCTGGCGGAAGTCATGATAATGAGGACCAGCGCCGCCAACAAAAATCCCGCCAGGATCCCCATGGGCAGGCGTTTGGGGAGAGAACCGTCCGCTCTGTTTGTTTTTCTTGCCGTCATGGGGTCGGTTGCCCGGTCTGTTTTGTTTCCCTGGAGGATTTGCTCAGAAGCCGGCAAGCGCTGCGCCAAGATGATCCACCCAGATGCTCAGGATATCGTCGTATTCCGCCATTCCTTTCAGAACCGGCGTACACTGGACGTCCGCCGCCGTCAGAATCGACTTCCAGGAGTCCGCCTCGTCGCCGGCCATGTCGTTCAGAGCATGGTCTCCCGCCACCGCCATAAACGGCATCAGATAGGCTTTGCCGATTTTTTTGGCCAGCAACATCTCTTTGATGGCGTCGATTTCCGGTGCTCCTTCCACGCAGCCAACGAAGATATGGGGATCCTGCTGCTGGAAATGGAACATCATGGCAGCGTAGAAAGCGTTGCTCGGGTGCGCCGTTCCGTGTCCCATCAGCACCACCGCATCGGCTGGCTTGCGTTCCCGGGGAATATTTTTGATCATGGCGGCGGCGACCCGCTCCAGGTCTTTCTGCGTTCCTAAAAGAGGGTGGCCGATGCGGACGCTTTCAAAGCCGCCGGCCATGCCGGTAAAGGCGCGGACGTTTTGGACCAGGCGATGAAATTCCTCACCGGGAATGATGTGAAGGGACTGCACCGCAACGTGGGTGAAGCCTTCGTCCATCATCTTGGCCAGGGCGGTTTGCGGCGCGTCGATGAACCGCCCCTTTTTGGCCAGCTTGGCGCGGATGGTTGGCGAGGTGTAGGCCCAGCGGACGGGGATGCCCGGGTAGGCGGCCGTCACCTTCCGTTCGATATTCTGATAGGCGCTGGCGGCATCGGGGACGCTGGTGCCGAAGGCGACCAGAAGAATCCCTTGCTTTTTCTGGCGTTGATGGTGGCTGTGATCTCCGGCCACGGCCGCAGCGGTCAGAAAAATTCCCAGCAGCATGATCAAACCTCCGGTGACGATCCTTTTCATTCTTTGCCCCTTTCACGATGTTGCGGCTTCAGGGCAAAAACAAAAGCCCTTCAAGCCGGTTCCGGTTTGAAGGGCTGCACCCAGTTTTCTTGGCCCTCGCTGTTTTGCCCCTTGCTGTTTCCCGCAGAAGGACGGCTATCGTCAAGGCAGGTCTTCTGGCTTGCCCCTGCTGCCGGCAACCTTCCCGAAGAGGCTGAAGTCTCTTCAGTGGCGTACTTGGCCGGCACCATGCTCCCTTGCGTTTTCCTCCAAGGGGGGGCTCACAGCGGCGGGACCGCTCCCGATTTCCACGGGATTCCCTATTGAGCTTTGCAAGCACCGTTGACCCAGCCATTTAAGAGGATGACAGGGGGGTTGTCAATACGAAAAAATGGCCGGGGCGATGGGTATTTGGGTCGGGGCACGGCACGCCGTGCCCCTGCCATCAATATTCGATGCCCCGGCGGGCGCCGATGCCGCGGTCGAAGGGGTGTTTCACCTTCTCCATGCGGGTCACCAGGTCGGCTTTGGCGATGATCTCGGCGGGGGCGTGGCGTCCCGTCAGAACCAGTTCCGTTCCCGTGGGGCGCTGCCCGATCAACTCCACAACCTCCTGCAGCAGCAACAGCTTTTTGCTGAGGACGTTGTTGATCTCGTCCAGCACCACAAGGTCCAGGGCCCCGGCGAGAATCTTCTGCCGGGCCAGGGCGAAGGTTTTCGCGACGCTGCTTCGCACCTCTTCCATATTGACCGGTTTTCTGAGGATGCCGATTCCCGAGGAGATGATCTCGAGATTTTGAGCATTCCTGAGGAAGATCAGCTCGCCGCTTGGCTCATCGCTGGTTTTCAGGAAACGGACCAGAAGAACCCTGAAACCCTGTCCCAGGGCACGGACGATGAGGCCGGTGGCCGCCGTGGTTTTTCCCTTGCCGCAACCGGTGTAAACCTGAACGAACCCTTGCTCCATAAGGCCTCCTCGACAGGTTCAAAAAAAATGGCCATCCTGTGGCTTGTGACAGGTGAAAATCCAATACTAAAAACATTAATTGCCGGTTTTTTTGGTCATCGGCCGCCATTTTCGGGAAAGATTCTGGGCTCAGCCGGTGGCGGCGGCAAGAGTCGCAAGGAGAACGAGGGAAAAAAACAGCCCGATCCACCCGGCGCTGCGGACCAACCGGCAACAGTCCTCGATGCTGCGGGCGTCCACGGCGGCAGGGAACTGATCCCCCAGCCACGGCTTGTCCACGGTGCCGTGGGGATAGACTGTGGGGCCGCCGAGACGGATGCCGAGGGCTCCGGCGACGCTGCTTTCGGCATGGCCGGAATTGGGCGAGGCATGCTTGAGCCGGTCGCGGAGGGCGACCTTCCAGCAGGCTTTGGCGTCATGGCCGGACACCAGCGCGGCCAGGGTGAGGATGGGGATGGCCAGGCGCGCCGGAATAAAGTTCAGAAAATCGTCGCTGCGGGCCGCGGCGGTGCCGAAGCGCCGATAGCGTTCGTTGCGGTAGCCGACCATGGAGTCGAGGGTGTTGGTGACGCGGTAGGTAATGGCCGCGGCAACGCCCCAGATGACGGGATCGGTTCCCGCAAAGGCGGCCCCGGCGGCGCCGACCGAAAACCAGAACAGGGGCGACAGAAAGCCGTCGACGAAACTCTCGGCGACACTTTCCACGGCCGCCCGCGCTATTCCCTGCTCATCGAGAAGATGGGCATCCCGGCCGACGATCTTCTGGACCTCCTGCCGGGCCGCATCCGCCTCTTGTCGCCTCAGCGCCGTCGCCACCGGCGCGGCGTGCCGGAACATGTCGGTCAGGGCGATGCTGGAGTAGAGGAGAAAAAGGCCGCCGAGGGCCGCTAGCCAGCGGTTCACGGTCTGCAGGGAGGTCATGAGCAGAAAGCTGCCGCCGCCGAACAGGGTCACCATCAAAAGCAGCAACAGCCCTCCCCCACAGTACCCCACCCAACCGGTTTTCCGCAGCAGGTTTTCCACGGCGGCGGCGGTTTTTCCCATGAGGCGGACCGGGTGCCAGGGATAGACCGGGTCGCCGATGGCGGCATCGATGAGAACGGCCGCCAGAAGGAGCAGCGCCGCCGCCATTCAGCGTACCTCCCCGGCCAGTTCGCCGAAGGCCCGGCGCAGTCGCTCGTTTTCCCCCACTCCCAGAATGGCGAAGCGGAACCAGTTGTCCGCCAGGCCGGAAAAATTGCGGGCGTCGCGCAGGTGGATTCCCCGCCGCAGCATGCCGCGCAGCAGGTCGTCCAGGTCCGGGGTGGCTGTCCAGCGGGCGAGGATGAAGTTGGCCGTAGGTGCCAGTGCCGCCATGATGGGCGACTCGCGGACGAAGACGGTCATCACTTTTCTCTCTTCGGCCATCAGTTGTCTGCTGCTGAGCTCATAATCGGTGGCGGCGGCAAGCCCTTCGGCGGCCCGTTCCGCCGGGAGGTTGACGCTCCACGGTTCCTTGTGTCGGCGGATTGCGGCCATCGTGTGGGGATGGCCGATGGCGGCGCCGATGCGCAATCCGGCCAGGGCGTAGAACTTGGTCAGGGAGTGGAAGACGACGATGTTTTTTCGCAACCGCGAGGGATGTAGGAGGGAATTGTTTTCGGGTTGCGCCACGAACTGGATGAAGGCTTCATCCACCAGAAACCATTTCTCCGGGAAGCGTTCCGCCAGGTTCAGAAGCCGCTCGGCTTCGATCAGCCGGCCGGTGGGATTGTTGGGGTTGCCGACCCACAGGGCCTGCGCACGGGGCAGTAATTCCACGACCTTTCTTTCCCATTCCTCTTCCGTGCCCGCCATGGCCGGAAATTCCACCACCTTGCCGCCGTTGACAAGGATCGACCGGCGGTAGTCGTGAAAGGCGGGGGTGGCGACCGCCGCCGTTTTCAGGCCGAGGGCGCGGGGCACGAGGTAGATCAGTTCCGTCGAACCGTTGCCCGCCGCCACGCTTGCCGGCGCCAGACCGAAGCGCTCTTCGTAATAGCGGGTCACCCCCCGGCCGTCGGGCGTGGGATAACGGTGGATGTCGTCACACCACCCGTTCCAGGCCGCGGTGATTTCCGGCGGCGGACCCAGAGGGTTGATGTTGACGCTGAAGTCGAGGACCGGCCGCGGTGCCAGGCCGAGACGCTGAAAATCCGCGGCAGGGTCGCCGCCGTGGCGGTGGGCGGTATGGTCAGCGGCCATGGCGGAACTCCTGTAAACCGGTGGCGTCGAGCAAACGCTCCAGGTCGAGATGGCGGAGGAAATGCTCGGCGAGAAGGTCGTACTGGCGGTTCTTGAAGGCGGCGCCGGGCTCATCCGCTCCGGGACGATAAGCGGAATCGAGGGCGGCCAGGAAGGCGTGGCGAAAGGAGGGGCTGTCGAAGAGGCCGTGGAGATAGACCCCCCAGACGCGCCCGGTGCCGTTGCGGCAGCCGTCGCTTGCGCCTTCGTTTGTGCGGATGACCGGGTTGGCCGTGGCGCCGCTGGTCTGCCCCATGTGGATTTCGTATCCGGCCACCGGCTGGCCCAGTTCCGCCCAGAGGCCCCTCGTCCGCACCAGCGTTTTATCGGCGCTGAGGGTGGTTTCGACGTCGAGCAGTCCCAAACCTTTCGTGGCGCCGGGTGTTCCTTCCACCCCCGACGGGTCGCGGATGAGGCGGCCGAGGATCTGATAGCCGCCGCAGATGCCGCCGAGATGGCCGCCGTTGGCCACATAAGCCGCCAGTCTCTGGTCCCAGCCGTTTTCGGCCAGCCACCGGCGGTCGGCGCGGACGTTTTTGGACCCCGGCAGAAGGACCAGATGGTAAGGTTCCAGGGGCCGCGGGCGGGTCAGGTAGTGCAGGTCGATTCCGCCATCGCGCTGCAGGGGGGAGAAGTCCGTGAAGTTGGAGATGCGCGGCAGGCGGAGGACGGCGATGGCCGTTTTCCCCGGACGGGGAAGCCCCGTGGGATCGGTGATGAGGTCGAGGGCCTGGCTGTCTTCGGGGTCGATATCGATGTGGTCGTAATGGGGGATGACGCCGAAAACGGGGCGCCGCCCCTGTTTTTCCAGATAACGGATGCCGTCTTCAAAAAGGCCGGGATCGCCGCGGAAGCGGTTGACGAGGAAACCGGCGACCCGTCGCCGGTCTTTTTTGGAGACCACCTGCAGAGTGCCGAGAAGCTGGGCGAAAACGCCGCCGCGGCTGATGTCCGCAGTGAGAACGACCGGCGCCCGGGCGGCATGGGCCATGGGGAAGTTGACGATGTCGCGGTGGGCGAGATTGACCTCGGCGCAGGAGCCGGCCCCTTCGAGGATGACCAGATCGTAAGCCTCGCGCAGCCGGTCGAGGCTGTGCCGGGCCTCGCCGAACAGGTGCGCGCTGTGTCGGTAGTAGTCGCCTGCTTGGCAGCTGCCGATCGGTCGGCCGCGGAGAATGACCTGGGAGGTGGTGTCGCCGCTTGGCTTGAGCAGCACCGGATTCATGTCGACGGTGGGCTCGATGCGGGCCGCCTCGGCCTGGGCGATCTGCGCCCGGCCCATCTCCAGACCGTCCAGGGTCACGTAGGAATTGTTGGACATGTTCTGCGCCTTGAAGGGCGCTACGCGCACCCCCTGGTTCGCGAAAATCCGGCACAGGGCGGTCACGGCGACGCTTTTGCCCACATCGGAGGCGGTTCCCAGCAGAGCCAGACAGCGCGCTTTGCTCATGGCAGGCACCCGGTGGCCAGAATCAGTGTTTCGGTCATTTCCACGCCGGCGCCGAGGACGTCTCCGGTGACCCCGCCGAGGCGCCGCCGGGTGTAATATCCCCACAAAAAAACCATCGGCAGCGCCGGGATCCAGGCGCCAAGATGAGCCGCCCCGCCGCCGAGGGCAATCAGCAGGGAGGCCAACGCCAGGGCGGCGGCCAGGTGTGGCCAGCGGCTGCCGCGCACGAAATCGGCGCCGGTTCCCTTGTCCCGGGCGTAGGGAAGGTAAAAGGCGAGGGCGACGGGGGCGGTGCGGGAGACGATCCAGGCCGTCGGCAGCCACAGGTGACCTCCTGTCTGGAACAGGCGGGTCAGGCAGACCCATTTGCCGAGCAGCAGCAGGATGACGGCGGTGACGCCGAAGACACCGACATGGGAATCCTTCATGATGGCCAGGCGTTTTTCCCGGTCACGGCCGCCTCCCAGGCCGTCGGCGCAATCGGCGACGCCGTCGATATGGATCGCCCCCGTCAGTGCCACTCCGGCGGCGAGGACGAAGAAGGCGGTGCCCTGCTCCCAGAGGCCGATCCGTTCCAGTCCCCAAGCGGCGCTCAGCAGCAGCCAGCCCAACAGGGCGCCGACGGCGGGAAACCAGGGCAGGGCGGCGGCCATGCGGTCCGCATCCCGGCCCGGCGCGGGAAGGATGGAAAGGGTGCGAAGGGCTGTCACCAGTCCTCTCATGGCCATCAATCCTTGGCGGCGACACCGGCCGCGGCAAAGGTCGCCATCTCGTTGTAAATCTTCACTGCCGCCTCGATGATCTGCATGCCCAGGGCCGCGCCGGTGCCTTCGCCGAGACGCATGCCGAGGTCGAGAATCGGCCGGATTCCCATCAGGGCGGCAAAGCGGGCGTAGCCTTTTTCGGCCGAAAAATGGCTGAAAAAAAGATAATCCCGGACCCGCGGACAGATTCGGCAGGCGCACAGGGCGGCGGCGGCGGAGATGAAGCCGTCGACCACCGTCGGCATGCGCCGCGAAGCGGCGCCGAGGATGAGGCCGCAAAGACCGGCGAATTCCATGCCGCCCACCGCCGCCAGGGTTTCCAGGGGGGTGGCGAGGGCGGCGCGGTTCACCTCCAGGGCGCGGCGGACCAGGTCCGTCTTGCGCTTCAGGCCGGCATCGTCGAGGCCGGTGCCGCGGCCGGTAACCTCTTCCGGGGGGCAGGGCAACAGGGCGGCGATCAGGGCGGCGGCAGGGGTGGTGTTGCCGATGCCGACCTCGCCGGTGCCGATCAGGGTGAATCCTTCATCGGCGGCTTCCAGGGCCAGGTCGATCCCCACCTGGATGGCGCGGCGGGTTTCCTCCAGGGTCATGGCCGGGCCCTGGCTGATGTCGCCGCTGCCGTTGCGGATTTTACGGCGGATCAGTCCTTGCGCTCCAATGAGGGGATCGTCGACGCCGATGTCGACGATGCGCGTCTCGGCGCCGGCGTGGCGGGCGAGAACATTGACGGCGGCGCCCCCCTGAAGCATGTTCCTGACCATCTGCCGGGTCACTTCCCTGGGGAAGGCCGAAACCCCCTGGCACGCCACGCCGTGATCGGCCGCCATTGTGAAGATGGCCTTGCGTCCCAGCAACGGCCGGGAGGTGCCGGTGGCCAGGCAGTAGCCGGCGGCGATCTCTTCCAGAACTCCGAGGCTGCCGGGCGGCTTGGTGAGATTGTCGAGACGGGCGAGAATCTCTTTCAGTAGGGATTTGTCCACCAGGGGTATTTTTTCGACGATGGTTTCAAGCATATCGTATTTATTCCCTCAATGAGCCTATTTGAGAATCAGTGGAATGCCGCTGATCATGACCAAGGCGCGATCGGCCCGAGCTGCGACCCGCTGGTTGAGCCGTCCGGCCGCATCCCGGAAACGGCGTGACAGGGGATGGGCGGGGACGATGCCCATGCCCACCTCGTTGCTGACGACGATCAGGTTGCAGGGGGGATTTTCCAGCGCCCGCAGGAAATCCTCCACCTCCGGATAGGTATCTGTGCCGTCTCCGTGGCGGTACAGCAGATTGGCCAGCCACAGGGTCAGGCAGTCGATGACCGCCACCGCCACCTCGGCGGGCAGGCGGCCTAGAGCGGCGGCCAGATCCAGCGGCTCCTCGACGGTGAGAAAGTCGCCGGAGCGTTCCCGCCGGTGGCACCGGATCCGCTCGGTCATCTCCTCGTCCGTGGCCTGGGCGGTGGCGATAAAGGCCTTGCGCCCTGCAAAGACGCGGGCCAGTTCCAGGGCGTGGCGGCTTTTGCCGCTGCGGGAGCCGCCGCTGATGTAGGTCAGGGTTTTCATGGCAGACAGTCTCTCATGATTTCCAGGGAACGGGTGAGGGCTTTCAGGCTGAACACCTCGAGGGTCAAAACCGCGTCCTCCTTGTTTGCGCCGGCCAGAGCGTCGCGGACGGCGCCGAGGAGGGCCGGCGCAAACAGCGAGATATCCTGGTGATCCCGGTCTCCGCAAAAGCCGTGAAGATGGATTACGCGGCAGTGTTTCCGGCCCGCCGCCAGGCAGTCGGCGACGGCAAAGCCGTAACGCAGCAGGTGGCCGACGTCGATGCACAGGGCCAGCCCATGCTCTTCGGCCATGGAGATGACTTCGGCAAAGGGATAATCGAGGGTTTCCAGGCAGAGTTGTTTCCTGTCCACCCCTTCCTTCGCCAACTCCCCGATACTGCGCTCCAGGGCGTCCCGCTGCCATTCCGGGCGTGGCTCACCGCCCGCGGCGGGGACATGGAGGATCCAGGCCAGCGGCGCCAGTTCGCCGGTGGCGGCGACCAGGCGGCGGCACGGTTCCATGGAGGCCCGGCGCAGGGCCTCGTCGGCGCTGCCGGGATGGATATCGAGGGGCAGATGGAAGGTGTAGGAGAGATCATGTTCCCCCTTCAGCATCGCCAGTCGCCGCACTTCTTCCGGAGGCGGCGGCGTTGCCTCGAAAAAAAGCAGTTCCACATCGTCCACCAGCGGGCCGAGAAAGGTCACGTTTTCGGCGTATCCGGCAGGCAGGATGAAAGAGGTTGTTCCCAAGCGGAAGGGGAACCGGTTTTTCAGCCCCGCGAAAATTTTTTTTGGTTCCCTGTTCATCCTTGCGTCTCCCCCAGATGACTAAGCCAGGATCGGCAGGCCTGGGGATTGGAAGCGAAGTGGAGATGAATGTAGGATGCCCAGATGTTTCCCTGGCGGATACCCGCCGCCCTGGGGTTGCCGCCCTCGGCGTCGCGGACTTCGAAGACCGGATTCCACTTTCTTTTATCTTCCACCAGGGAGGACCAGTGGAACTCATGGCCGCGCAGCATGGTGTTCGCCGGCCCGAAGGGTCCGTCGGCCACCGTGGCGGCACGGACGTAGCCGAGGCGCACGCGGCGGCTGTGCATGCGGGTCGCGGTCTCGAAAAGACCGCACATCCGCCACTCCTTGCCGACGGCGTCGGTCAGGGAGCGGCACAGGTACATGAAACCGCCGCATTCGGCGAAAATGTTTCCCCCCTGCCGGGCGAAAGCGGCGATGGCGTGGCGCATGGCGGTATTGTCTTGCAGTTGGCGGGCGAACATTTCCGGGAAGCCGCCGCCGAGGTAGAGGCCGTCCAGCTTTTCGGGCAGGGCGGCATCGGCCAAGGGGGAGAATTCCACCAGCTCTGCGCCCAGGCCGCGGAGCAGGTCGAGGTTGTCCTCGTAGTAGAAATGGAAGGCCGCGTCCCGGGCGATGCCCAGTCTTACCCTGCCCCGATCCTTTGCCTGAAGGGGCCGGGCGGCGGGGCGTAGGGATCGGGACGCCTGGAGCAGCCCGTCGATATCCAGGTGGTCGGCAAGGCCGTGGCCCAGATCGCGGAACCATTCCTTTCTGACGTTTCTTTCCGGGGCGGCGATGAGGCCGAGATGGCGTTCGGGAAGTTCCCAATGCTTGTCGCGGGGCAGGGCGCCGAGCAAAGGCGGTCCCCCCGCGGCCGTCAATGCGTCAGCGAGGATGCGGGCATGGCGTGAGCTGCCGACGTTGTTGGCGATTACCCCGGCAAACTTCAGGGCGGGCATGAAAGCAGCGTAGCCTTGGGCCATGGCGGCAATGGAGCGGGCCATGCCCCGTGCGTCGATGACCAGCAGTACCGGCAGCTCGAGCAGTTCGGCGATGTGGGCGGTGCTCCCCGCGGAGGAGGTGGGGGAGGCGCCGTCAAAAAGGCCCATCACCCCCTCGACCAGCGCTCCATCGGCGTCTTGGACGGCGCGGGCGTAGCTTTCCCGCACCCCATTTTCGCCCATCATCCACGAATCGAGATTCCGCGACGCCCGGCCGCAGATGCCGCCATGGTGGCCGGCGTCGATGTAGTCGGGACCGCACTTGAAGGGCTGCACGACCAGGCCCCGCTCCCGGAGGGCGGCCATCAGGCCGAGGGCCACCGTGGTCTTGCCGACTCCTGAGTGGGTGCCGGCGACGCACAGGCTGAAAAAGGCGCCCGCCATGTCACTCCTCCCCGTCGGGGAAAAAATCCGTTTTGACGCCGTAGCCGCGGGGTTCCACCAGCCATTTTCCGACCAGACGCGCCTCCGCCCCGCCGATGAGAACGACGCTCGACATGCCGATTTCCTCTACGGGAAGTTCGGCCAGCCTCCCGGTCCAGACGGTCTCCCCCCGCCTGCCGGCGTCGGTGACGACGGCAGCGGGAGTATCCTCTCCCCGCTCCTGCCGGAACAGGTCGCACGCGCTGACGATCAGATCATGGCGCTTGCGGCTGCGGGGATTGTAGAGGGCGCAGGCCATGCCCGAACGGGCGACATGCTTCAGGCGGCGCAGGATTTTTTCCTTTGCGGTGAGCAGGTCGGAGAGGCTGAGAACGGCGAAATCGTTCATCAGCGGCGCACCCACGGCCGCCGCCGCCAGGCCGGCGGCGGTGACGCCGGGAATAACGCGGACTTCCGAAAAGTTCAGGCGGCGCGCTTCGATCCGTTCGAAGACCAGACCGGCCATGCCGTAGATACCGGCGTCGCCGGAGCACACCAAAGCAACGGAATGTCCCGCCATGGCCAGGTCGAGGGCCTTGTCGCAGCGCGAAATCTCCTCCCTCATCCCCGAAGCGACGACCTTTTTCCCGCCGGTCAGGGCGGCGATCATTGCGCAGTAGGGCCGGTAGCCGACGATGATTTCGGCGTCGCGGATCGCCGTCACCGCCTGGCGGGTCATGCCGTCGCGGGTGCCGGAGCCAATGCCGACGACGCGCAGACGGCCTGTCTGTCCAGCGGCGTCAGGCAAACGGGCTACGGTGCCCACCGCCACGGTTACCGGGCCCTCAATCTGTTTGGTTGTCAGCAGGCGTCCCCGGCCGGCGGCCAGGGCGGCGGCCTCGGCGACGGATGGGCTGCCGGTGGTTTTTTCCACGAAGGGGGAGGGCGCGGCTACCGGCAATCCCATCAACTCGGCGGCGCTGAAAAAGCGCAGGGGCCAGTCGCGGGCGGCGGCGGCTTGCAGCAGGCCGTTTTCGTCGGCTTTCAGGTCGATGGAGGCGAGGCAGGCCACGCGCTCCTTTTCCAGATGGCAATTTGCCAGGGTCCGGTCGATGGCCGCGAGGATTTTCTCGGCGGGGGTGTCCCGGCGGCAACCGACGCCGACGGCCAGGGGAAGGGGGCGGAGGTGAAGCAGGGGGCGGCCCAAGCCGGCCCTGCCCGGCGCGGATCCCAAAAAGACGACGCCCTCCGCGGTGTCCGGGACGGCGGCGAGGCTGGGGACGGCAACGATGTTGGCGCAGGCGCGGTAGTCTTGGGGAATTTCGTTGGCAGAGTCGACCCAGGCGATGGGACGCCGGTTGAGGAGCAGGGAGTTGAGGGCCTTGATCCGCTCCGGATGGGAAATCTCCATTCCCCGGATCGCGGCGAAGTCGTCAAAGGCCGGCAGACCCTGGACGTCGGTGGCCGTGGACAGGACCGCCTGTCCGCCTAGCTGTCCGGCCACGACGGCGGCGAGGCGGTTGGCGCCGGACAGGTGGCCGCCGATGAGGCTGACGGCGTGCCGGCCCTTTTCGTCGCAGACGACCACCGCCGGATCACGGGTCTTGTCTTCCAGCAGAGGGGCGATAAAGCGCACCACGATGCCGGCGGCCATGATGAACAGGTGGCCGTCGTAGCGGTGCCAGTTTCCCTCGATCAGGACGCTGAGATCCCCCGGCGGGAAGGGAAACACCCGGTCGCCTGCGGATTGCGGCCGCGGGACGTGGGAGCGGGACGGGAAAACATCCCAGGAAAAGGCGGCGCCGATCTTCAGGCCGAGGCGGCAGCCGGTTTCGGTCAGGGCGTAGACCGCCACCCGTCCGCAGAATGTCGTGGAAACCGCGGCGGGCAGGGGGGAAAGTGGCAACGCCTGATTATCCTGCGCGCCGCGATAGCCGTGTCCAAAAGCCGGATCGTAGAGCCGGGAGGAAGGAACGCCGCGGCGGGCCAGGGCCGCGCCGACAAGGATGACCGCTTGGCGGTCGATGCCAGCCTGGCGGACCTGGTCGGCGAGGGTCACCAGAGTCCCTTCAACTATCTTTTCATCCGGCCAGGAAGCGCGGTAGACCACGGCGGCGGGGGTTTCCGGGGGATAGCCGCCGCGCCGCAGGTCGTCCACCACGGCCGCCAGGTCGGCGACGCTCAGGTAGAGGGCCAGGGTGGCGCCGTGCGTTGCCAGCTTCTCCAGCCGCTCCTTTTCCGGCACCGGGGTGCGGCCGCCGCGCCGGCTCAGGATCAGGGTCTGGGAGATCTCGGGAAGAGTCAGCTCGGCTCGCAAAGCGGCGGCGGCCGCGAACACCGCGCTCACCCCCGGGATCATTTCATGGGGGATGGCGGCCAGGTCGAGGGCTGCCATCTGCTCCGCCGTCGCCCCGTAGAGGGATGGGTCGCCGGTATGCAGACGCAGCACCTTGAGGCCTTGCCGGGCGGCATTGATCAGCGTTTCGGTAATGGCCGGCAGAGCCATGGCGGCGCTGTCGTAAAGGCGGCAACCGAAAGCGGCGCCGGCGAGTACCTCGGGGGCGACCAGGGAACCGGCATAGACGATGACATCGGCTTCGGCGATGGCGTCGCGGCAGCGGACGGTCAGCAGATCCGGAGCGCCGGGGCCGGCTCCGGCAAAGGTAACCCAACCCGGTTTCAGGACTTTGTTGGTCATCAGCTTACCCTGACTCAAAAAAACTAAAATCAACACCTGCGGCAACAGGGATGAAGGGGATGAAGAAGCAAATCCTGGTAAAGCCCATTAAGCCCCCGGTTTTTCGAAAACATACAGCGTGACCGGGTTGTCGGGCTTCATCATCCGCCCGTCACCGATCGGCACGGCCCGGCGGATGTCGATTTCGACGATCTCGACGCGGAACCCTGCCAAGACGTTCTGGAGGCGTTCTTTACTGGTCAGCAGGACGGCCGAGGCGACCAGGCGGCCGCCGGGTCGCAGGGCGGAAAAAGCCTGGCTCACGATTGCGCCCACCTCTTTGCCGCCGCCACCGACAAAGACGGCTCGCGGCGCCGGGAGTCGCTCCAGGGTCTGCAGGATGTCGCCCTGGACGGCATGGCAGGAGGCCAGACCGGCGCGGCGCACGTTTTCGGCGACCATCGCCACCCGTTGCGGCTCCTTTTCCACCGCGTAGGCCGTCAATGCGGAACAGAGGCCGCAGGCCTCGACGGCCACCGAGCCACTGCCGGCCCCCAGGTCCCACAGCACCCCTCCTCCCAGACGCAATTTGGCAAGGACCACCGCCCGCACCTCGGCATGGGTGATGAGGTTATCCCGACGGAGGAAGCTCTCGTCTTCCTCCCCCAGGGACAGGCAGGGCGTGATCAGTCGGCCCTGAGCCGGGGTCGGCAACAGAACCAGCACCGCCAGGCCGGAAAACTCCCGGCCGGCGATGTCACCGAGTTTCCCCTTGACCAGATGTTCGGCGCCGCCGAGGTTTTCGGCCACCGCCGCCGCTCTTTCCCCCGCCGGGGGATAAACGGCCGCCAGTTCGGCGGCGATGACGCCGGGATGACGCTGCGGGTCGGTGTAAACGACGGCGGTTTCGGCGCCGAGGATCCGCCGCCAGGGGAGCGGAGCACGGCGTCCGTGAACCGAGAAGAAACGGGCCTCGGACCAGGGCAGGGCGAACCTCGCCAGGGCCTGCTGGGCGGCGGTGATGTTGGCCAGAAAGATCACTTCCAGACCCTCGGGAGGGTCGGTAAAATGGGCGCCGATGCCGAAAAAGAGAGGATCTCCGGAGGCCAGCAGGGCGACCTTACGGGTAGCCGCCAGGGCGTACAGCCTGGCGGCCGTTTCCGCCAGCGGCGTGCCGATTTCCACAATTTCTCCCGCGAAGCGCGGAAACCAGTCGAGCAGGCGGCGGCCGCCGGCCAGCACCTCGGCCTCGGCCAAAGCCTGCCGGTGCCGGGGGGGCAGATCGATGCGGCTGGTGCCGCAGCCGATGATGGTCAGGCGTCCCTTCATGATCCGGTGTCCTTCGAGAACAGCTCTCCGCCGGGATTGAAGACCAGGATTTCCACCTCCAGATCGGGAGCCCATTGGCGGAAAAGGCCGCCCGCTTCCCGGGCGAGGATGGCAACGGCCTGTTTTTGTTCCGGCTCGGCGAGGGATTCCAGAAATTCCCGGAAAGAACTGAAGTTCCTTCCTCCCAAGGATTGGTCATAAGAAAAACCCCGCGTGCCAAGCAGATGAAGGACTGCCGCCATGTCCAGGGCAACCTGGTGGGCATGGGTGTTGGCGTGGCCGAGGGCGTATTTGGCCAGCTTTCCCGCCATGCAGCCAATCGTGACCCTGGGGATACCCTGGCCGGCGCAGATCTCGAGGGCTTCGCGGATAAAATCGCCGATGCGGAAGATGGCGTATTCGGCAAGATGGGGATCGATACGGCGCAGCCAGCCATGGGTTCTTCCTCCCGTGACCAGGGCCAGCCGCTTTGTTCCGGCCGCCGCCGCGCCTCGTATCAACACGCGGATCGTTTCCCTGTAGGCGACGTTGGAGCAGGGAATCACCAGCCCGCTGGTGCCGAGAATGGACAGCCCGCCGTCGATGCCGAGCAGAGGATTGAGAGTGCGAATGGCCAGTTCCGCGCCGTTGTCGACGGAGATTTCGATCAGCAGGGGCTCTTTATGGTCGCCCGCGCCGGCATGGCGCAAATTATCCCCGATCATGGCCCGGGGGGTTGGGTTGATCGCCCATTTTCCCGGGGGCACGTCGAGACCGGCCCGTTTTACCAGACCCACCCCCATGCCGCCGCGGAGAATCAGTGTTGCCGCGCCGCAGTTTTCCACGAAGTCCTCGGGCCGGGGTTGGAGTCCGGCGGCGCGGCTCACCTGGGCGCGGATCAACGCCTGGTCGGTGATGTCGATGTCGTCGCCGCCGTCCTTGACCGCCCAGGACTCGGCCCTGTCCTCGGCGTGCAGGGCAACCCCGGCGACGGCGATATCCCGGGTCCGTCCGTCGGCGAAGCGTAACGGGAGCGGGGTCATGAAGGGTTGTCCCTGCAGGCGCCGCCATGCCGCCACCGCCGTGGCCGCGGCATAGGCGCCCGTGCTGAAGCCGCTGCGCAGCCCGTCGGCGCCGGCTGTTTTTATAAAGCCGGTCATGGCGTTGCGTCTCCGCTTTCCATGATGCCGTGCAGGGCCGCCACCGCCAGGGGGCTGCCGCCGCGCCGTCCGCGCACAACAATGTGGGGGATTTCCGTGGCCATGATCAGCTGTTTCGACTCCACGACATTGACGAATCCGACCGGCATGGCGATGACCAGGCGGGGGCGTACCTCCCCCGCGAGGATCATGCGGGTCAGCCCGGCGAGGGCCAGGGGCGCGTTGCCGATGAGGACGATGCCGCCGTTCAGAACGCCGGGGTTTTTTTCCAGGGCGCACAGGGCCCTGGTGCGGCCGGTTTCTTGGGCGTGGCGGGCGACGTCGGGGGCGGCGACGTGGCAATGGATGTCTTGGCGGCTGTAGCGGCTGCAGAAACGGCGCAGCTTGACGATGGAAATCCCGCTGCGGATCATGTTGGAATCGGCATAGAGGGGGACCCCCTCGCGCAGCGCCTGCAATCCCGCCTCCACGGGGTTGTGGGCGAATACCACCTGGTCCCGCAAAGAGCAATCCCCGGCGGCGTGGATCAGGCGCCGCACCACCCGCCATTGGGGAAGGGGCAGGGCGATCTCCCCTGTTTCCGCCTCGATTCTGCGGAAGCTTTCCGCTTCCACTTCGGCGCCGCTCAAGTCCCAGCGGATGCCGTTCATAATCTCTGCGCAGGGGCTGTTTTTTGGCGGGCTAGGCATCGGCGGTCCTTTTGGCGATCAGCAGGGAAAGGTAATCGGCGGGCAGGGCCGCGATGGCGCCGGGATCGGTTTCCAGAACCGCCCCGTTGTGGCCGATGCGGGCCGCGTAAAGGAGGCTGGCCGGCGCCATGGTTTCGATCACCTGGCGAATATGGTCGTCGCGGTTGCGGTAGGTTTTGAGAAGAACCGCGGTGTCGGTGTTTTTCAGCGCTTCCCGATTGGCGCCGGAGTTCTCCAGGGCCGGAATGACGGTGAGGATCTCCCGGTTTTCGACCAGCGGCTCGCCGCGCAGGGCGGCGGCCGCCTGAAAGGAGGTGATCCCCGGCACCACCTCGATGGGCGCCTCGGGCAGCCGCCTCAGGATCTGCCGGCGCAGATAACCGAAGGTGCTGTAGATCAGGGGATCGCCGAGGATAGCGATGGCCGCGTCCTCGCCGGCGGCGAGCACCTCGGTCACCCGTTGGGCGGCCTGTTCCCAGCAGGCGATCCGTTCCTCCATGGATCCGGCCATGGAGAAAAGGAGGTTTTCCCGGCGCGCCCGGCAGTCGCCCAATTCTTTGAGAATTCCCCCGGAAACGCTCTCCTGGCTGTTAGGTCCGGTGATGGCGAAGATGACCTGAACCTTGCGGAAGATGGCGACGGCTTTGAGAGTCAACAGCTGCGGGTCGCCGGGGCCGACGCCGACGCCGTAAAGTTTGCCGAGTGGGATGTTCATGGTGCTGTGCTCCATGGCGTATGCCGGGGATGGGAGAATACGGGCAAAAAAAAGCGTCCGCAACCCTGAAAAAGAGACGCGGACGCCGATTTTCGTCCCATGACAGATCCTCCCGAAACCCGGGGAGAATGCCAATGTCATCAATCCGAGCAGGTCTTCCGGCTTCCGGGTCATCCTACTGGCCGCGCCTTCCCATCCCCAAAGGGCTGCGGAAAAGATCTTTTTCCTGCACCCGGCAAGGGACAGTGGCTGTTGCGGGGTTCGTCTCCGGTTACGGCGGCGGGTCCGCGACGGATTCTCACCGTCTTCCCTATCAATCCCGAAAACGGGAACTCGTACGGAGGAAATATACAATCCCGGACAACCGGTTGTCAAAATTAATATGGGAGAAGAGGGGATGGGGACGGCGAGGATTCTGCCGTAATCGTTTTCTAGCCGTTTTCCGGGAAGCCGGCGCAGGTTCCTCTCATCTGCTCGTGCATCACCTCCAGCATGCGGCTTTCGTCGTCGAGGCCGGCGGCGGCGCGGGCGTTGATGGCCAGAGGGAGCATGCCCATCAGCATGCTTCTCAGGTTGCCGCAGCCTTCCGGCCCGCCCAGGACTTCGGCGATGCGCCGGTTGATACCGCGGGCGATTTCCGCGCCCCTGAGCAGTTGCAGGCGTTTTTCGACATCATGGCAGAAGGGGGAGGGGACGGCGCGGAAAAAGGTGTTAAGAGCGGTAATTTTCAAGAAGCGGCTGTCGACGAGGATCTCGATCTCGATGTCGTGGTAGCGGTCGCGCAGGGTTCCCATCAGGGCGATGGTTTTGTCGTCCGCCATGCTCACATGGTAGGAGATGTCGCGGTGAAAATGGTCGAGGGCGTTACCTGATGGCATGGCGATATCCGGATGCATTGTTTGGCGCAAGGTTTTTCTCTGATTGAACCTGAGTATAGTCTTTTTTTGCTCTTCCTGTCGATGTTGTCCTGTCGTTCCGGGGTCTGTGGGCAGTCATATTGTGTGGGACCATTCCCTGTCTCCCGTTGACAAATGCCGGCAGGGAACGTACAAATCGGCCTATGCTTGGCCTGCCATCCTTCGCCACGAAAAATTTTTTCGAGTTCCCATGAATTGTTTCTTTCCATACGATGAGCCGGTATTCCGCCCGCCCGCCGAGGCCGATTCCCTTATTCTTCAGGCGACCATCGGCTGTTCCCACAACCTCTGCCGCTTTTGTGGCATGTACAAGACCAAGCGCTTCCGGATCCGGCCCTTTTGGGAGCTGCTGGCGGAGGTCGAATCCATACCGGCATCCTTTCGGAATCTGGTCCGGCGGGTTTTCATCGGCGATGGTGATGGGCTGATCTATCCTCAGGGGGAGCTGGTGAGGCTTCTGGACAGTCTTGCCGCAGCCTTGCCCGGACTGACCCGCGTGGCCGCCTATGCCTCGCCGAAAAGTTTGGCAGCCAAGAGCCGGCAGGAACTGGAGCAGCTTCGCGATAGGAAATTGCGTCTTCTCTACTTCGGTCTGGAAAGCGGTGATGGTGAAACCCTTCGCTTGGCAGGCAAGGGTTTCACTGCCGGGGAAATGCTCGGGCACTGCCAAAAGGCCCAGCAGGCGGCAATGAAGCTCTCGGTCACCGCCGTTCTGGGGCTGGCCGGCAAGGCGCGCAGTGTCGAGCATGCCGAGGCCACGGCGGCATGGATCAGCGCCCTCTCACCCCGTTATTTTTCCCTGTTGACCCTGATGCGCGGCGGCAACGACGGCTATTTTTCCTTGATCGAGCCCCTCACCAACGGCGCAATCCTCGGGGAGGCACTGCATATGGTCCGCCGCCTGGAACCCCGCGGAACCATCCTGCGCTCCGATCACGTTTCCAACCTGCTGTTTCTTTCCGGCACCTATCCCAAGGATCGGCATCGCATCATCGCTCAGGCGGAAGCGGCTCTGCAAGAGGCGGCCCGCCATCCCCGCTGGTTCCGGGAGACGGCCGATGACCGGTCGGAGTTTTATTGAAAGGAGGATATTTTCATGTCCGAGGCAGGAAACGGAGAGGACATTCTGCCCATCATCCAGGGCATTTTCGACGACAAGATACCTTTCAACAGAATGCTGGGTCTCAAGGTTGACTCCCTCGATCCGGAAAATCCCCGGGTCCGCTTCGCAATGCGCGAGGAACTGGTGGGCAACTACCAGCGCGGCACCCTCCACGGCGGGGTCATTTCCACCGTCATCGATGTCACCGGCGGCCTGGTGGCTTTCATCGGCTCCCAGCGTCACCTGGCGGGAGAGCCTCTGGAGAAAAAACTGGCCCTGTTCGGCAAACTCGGCACCATCGACCTGCGGGTCGATTACCTGCGCCCCGGCCTCGGCAAGTGGTTTGTGGCCACGGGGCACATCCTGAGGATCGGCCGCAAGGTGGCGGTCAGCCGGGTCGAGCTGCACAACGACCGCGACAGCCTGATCGCCGTGGGCACGGGGGCCTATGTCATCGCCTGAAGGGTGACAGGCTGAAGAGTTTCCCCAGGAAAAAGAAACCGGCTTTCTCCCACCCGACTCCCCTCACAGGACGATCTCCCCGATCAGATAGGTCACCGCCCGGCCGGCGATTTCGACTCTCGCGCCGCAATCGCGGCAGTTCAGTTCGCCGCCCCGGGGAGAGAGCTGCCGTGCCCGCAGGCGGGTTTTCCCCAGGCGTTTGGCCCAGTAGGGAACCAGAGCGGTATGGGCGGAGCCGGTGACCGGGTCTTCGTTGATGCCGATCCGGGGGGCAAAGAAACGGGAAACGAAATCGACACCCGACCCCGGGGCGGTGACGATCACCCCCCGGCAGTGGACGGCGCTCAGACGGGCCGTGTTCGGGGCCAGGCCGGCAATTTCCTTTTCATCCCCGAGGACGGCCAGGTAATCATCTTTTCCCCGATAGATCTCACGGGGTTCGACACCGAGACCAGCGCTCAGCCCCGGCGGGATTTCCACGGCGCAAAGGGTATCGGCGGGGAAATCGAGGACCAGCAGTTCGCCGTCTTTGCGCACCTGCAAGGTACCGCTTTTGGAAGAGAAGGAGATCGTTTCCCAGGGGAAACCCCGGTGGCTGAAGAGGACATGGGCCGAAGCCAGGGTGGCGTGGCCGCACAGATCGACCTCGACCGAAGGGGTGAACCAACGAATCCGGAAGCCGTCTTCAGCGGGGAGAACAAAAGCGGTCTCGGCCAGGTTGTTCTCGGCGGCGATGGCCTGCATGGTTGCGGCAGAAAGTTCCGCGGAGGGGAAAACAACGGCGGCTGGATTGCCGGCGAAGAGTGTGCCGGTGAAGGCGTCGACCTGGTAGAGGGGGATGGTCATGGTCATCCTCTTGTCTAATGGCGTTGGCAAGCGGTTGCCGGGGAAAAGGCCCCGCGGGCGAAGGCCGCTTGCGGGGCGAGTGAACCGGCTAAGCGAAGAAGTACCGGCGCAGCGGGGGGGAGGGCCTGTCGCCCATTCAGCGGCGAAGCCGTTTTCGATCAGTCAGACAGATAATATTCCACCGTCGAGACCACGCGGACCTTTTTGATGTGCGGGGTGTCGCTGTCGCGGTCGTCGATGGAGAACTGCCCCTGGGAGGCTTTTCTGATCTTGCCGAGGCGACTGTTGGAATCCTTGGCGAATTTCTCCGCCACTTCGCGGGCGTTGCGGGTTGCTTCCTCGATCATCTCCGGCTTGAGGTCGTTCAGCTTGGTGAACAGGAATTGGGGCCTGGCCTGATAATCCTGGCCCGCCAGGGCGATTCCCTTTTCGATCAGTTCAACGATCTTTTTCATGGCCTTGCGGATTTCGTCCACCTTGGTGGAGTAGACCGAGAGGTTGGCCGTGGCCGTGTAGCGGTACTTGATGCGGCTGGTATCGCCGTAGCTTTGCGCCTCGCGGTCGACGATGTTGGGAACGGCAATGGAGATGTCCGCCTCGGTGAAGCCGTTGTCCTTGAGAAAGGTGGAGATGATGTCGGTTTTCTTCTGGATGGTCCCGTAAAGGGCGCTCAGATCATTGTCGGCCTCGCTGAAGGAAATCGGCCAGATGGCGATATCGGCCGGGGCTTCGCGCTCCGAGAGACCTTTGACGGTGACGGTCCGTTCCAATTTTTTCATCTCCAGAACGCCCTTGGAAACGAGATAGCCCAGTCCGATCAATCCTCCACAGATAAACAGGCCCAGGAGGAAGGCTTCAACGGTTCTTCGCTGATTCATGGCTCGCTCCCTTTCAAGATAGTTCATCATGGTGTCCGCTGTTCTCCCTGGCGATCGGCATTGGACATTTTTTTATCGTCGCGGCGGCGTTTCGGGCAGGAAGGCCGCCGCAGGGATCAGCCGCCGGTTTCCGGCTCTCCCCGGTTCTTTCCTCGGTTGTTCAAACAGCTTTCGGTCTCCTTGCGGAGGTCGATCCGCCGCAGGGGGAGTTCCTCGCGGCGCATCAGGGCGTGGACCTTCGAGCAGACACCCTCGATAATTTCCACCACTTCCGCAACGGACGGCATTTCTCCCCCTTGTTCGAGGAGGCGCAGCACCTCGCCTGCCACGCGGCGCTTCAGATCCTCGTCCTCCTTGGGATAGGTCAGGTCCTCCTCCATTTCATCTCCTAACAAAGTACCGCTTAAAACCACCACAGGAAACCGAAGGCAGAGGGGGCGGATAAGGTATCGGAAAATCGAGGCGGCAAAGCTTCAGTGCGGCTGTTCGGGCGCCGGCCAATTTATGAACGGTTTTCAAAGCGCGGCCATTATACTCCGCGGAGCAGAACCTCGGCCGCAAAATTTTTCGCTTTGGCAGCGAAATGATGAAGTTTTTCGGTGGAATGGGGTTCCAGCAGGCGCCAGGAGTTGTTCAGGGCGTGGCCGGGGACGTACTGCTGCAAAACCCAGCGGCGGGCGCCGCGAATGGCGCGGCCCATGGCTTCCAGATCCCTTTCTTCGACCAGGCCGGGAACACAGGTGGTGCGGAATTCATATGCCACCGAAGTTGATGGGGGACGCAAGAGCAGCCGGATGCTTCCCGCCAGGGCGGCCGCTTCGACGGGCCGGGAATGCAGCTCAGGGTAGCGGTCCAGAGAGGTTTTGATATCGACGGCGACGAAATCGACCAATTGCCGGCGCAGCAGGTTTTCCAGAACCTCCGGCCGCAGACCGTTGGTGTCGAGTTTGACGCAGAGGCCGAGATTTTTGACCTCCTGCAGGAGTTCTTCCAGGTCGGGGGCGAGGGTCGGTTCGCCGCCGGAGATCACCACGGCATCGATGAAGGGGCGCCGGGACTCCAGCTCTGCGAGGATTTGCTCCCGAGGGTGGTCGGGGTATTGGCCGGGGTCGAGGACCAGACCTGGGTTGTGGCAGAAAGGGCAGGTCAGGTTGCAGCCGCCGAAAAAGAGCAGGGAACTGATTTTACCGGGGTAGTCGAGGAGGCTGGTGCCCTGGAAACCTTTGATCGTCACCGCCCGCTACTCTTTCTTTTCGGGGAAGGAGGGATTGAGAGAGAACTCGCGGCGGTCCTGGAATTCTTCTTTTTTCCCTTTGTTCCATTGCTGAACGGGGCGGAAAAATCCGCATACGCGGGAATACACCTCGGTTTTAGCGGTACATTTCTGAGCCATGGCAGGTCTCCTTGAGAATCGTCAACAGCGCGGCAACATGCCGCTAGGGGGAAAACGTCAGGGAAACGATCCTTCCTGGGCATAGGGACAGTCAAAGTGTTCGCCGGCGATATAGCCATGCACCGGGCAGATGGTGAAGGTCGGACTGATGGTGAAATAGGGCAGGTGGAAATTCTCCGCGATCCGTTTCACCAGCAGGCGGGCGCTCTTCCAGTCCTCGAGGCGCTCGCCGAGAAAGCCGTGAAAAACCGTGCCGCCGGTGTAAAGGGTCTGCAGTCTGTCCTGGTGGGTGAGGGCCCCGAAAATGTCATCGGTGGCACCGACCGGCAGCTGCGAGGAATTGGTGTAATAGGGCTCGGCACGGCCAGCGGTGATCAGGTCGGGGTAGAGCTGACGGTCCTTTTTGGCCAAACGGAAACTGGTCCCCTCGCCGGGAGTCGCCTCGAGGTTAAAAAGATGGCCGGTCTCCTCCTGGAAAGCGGCCAGCCGGTCGCGCATGAAGAGCAGGGTTTCTTCGGCCAGGGCTTTTCCCTCGGCAGTGGCGATGCTGCGCCCGAGGAGGTTGAGGCAGGCCTCGTTCATGCCGATCAGGCCGATGGTGGAAAAATGGTTGTCCCAATATTGTCCCGATCGGCCGCGGATGGCGGAGAGGTAAAAGCGGCTGAAGGGGTAGAGGCCATCCTCGGTGAAGCGCTCCAGCTGTTTGCGTTTGATGACCAGGGATTCCGCCGCCAGTTTCATCAGTTCGCCGATCCGCTCCAGGAAGGCTTGCTTCGTTCGGGCCTGGTGGGCGGCGCGGGGAAGGTTGAGGGTGACCACGCCGATGGAACCGGTCAGCGGGTTGGAGCCGAACAGGCCGCCGCCGCGCCGGCGCAACTCGCGGTTGTCCAACCGGAGACGGCAGCACATCGACCGCGCGTCCTCGGGATCCATATCGGAATTGATGAAATTGCTGAAATAAGGAATGCCGTATTTGGCGGTCATCTCCCAGATCGGCTGGAAACGGGCGCTCTCCCAATCGAGGCTGCGGGTGATGTTGTAGGTGGGGATGGGAAAGGAGAAGATGCGCCCCGAATAGTCCCCCTGCATCATCACCTCGCAGAAGGCGCGGTTGAAGAGATCCATCTCTTCCTGAAAATCGCCGTAGCAGGCGTCCATGGCCTTGCCGCCGATGATGACCGCCTCCCGGCCCAGGGTGGCGGGAGGGGTCATGTCCAGGGTGATGTTGGTGAAGGGGGTCTGGAAACCCACCCGGGTGGGCACGTTCATGTTGAAGATGAATTCCTGGACGGCCTGTTTGACATCCGTATAGTCGAGGTCGTCGTAGCGGATGAAGGGGGCCAGGAGGGTGTCGAAGTTGGCGAAGGCCTGGGCGCCGGCCGATTCCCCCTGCAGGGTGTAGAAAAAATTGACGGCCTGGCCCAACGCCGTGCGAAAATGGCGCGGCGGTCCGCTCTGCACCTTGCCGTAGGCGCCGGCGAACCCCTTGATCAGCAGGTCGCGAAGATCCCAGCCGCAGCAGTAAACCGACAGCATGCCGAGGTCATGGATGTGGAAATCGCCGTTGATGTGAGCTGCGGCGATGTAGGAGGGGTAAATCTTGTTGAGCCAGTAGTTGCTGGTGATGTTGGAGGCGATGTGGTTGTTGAGTCCCTGCAGGGAATAGCCCATGTTGGCGTTTTCATGGACCCGCCAATCCTCCTGGGTCAGATAGGAATCGATCGATTCGATCGATTTTTTCATGAACTCGCGGGTTTCCCGCAGGCTTTCCCGCTGTTTGCGGTAGAGGATGTAGGCCTTGGCGACCTTGGCGTGGCCGTTCTCGATCAGGCATTTCTCGACCAGGTCCTGGACATTCTCTACGGTGGGGATGCGCTCGTCTTTGTAAAAGATGGCCAGATAACCCACCACCTGACGGCAGATCTGGCGGGCCTTTTCAAAATCCTCACCGCCGACCGCCTTGACCGCCTTGATGATGGCCTGGGCAATTTTCTCTTCCTCAAAAGGAGCCAGGCGGCCGTCCCTTTTACGGATGAATTCCAGCATCTTTCCTCCATTCAAGGATGATAAACCGCCTCTCAATTTACCAGAGTCAAGCACAGAGTCAAGGCGGAAAAACACAATATGTTGTTTTTTGTTTTACGTTGCCCCACAACATATTGTTTGCAATCTGTTGGCAAGTCTGTGGATCGCCTGTCGGAGAATAAGTCCCGGGGATCGCTTCTTGATTTGTAAACGGCTCTGTGTTAAAGGAAAAAATAACCGGTTTTGTCAAGGGGAGGGCCATGTCTCACTTGCTTCGTTTCGGGATATCCATCGACAGCCGTCTTCTCAAACAGTTTGACGATCTCATCGCCGAAAAGGGTTATGTGAACCGCTCCGAGGCGATACGGGATCTGATCCGCGACACTCTGGTCACCGAGGCCTCCGCCAGCGCCGAAGAAGAAATCGTCGGTACCGTCACCCTCGTCTACGATCACCACACCAGAGAACTTGCCCGGCAACTTAACGACCGCCAACACGCCAGTCACGGGTCGGTCATTTCCGCCCTCCACGTTCACCTTGACGAACACAACTGCCTGGAGGTGATAGTGGTCAAGGGCAAAGCGGGAGATGTCAAAAAACTGGCCGACGAGATGATCGGTGCCCGCGGCGTCAAGCACGGCAAACTGGTGATGACCACTACCGGCAAAAACATCTGAAAGCACATCCACGGTTTCCCGGCCCGTTTTCCCAATCATCTTGACAATTCATTTTTCCGCTGGATTTTATGACCCTATCGTGCTACTTTTTTTAAAAATTTATTCGGTTAAGTCCTGTAAAAATTATTTTTGTTATACGTTAAATCTTTTCCATGAATCTGTGAAGATCCGGAGGTGTGGCGATGAAAAGAAAACTCGGTCATGTGTCGTTTTTTGTTTCTTTGTCGATTCTTTTCTGCCTTCCCGCCTGGGCCCATTTCGGGATGATCATCCCGTCTGATTCCATGGTCATGGCGGACGATTCCCGCACCCTGAATCTGCAGATCTCTTTTTCCCATCCCTTCGAGAGGGCCGGTATGGATCTGCAAAAACCCAGGGTTTTCGGAGTCATGGCCCAGGGCGCCAAAACCGACCTCCTTGCCGGGCTGAAGAAGGCCGCCATCCTCGGTCAGGGCGGCTGGCAGATCGATTATCCCCTGAGCCGTCCTGGTGTCTATCAGTTCTACATGGAGCCCCAGCCCTATTGGGAGCCCGCGGAAGATTGCTTCATCATCCATTACACCAAAACCCTGGTCGCCGCCTTCGGCGACGACGAGGGCTGGGCCGGCGAAATCGGCCTGAGAACCGAGATCGTGCCTCTCTCCAGACCCTTCGGGCTCTACGTCGGCAATGTCTTCCAGGGGGTTGTCAAACTGGAGGGCAAAGCCGTTCCCAACGCCCTAGTGGAGGTGGAGTACTACAACCGCGACGGCAAAGCCGTAGCGCCGACGGAATACATGATCACCCAGTCGGTCAAAGCCGACGCCAACGGCGTTTTTACCTACGCGGCTCCGCAAGCCGGCTGGTGGGGTTTTGCCGCCCTGCATACGGCGCCGGAAAAGCTGAAGCGTGGGGATGAGGCGAAGGATGTCGAGCTGGGCGCCGTGCTGTGGGTGGAGTTTGTCGATTGGCAAACCAAAAAGTAGCCGCTCTGAGCCCACGATAGCGCCAAACCGCGGCGCCGCCCCGGTGCCGGGGCGGTGTTTTTTACCAACTGGAAGCAGCCAAGATGCATATTTCGGAAGGCGTTCTCAGCGCTCCTGTTCTTGTTTCCGGCCTGGCTTTGACCGTGGCCGCCACGGCGCTGGGACTGAAAAGGCTTTCCCTGGAAGAAACCGGCCGGGCGGGAATCCTCGCCGCTTCTTTTTTCGTCGCGTCCCTGATTCATGTTCCTTTAGGCCCCGGCAACGTGCATCTGATTCTCAATGGAATGGTCGGCCTGCTCCTGGGATGGGGCGCTTTTCCGGCTATTTTGACGGCCTTGACTTTGCAAGCGGTGCTGTTTCAATTCGGCGGCCTTGCCGTGCTCGGGGTCAACACCCTCATCATGGCTCTGCCCGCCGTGATCTGTTACTATTTGGTGCGTGGGGCCCTGAATCTGCGCATGCCACTCTGGGGCGCGGCTTTTGCCGGCGGTGCGTTGTCTGTTCTTTTCGCCGCCCTCCTGGCCGCCCTGGCCCTGGTCCTGAGCAACGGACATTTTCTGAAAGCGGCTTCACTGTTGGTTGCGGCCCACTTTCCGGTCATGATCATCGAAGGCATCATCACCGCTTTCTGCGTCTCCTTTCTGAACAGGGTCCAACCTTCTTTGCTTCCTTTCTTTCGAAAAGGTCGACCCACATGAAGTTGGCACGGTTCTCCATCGGCTCAAAATTCCGGATGGGCGGAGTTCTGTTCCTCGCTTTCCTCTTTTTTTCGTCCCCGGTTGCGGCCCACCGGGTGACCATCTTTGCCTGGGTGGAGGCAGAGAGCATTCACACCGCAAGCAAGTTTTCCAACAACAAACCCGTCAAGGGGGGGGCGGTGGCCGTTTACGCCGGGGAGGGGAACCCATTGGTGACCGGGAAAACCGACGACGGCGGGCTCTTTTCCTTTGCCGTTCCGGCGGTTACGGATCTCAGGATTGTTCTCGACGCGTCTATGGGCCATCGGGCCGAGTGGCTGGTGACCGCCGCCGAACTGGGCCACGCCCAGCCGACCCGGGAGGCGCCGGCGGCTGCGGGTGACGACTATGCCCATGCTGCCGCGCTGACAAACCTTTCCGGCGAGGCGGGCAAGGAGCTGGAAAAGCTGGTCGATGCCCTGCTCGAGCGCCGTCTTCAACCCATCGAGCGCGCCCTGGTGGAGCTGCGCGACCCAGCCCCCGGCCTGCGGGATGTTGTCGGCGGTGTCGGCTACATCCTCGGCTTGATGGGAGCCGCCGCCTACTTCCGTTACCGCAAGAAATGATCTCCGGGGCAATCCGCCGTGATCCCTGAACCCCTTGTCATTCCCGACGGCCCTGTCAAGAGGATCGATCCGCGCCTGAAAGTCCTCTTTGCCGTCCTTTTCTCCTTTGCCGTCGCTTTGTCTGCCCGCTGGCCGGCCCTCTGGGCGGGCCTCGGTTTTTCCGGGATGATCCTGGCTGCCACCAAACCCGGCCTTTGGCAGGTGGCGCGCAGGCTCCTGCCGGCATATCTTTTCATCCTTTTTCTGTGGGTCGTCCTGCCCTTGACCGTTGCCGGCCGGCCGCTCTTCGCCCTGGGACCGATTTCTTTCACCGCCGCCGGTTTCCAGCTTGCCGGGATGGTCACCCTCAAGGCCACAGCCATTCTTGTCGTCCTTGCCGTTTTTGTCGGGCCCCTTCCCATCGGTGTCATCGGACAGGTCCTTTACCGTTTTCATTTTCCGGAAAAACTGGTATACATTCTCCTTTTCTGCTATCGTTACATCTTTGTTCTGGAACAGGAATACCACCGCCTGGAGAGGATGGTCCGGTTGCGTTCCTTTCAACCGCGGACCGACCTCCACACCTACCGCACTTACGCCTACCTGGTTGGCATGCTCTTTCTGAGAGCCTCGTTGCGGGCCGACCAGGTGCACCGGGCCATGATTTGCCGTGGGTTTCGGGGACGGTTTCCGGCGCTGGAGGAGATGCGCTTCCGCAGAGCGGATTGGTTTTGGGCGGTGGCTCTGTTCATTCCGCCGGGGGTGGTGTCGACTTGGCCATGGCTGACGAACCTGGTTTGCTTCTAAAGCTGTCCGATATCCATTTTTCCTACCCCGGCGGTGTCCCGGTTCTCAAGGGCCTTGACTTCGAACTCAGAGAAGGGGACCGGCTGGGCCTGACCGGGCTGAACGGGTCCGGCAAGACGACGTTTTTCCATCTGATCGTGGGGCTTCTGAAACCATCCCGCGGGCATATCGAGGCCTTCGGCCGCCGTCTTGCGACCGAGGAGGATTTTGTCGTCGCCCGGCGTCGCATCGGCCTGCTTTTTCAGGATGCCGACGACCAGCTTTTTTCCCCCACGGTTTTGGAGGATGTCGCTTTCGGCCCCCTGAATCTCGGTAAAACGCCGGCCGAAGCACGCCGAATCGCCATGCGGACCCTGAAGGATCTGGGCCTGGCGGGTTTTGAAGGGCGGCTTATCCACCGTCTTTCGGGAGGCGAAAAAAAGTTGGTGTCGCTGGCGACCTTGCTGTCCATGGAACCGGAAGTGCTTCTGCTGGATGAACCGACCAACGGTCTTGACGAAACAACCAGGAATAATTTTCTGCGGATTCTCAACGGGCTGAAGATCTCCTATATCATCATTTCCCATGAGTACGATTTTCTGGAAAAATCGGTGCGGGCTGTCTATGCCATGACTGACGGACAAATCTGCGGCGATGAGAAAATAACCCTTCATCGTCACTTTCACGCCCATCCCCACGGATCCCTTCCCCATCGGCATGACCCCTAACCCCCAACCTTGACACGATCCTTCCTATGAACAGGTTCAGCTTATTATTTCTTCTGATGGTTTTTTTCCTTTCCGGCCCGGCTTTCGCTTGGTATCCCCTGGAGCCGGACCAGTCCTTCCTTCCTCCCGGGAACCCCGCTCCCATCGTTGGCGTCAATCCTGTCTACACCATCAAAGCCAATGAAAGTCTGGTGGAATTGGCCTTCCGCGCCGGTGTCGGCTATGAAAACCTGGCCAATGCCAATCCCGGAGTCGATCCCTGGATGCCGCCCAAAGGGCAGCGTATTGTTATTCCCTATGAGGCCATAGTGCCCCAGAAGCCGGAACCGGGGATCGTCATCAACATTCCGGAATTCCGCCTTTATCATTTCTGGCGGGAAAATGGTCGTCTGCGCCTGCGGATTTATCCCATCGGCATCGGCAGAGAGGGGTGGGATACGCCTGTGGGGCGGTTTTTCCTGGCCTCAAAGGTGCGCAATCCGACCTGGATGGTGCCTGAATCGATCAGAAACGAAAGACCGAATCAGCCCACCATGGTGCCTCCGGGGCCTGACAACCCCCTTGGCGGCTATTGGCTGGGACTCTCCATCAAAGGGTACGGCATTCACGGCACTCACCGCCCCTTGGGGGTCGGCCGCCGCGTCAGTCATGGATGCATTCGTCTCTATCCCCGGGATATCGACGACCTCTTTTCCCGGGTTGAGGTAAAAACGCCAGTCACCATTGTTTATCAACCGGTGAAGGTCGGCGTGCGGGACAATAAACTGTGGGCGGAAATTTATCCCGACCAAAGGGAACAGCCGGGAAATATGGTCAATGAGATTTTGCGGATGCGGGCGCTTCTGGAATGGGAGGGCAAGATCGGCTGGCCCAGGGTGTGGCGGGAAATGGAAAAAAAAAGCGGCCTTCCCTTTGCCATCTCCGAAAGATGACACGTTTCTCCCCTGAAGGAATTCGCGACGAAAAAAGCCCCGTTTCCGGGGCTTTTTTCGTCGCACAAGGTGCATCCATTACTTTTTGAGGCCTGCTTCGAAAGCCTTTTTGGATGCCTGGGCATTGGCCTGGGCTGTCGCTGCCGCTGCTTCCGCTTTTTGAGCGGCTGCAGTGGCGGCATTGGCGCTCATTTCCGCGCTCTGAGCGGCTTTGGCTGCGGCTGCGCTGGCGGCGATGGCTTCGTCCAACTTGGCGCGATCTTCGGTGGACAGGGTGGCTGTGCAGCCAACCAGCATAAGACCTACGCATGCACCCCCAAGAACCATTTTCCAATTGCGTACCATTTTACTCCTCCTTTTGAGTTCCACTCAAAAAAAAAACGTTTTTTAGGACCTGAGGCCTAAAATCAAGCAGAATTCTATCACCAATTTCCGGGGAATCAAGAGTTTTCATTACTTCACGGCAAAGGTCGCCGGTGGGAGACAGCGAAGAAAGTCGACAACTTGCCGTAGCGCTTGGCCCCGATGGCTGATGCGGTTTTTGATGTCGGTCCCAAGTTCCGCCAGGGTTTTACCGTATTCCGCCACCAGAAAAACCGGATCATAGCCGAACCCGCCGCTGCCCCTCTGTTTCTCCAGAATAATCCCCTCCAGATGGCCATGAAAAAGGTGGCATTCCCCCCGCGGGCGGCACAGCGCCATAACGCAGCAAAAGGCGGCCCGGCGTCGCGGGAAGGGGATGTGTTCCATGGCCGCTAAAAGTTTTCGGGTATTGTCGGCGTCGCTCGCCGATTCGCCGGCGTAGCGGGAGGAGCGCACTCCGGGCAGCCCTCTTAATTCCTTGACTTGCAAACCGGAATCGTCCGCCAGGGTCGGCAGACCGCTCAGGTCGGCCACGGTTTGCGCCTTCTTCCGGGCATTGGCCTCGAAGGTATCGCCGTCCTCCTCGATTTCAGGGATGTGGGAAAATTCACTGACACTGCGCACGCGGATACCGGTGCCCGCCAGAAGCAATTCTATTTCATGAAGTTTTCCCGGATTGCGGGTGGCAAGCAGCAGGTCCACGGGCGGTCACCTCAGAGCTTCTTGCTGCAGATGGATCAATTTGCGGATACCGGACAAGGCCAATTCCCGCAATGCCTCAAAATCCTCACCGGTAAAAGGGGCCTCTTCGCCCGTTCCCTGAATCTCCACGAAATGTCCGGATTCGGTGACGACGAAGTTCATATCGACGGCGGCCCGGGAGTCCTCTTCATAATTGAGGTCGATGAGGGGAATTCCTTCCACCAGGCCGACGCTCACCGCCGCCACCATCTCCCGCAGGGGAAATGAGCCGATCTGTCCCTTTTCCAGCATTTTCTTCAAAGCCATGAAAAGGGCCAGGCAGGAGCCGGTGACGGCGGCGGTGCGGGTACCGCCATCGGCCTGGAGAACATCACAATCGAGGACGATGGTCCGTTCCCCCAGAAGGGAGAGGTCGGTGACCGCCCGCAGGGAGCGGCCGATGAGACGCTGAATTTCATGGGTGCGGCCGTTGATTTTGCCGCGCACCGACTCCCGGGGGGAGCGGGTCTGGCCGGCGCGGGGAATCATGGCATATTCGGCGGTGATCCAACCCCGCCCCTGGCCGCGCAGGAAGGGGGGCACCGTTTCCTCCACGGAAGCGTTGCACAGCACCACCGTGTCGCCGAAGCAGGTCAGCACGGAGCCCTCGGCAAAACGGTTGAAGGCCAACTGGAAGTGGATCGACCGCAAATCGCCACTTTTTCTCCCGTCGCTGCGTGACCGGTTCAAGGTTGCATCTCCTTTCTTGAGGCGGAAAAACGTTCAATCCCCTGGAAAAGGGCCTGGGCTATTTTTCGCTGTGTATCCGCATCGTTGAGCCGGGCGTTGTCCGCCGGGTTGGTCAGGTATCCCAGTTCCACCAGAACGGTGGGAAGGTCTCCCTCGCCCAGAGGCAGCAGGGGGGCTGAACGGATGCCGTTGACCCGCAGGCCGGCGCCGAACAGGGCATCGCCCAGTTTCTCGGCCAGTTGGCGGCTTTCCTCATTGGTCGCCGGCGAAAGTCCGGGGGCGTTTTTCTGGGGGCGGATGAATAGGGTCGCTCCTTCCGGCTGTTCCCGAAAAGAGGACTGGGCATGGAGGATGATCAGGATATCCGCCTCCGCTTTATCCACCGCCTGCAGACGTTGGCGCAGGTTCAGGGAGTAGTCCTTGTCCCTGGTCAGGACGACCGGCAGGCCAAGGCGCATCTTGATTTCTTTGGCCAGCAGGCGGGCCACTTCCAGGGATACATCCTTTTCCGTGAGGCCATAAAGGCCGACCGCGCCGGGGTCGGTGCCGCCATGGCCCGGGTCGATGGCCACGCCGCGCAGGCCGAAACCGCCCCGCAGTTCCTTTTTGCGGAGCAGGAAAGAAAAGAGGTGATCGAGGTTTTCCTCGCGGGAGCGGCCGGAAGAGGGTGGCGGGTCCAGATTGCGGTAGCGGATTTCCAGCCCCAGAAAAGCCGGCAGCTGAGCGCGGACGAAATCTTCGGATACCCGCAGTCTGCCGTCGATGAAACGGGGGGAATGGGGAATCGGCATGAAGTGGTTGCCCCTGCGCAGATAGGTGCAGCCGGGAAAGACGACAGCCGTCCCCTGGTGTGTTTCAATCCGATAGACATGGTCCACCGAATCCCAGCGGCCGTCGAGGCCCAAGAGCGGAAGAACGTCGTCGAGAGCGAGATAGGCGGTGCCCTCGTGTATGTAGACCTCTTCCAGGCGTTGCGGTTTCTGACCGCGCAGGGAAATCTCCACTGCCGCCTCCCCGAAAGAGGGCATGAGGAGGAGCAAAAAAGACAAAAAAATCAGGTTTCTTCCCATGCTTTGCGTATCCGTGAGGGAATGTCGTTCCTTTGTTCAAAAGGCCGGCAAAAGGGATGAATAATATATTGAAAAACTCCTGAGAAATTCAAGACGGAATGAGCTTCTTCCCTTTCCGCTCCTGGCGATCCAGACAGTTGAGGAGCCGATCGGTCAGGACAGCCTGCAGACGGCGCTGGGCTGCCGGTTCGCTGTCCACGTCGGGGATCTGGCCTCCTGCCATCAGGCCGTGGCCGCCGGAGGTGCCCAGGTCGCCGATAATCCTGCCGATCAGGTCTCCCGCTAAGAGATTGATCGTTGCGGTGCGCAGGGAGATGATCTCTTTTCCATTGAAAAGGCCCATACCCAGGACCAGGGCTACCCCTTCCATGCGCAGCAAAAAGTCGGCCATTTCCGACACCATATCGGGGTTGTTGACGGAAAAGAGATTAAAAATAAGAAGATCTTCATAAATGCGGGCGTTTTTCAGTGCCTTGTTGAAAGAGAAAAAATAACAGCGGGGAACCTTGGGGTGGGTGATGTTGAAGAGAATACGGTTGTTGACCAGAGGAAAAAGGGCCAGATAGGCTTCCCGGTCGGCGGGGCACCACTCTCTGCCCAGTTCCTGGGTTTCCGATTTGATGGCATAGTAGATGATGGTTGCCAGCTTGGTGCCGAAGGAAACCTCCTGGGCTTTGAGATATTCGAACAGTATGGTGGCGGTGCAGCCGTAATCCTCGCGGATATCGAACCAGCGGCATTGTTGCGTTTGCGGGCGAAGCGGATGATGGTCGATGACCAGATCCACGGGCAGGTTGGCGGGCAGGGAATTGTTGCCGACACCGGGTTGGGTATCGACAAGGCAGATCACCTGAAAATCTTCGGGATCGAGTTTTTCGAGGGGGACCGCGTCGATTTCCAGTTCCTTGACCATGACCAGGTTTTCACCGCGACCGATGATACCGCCGTAAGCGACCACACACTGCTGCCCGGTTTTTATGACGATAAAATGTTTAAGGGCCATGGCGGCGGCGAGAGAATCGGGATCCGGATTGTCGTGGGACAGAATCAGTACCCGCCCTTTGCCTCGCAAACCCTCAACCAATTGCGAGGAAATCCTCTTCGAACGTTCCAAATCCAGCGCCATGTTCCCTCCCGTCAGTTAAATTCTGAAAACTCCAAGGCCTTTCGTACCGCCGTCGCGGCATCCTCTACATAGATCACTCCGGGCAGACCTGGCCAGGCGCCCAGGGATATCACCGTTCGCCCCAGTTTAAGGGCTACCGCCATTTCGGAAAGAGTGCCGTATTCTCCTTCGACCGCGATCAGTGCCGCAGCGGTATGGGCGAGGATGACGTTACGGGCGTGTCCCATGTTGGTGACGATGGCCAGGCTTACATAGGCATTGGCGTGGCGGGCATCGTCGCCGGGGAGAATGCCGACGGTTTCCCCGCCTGCTTCGCGGCATCCCCGGCAGGCTCCTTCCATCACCCCACCGAGGCCGCCGCAGACCAGCACCGCGCCGTGGCTGGCAATGAGCCGGCCCACCTCGACGGCAAGACGGTAACCGGCGGGGGAGGGGTGGGAAGCGCCGATCACGCCGATCATCGGTTTTTGCCGGTGACTGCGCTCAGGAGACATTGCGGGCACGGATCAGGCGGAGGAAAGCCGGGTCTTGGCGGATGGGGTCGAAGGCCGAATCCTCCCAGGCCCGGTCGAGAAGCTGGCGATCTTTCTGGGAGGCGGCCGTCAGTGCTGCTATGGCGTCACCGGTCCGGCCCTGAAGGGCGAGGACTGCGGCCCGCCCGTAATGGGCCAAAGGAATATCTCCGGCACGACCGAGGATGGTGTCGAAGCAGTCGAGGGCGGCGTCGTAGCGTTTCAGCTGGCGGAGCACGGTTCCCTTGAGGTGGAGAACCTGAATCGATCCCGGATTCCGTTTCAAACTCTCCTCCAGGCCACTCAGGGCTTCCTCCGGATGTCCTTCTTCCAGCAGCAAAAGTGCCCGGAAAAAGGGGATTTCAGGACTTCCCGAGCGGACCTTTTCGGCCTGGTCGAGAAGTTCCTGGACGGCATCTGGCGGGGCTTTTTCGATCAGCAGACGAACGTTTTCCATGACCGCCCCCCACAGTGGGGCGCTCAGTTCGAGGGCACAGATAAAGCTTTCGATTCCTTCCCGGTAATTCTTGAGGCGTAACAGGGAGAGGCCGCGGTTGAAGTGAAAGCTGGCATCCTCGGGATGAAGAGCAATAGCTCGGTTGAAATTGACCAGGGCCTCCGCATCCCGGTATAGAGCCGAGAGAACGTAGCCGAGCCCGTTATAGCTGGCCGCCTCCTGGCAGTGGGCTGCGATCGAGCGTTGGAAATTTTCCAGGGCCTGTTCAAATTCCCCCAGGCGGTTGAGGAGATAGCCGCGCTGAAAGTAGTTTTCCCCTCCTTCGGGCAGGCGCTGGAGAGCCTGGCGATAGAAATCGGCGGCTTCCTTTTCCTGACGAAGGTTTTCCAGGATGTTGCCAAGATGGATGTAAGACTCGGGAAAGTCGGGCTGGAGCTGAATACAGCGCTGGAAATGGGTGACCGCCTCGTTTAATTTTCCCTGGCGCTCCAGAAGGATGCCGTAATTGTGGTGGGCGCCGGCATTGTCGGGGTCGTAAAGAAGCACCTTGCGGAAAAGGACGGCGGCCACCGACAACTCATCCAGATTGAAAGATGCCGCGGCAGCCAGATTGAGGGCATCGACATCCAGGGGGCTGTGCTCGAGGATCTCTTCCGCCAGATGCAGGGCTTCCCTGTGGTTGCCCTGTACCAGAGCAAGATGGGCACGGCGCAAATTGGCGGCCTTTTCGTCTTGGTCTTTTTCTTCCAGGAAGAATCCGAAATCGTGGTCCATTGCGTCTCCGGGGAGGAAAGGATTAACCGGGGATACTGGTGAACGCCGCCTGGAAGAAATCCCTTTCGCATTCCATAGCGTAACGATAGATGGTCCGGATCTGCGGGGTGTCCGCCGCGTATTTGTCGACGAGCCCTTCCAACTGGCAGGCCAGCCCGTCGATTTCCTCCCCGCTGTAAGTGTGGATCCAGTCACTGTAGAGATGGGCCGGGGGCTCGGTTTTGGCCAACTCCCGGCCCAGCCAGGCGTAAAGGCGCATGCACGGGGTCAGGGCGGTGACGGTCATCGCCGCGTCGAAGCCCCAGGCGGTGGCCATGACGAAGTCGGTGTAGCGGCGCGTGGCAGGGGCGGCTTTTACATGGACCAGGTCCACTCCCCAGCTTTCAGCGTATTTGGCGTGCAATTTCAATTCGCCGAAAACCCCGGCGGCGAGTTCATGGAGGCGGATGAAATCCTCCCATTCGGGAGCCTTGGCGCCGGCGATGACGTAGGCCCGGGCGAAGGCTCTCAGAAAGAAGGCGTCCTGGCCGACGTAATAGGCAAACCGCCGGCGATCCAGAGAGCCGTCCCGAAGCCCTTGGACAAAGGGGTTGTTGAGAGAGGCCAGAGCCAGATCGCGGTTTTCATGCCAAAGTTTCACTGCAAGAGACATCGCTTCTCCTTTGCGTTTACATTCGATGCCCGCATGGGCTCGGCTATTTTAACCCAGCTTCTCACCTCCTGTAAATTCCGCCATGGATAATTTGCTTCTTTGCAAACAAAAGGCCTCCGTTTTGGGGAGGCCTTGGCCGGTTCCGTCACCGGTTCCCGATTGGCGGGACCTTGTTAATCAAAGGGGTTGTCTCAGCTTTTTATTCTGCCAGTCTAACGACATCGCCGACCAGGGCGACGCCGGCAACCGCGGCCCCCGACCCGCATTTGTAGGTTTCGGAGCTGGCGGTCCTCACGTTGTTGTAGTTGGACTGGATGTTGATCACGGCGTTTCCGCCTTCCCTTAACGCCCTGTCTTTAAATGCTTTCAATGACGAGGCAAAGGCCCACTGGCAAGCCGATTCCTTGCTTTTCATGAAGGCGTTGGCCTTTTTGCTGGTTCGGAAATTGCCAAATTTTTTTAACACCTTGCCGTGCCGCTGAGTGCCGAAATAAAACTTCACATCGTCGCCGAGGACATTTTTAATTTTTTCTTCACCCAGCGCCTCCCTGATCGAATAATCCTGGATTGTGTCTTCCGCCACAACCGTCAACGGCGTCAACAAGAGACCGAAAAAAACCAAAAATAAAAATTTTTTCATAAATCCCCCGTTTAAAAGGTTTTTCCCCGCAACTTCTCTTCATTGCCCGAGGCTCTTAACCATTTTTCTAAAACAAGCTTCAACGCCTGTCAACACCCTAAGAGCATATTTAATTTATCGGTTGAGGGACGTTTCCATAGGGGAACCGATTTCCAAAAAAGCTCGTCAATCCTGAAGCGGCTGTCCTTTGTGCCAAATGCTGTTCAGCGGGCCCAAGAACCCATGTTCCCAACCAGGGGCTCTGCCTCGGGGGCCGACCGGCCGTTGGGGTAGCTGAAGCGGCGGTGCTGGTAGTTGCGCAGCACCACTTCTTCCCCCATCTGCTGGAGATAGTCGGGAAGCAAGGGGATTTTGCCGCCGCCGCCGGGGGCGTCGATGACGAAGGCGGGCACCCCCAGGCCGGAAGTATGACCGCGGATGCCGTCGATGATAGCAATCCCCTCCTCCACCGTGGTGCGGAAGTGGTCGGTTCCCTCGACCAGGTCGGCCTGGTAGAGGTAATAGGGCTTGACGCGGATGGACAGCAGTTTCTGCACCAGACGCCTCATCGTCGCCACGTCGTCGTTCACCCCGCGCAGCAGCACCGACTGGTTGCCCAGGGGGATGCCCACATCGGCCAGGCGGCCACAGGCGCCGGCCGCCTCAGGAGTGATCTCCAGGGGATGGTTGAAGTGGGTGTTGAGGTAGAGAGGATGATATTTCTTCAACATCCGCGTCAGGTGGGGAGTGATTCGCTGGGGAAGCACCACGGGCACACGGCTGCCGATGCGGATGATCTCCACCGAGGGGATGGCGCGCAGTTCCTTGAGGATCCATTCCAGGGTTTCATCGGGCAACAGCAGGGGGTCGCCGCCGGAGAGGATGACGTCGCGCACCTGCGGGTGGCAGCGGATGTAGTCGAGTCCCTGGCGCAATGTGTCGCGGGTAATGCGCATCTGCGCGCAGCCGACCTTGCGTTTGCGGGTGCAGAACCGGCAGTACATGGCGCATTCCGAGCTGACGAGAAAGAGTACCCGGTCGGGATAGCGGTGCACCAGGTTGGGGACCGGGCTCTGGTTTTCCTCGTCCAGCGGATCGGCCACGCAGGCGCCGGCCTGCAATTCCTCTTCCGAGGGTACCGCCTGGCGCCAGATGGGATCGTCCACCGACTGGATCAGACCCAGGTAGTAGGGGGTGACGCGCATCGGGTAGCGGGCCACGACCTTTTCCAGGGGACGGGGGTCGACGCCGAAACGTTTCACCAGGTCCGCCGGCCGGACCATACTTTCCTTCAGCATCTGTTTCCAGGAATTCATCACCCTACCTCCCTTCCGCCGAAAGCCGCTTGACGTAGGTGATGCGGTCATCGCCCGAACGGTAGAAATCGCGGATCCGGCTTTCTTCCTCGTAACCGTTGTGGAGATAGAACTGACGGGTTCCGGTGTACCCCGACTGGGAGCTGGTTTCGATGCAGATCAGCTTGCCGCCGCGGGCCAGTATGTCCTGCTCCGAATGACGCAGCAGCCGGCGGCCGATATGGCGGCCCTGCAGATCGGGGTCGATGGCGATCCAGTAGATGTCATAACTGAATTCGGTCAGGGGGATGGGTCCGTACAGGATGTAACCGGCCACTCGATTGTCCTCCACGGCAACGGTCACCAGATAGTCCCGTTGCTCGGGCCGGTTGAGTACGGTATCGAGAAGCTCCAGCGCACATTCCACCTCTGGCTCGGTAAAAGCTCCCGTGCGCCGGAGGATGGACGAGAGAGGGTCGAAGTCTTGCGGTTCCAGGTTACGCAGCATGGCAATTCTCCTTGCGTTTAAGGGCCATACGAATGATGCGTTCGATCAGTTGCGGATAGTCGAGGCCGCCGGCCCGGGCGCTCCGGGCCAGTCCGGCATCGGGTGAAATATCGGGGTTGGCGTTGACTTCCAGAATGTAAGGGACGCCGTCCCGCAGACGGATATCGACCCTGGCGTAATCCCGGCAGCCGAGCAGCTTATAGGCGCGCAGGGCCACGTCCCGCACCAGGAAATCCTCACGGACGGAAACCTGAGCCGGGCAGGCCACCTGGGTTCCGGTGTAGTCGGGGGAATCCTCCTGCCATTTGCCGGCATAGGTGACCAGTTTCCAGGGGAGGGAGGAGTCGAAACGGATCTCCGCCAGGGGGAGGACCCGCGGCTTCTCGCCTCCCAGCAGGGAGACGTTGAACTCCCGGCCGTCGATGTACTCCTCCACCAGTACCGCCTGCTGGTAGCGGTTGTGGATATGGCGGACCCGCTCGTGCAGGGATTTTTCATCCGTCACCACGCTTTCCGGGCCGATGCCGAGGCTGGCGTCCTCCGTGGCCGGTTTGACGATCAGCGGCCAGGAGAGGTTTTTGGCGCGGGCGAAAAGGTGTTCGCCGCGCACCGTAATCGATTTCGGAGTGGGCAGCCCATGTTGGATCAGCAACGCTTTGGTCAGGGTTTTGTTCTGGGTGACACCGAGGCACAGGGGCGAGGATCCGGTGCAGGGTGTGCCCAGCATCTCCAGAAGGGCGGCCACATTCATTTCCATGCGGCTTTCTCCCCAGAAACCCTCACACAGGTTGAAGACCAGATCAACCGCGGCTTCCTGAAGATCGTTGACAAAGGCGGCAAGAGAGGCCCCCAGCGGCACCAAGCACACCCGGTGCCCCAGTTTTTCGAGAGCGGTGCCGACGGCCTGGGCCTGAGCCTCCGCTCCTTCCTCGGAAATGCGGTCGGTGGCCTCTCCCCGGATCAGTTTGGGAGGGACGCGATTATAGCAGACAGCGATGTTCATCAGCGCCCCCTGTTCTCAAGTCCCAGGCGCCGGCAGGCGACATCGGCCACCGTCAGGACCAGGTCGTCGTAAGTGAGGCCCGCGGCGCGGGCCGCCTTGGGGAAACAGCTGTTTTGCTCCGGGCGCGGAAGAATGCCGGGGAGCGGGTTCAGTTCGATGACGTTGGGGGTGCCTTCACCATCGAGGCGCACGTCGATGCGACACCAGTCGCGGCAGCCGAGGACGGTGAAGGCCCTGCGGCAGACCTCCTCGATGTTGCGGGCGAGGTCTGCTTCCACCTGGGCCGGACAGACGAAGATCGGCAGGGGCGCCTCCTCGGTATCCCAGATCCACTTGGCTTCATAGGAATAGATCGGATTGGCGCCTTGGGGAAGGGAGGCGAAATCGATCTCCACGATGGGCAGAACCCGCAGGTCGGCGCCGTTGCCGAGCAGCGCCGCGGTGAATTCCCGCCCGGCCAGGTATTCCTCGACCAGTATCGGTTGACGGTAGGCGTCAAGGGCCCAGGAAACCTGATCTTTGAGCTCGGTGCGGTTGCGAACCAGGGCGCGGTCGGTCACTCCCTTGCTGGAGCCTTCCAGAATCGGCTTGACGATCAGCGGATAGCGGAAATGTTCCGGCAGTTCCTGCAGACAGGAGACGGTGACGAAACGGGCCGTGGGGATGCGGTGGTAGGCCAGGATCTCTTTGGTACGGCGCTTGTCCAGGCAGATACCGAGGGTGACCGGATCGCTGCCGGTGTAGGGAATGCCGAGCATATCGAGCATGGCCGGGATTTGGGCTTCGCGGCTGGCGCCGTGAAAACCCTCGGCCATGTTGAAAACAAGGTCCGGCCTCAGTTCGCGGAAGGAATGGAAAGCATCCAGATCGGCATTTACGGGAGTGACCTGATAACGCTTGGAGAGGGCCGTCTGCACCGCCTGGATGGTGTGAATGTCATCCCATTCGGCGAAACGGTCGTCGATGGCGGATTGCGCGTGAACGCAAGCCGCGCCTGCGGATTCCCGCAGGTTGAAGGCGAGTGCGACGTGCATAACGAACCCCTTTTAGAGCCTGAAAAACGACTTGCGATACTCTCCCAAGGGAGAGGAAACCTTGCTCCTGGGGCCCTGGATGCTTTGGGCTATAGCATTAAAAGGGGTTGCTTTTATGCACTTGAGTCGTGAGCATCCGGGCCTGAACAAAGGCTTGTTATCTCGCATATAACTCCATTGGCATGGCCTGTCAACAGAAAAAAAGCGATCCGTGCAAAGGGGGATAAAAATATTCTCGGAAGCTTTGGAAAAAAATTTAAAAAATAAATTTAACTCAATAAGTTTATATATTTATAAATTTAGGACAAAATTGGTATAATTTCTTTCGAAGGCAGTCTTTTTCATATCAAATCTTTTTGGTTTGGCCTGTGGGACTTTCGAGAAATAAATGATTTTCGGGGAATAGAGATGAGACGGAAAAGGAAAGTCTGCTCTGGAAAAAAGATTAAAAAAGGGTGGGGAAGTCACCGGTTGCCGAGGCCGGGACGGCACGGAGGGGGAAACGGGAAAAGAGAAAAACGGGCGCCGCCCGACCGCGGCCAATCGGTGTTCTTTGGCCGGCTGCTCAAAAACGGTGTCTTTGCTGGCGCCGAGAAGGTTCCCGGGGAATGGTCAAGGCGCGGGCCGTTCGCCGGCAAAGTGTTTTTTATTGAAGCGGCTTAATCCTTGTTTTTCGATACGGATATATTCACAATCCATACAGGCGCCCGTGTTTTTAGCCTCAAGGCGTTTTTTGTTGGTCTTTCTTCGCGTTCTTTGCGTCGGTAAAAGCTTTTGTTTGATTGTGGCATGAACCCCTTTCATCCCCTTAATCCCGGTCAATCGAGGCTTCGGCATGTTCAGCTGCTTTGTTAACATTTTCGCGACGCTGGTTCCGTCTCCTGAAAAGTCAAGGTCAGTAAAAAGCGCCGAATATCAGGCCGCTCAGGGTCGCCATGACAATGACCAGGGCGACAAAGACGATTGTTTTCTTGGTCCCCATGACACTGCGGATGACCAGCATGTTGGGCAGCGACAGGGCCGGACCGGCCAAAAGCAGGGCCAAAGCCGGACCCTTGCCCATGCCGGCGCCGAGCAGCCCCTGCAGAATCGGCACCTCGGTGAGGGTGGCGAAATACATGAAGGCCCCCACCACCGACGCAAAGAGATTGGCCCCCAACGAGTTGCCTCCCACCAGACCCGAAATCCACTGGGAAGGGATCAGACCCTCGTTCTCGGGCCGGCCCAGCAAAGCGCCGGAGATCAGCACACCCCAGAACAGCAGCGGCATGATCTTTTTGGCGAAATCCCAGGAGACGTCAAACCATTCCTGAAGTTCGCCATCCTTTTTACCCCCGCCGGTGGCGGTCAGCACCGACAGGCCGATGCTCCCGGCGACAAAGGCCAGCGCCGGATATTGAGGAAAAACCAGGGCCAGGACCATGACCGGCAAAGCCGCCAGCAGCATCGGACCCCTGCCGACCTTGAACCAGAGGACCAGAATAACGGCCAAAGCCAGGGCGAACAGGGAAGAAATCCACCATTTCGAGGAGTAGATGAGGTGCCACAAACCGCTGGTTTCCTCCGGGCGCCCCCAGTTGGCGAAAACCAGGATGCCGACCATGGCAGCGAAATAGAGGGCTGTCTGCCACAGAGGGCGCTGAACTTCCGGTTCGGGAAAACCGGCCGCCGCCTCGAATTTGGCCTCTTCCTCCTTGCGGAAGATGAAATGCATGCACAAACCGATGACCACGGCGAAAACCACGGCGCCGACGGCCCGGGCGATGCCCATTTCGGGACCGAGGACGGAGGCCGTCAGCACGATGGCGAGGATGTTGATGGCCGGCCCCGAGTAGAGAAAGGCGCTGGCCGGTCCCAGCCCCGCCCCCATCCGGTAGATGCCGGCAAACAGCGGCAGAATGGTGCAGGAACAGACCGCCAGCACGGTGCCGGAAACGGAAGCGACTCCGTAGGCCAGCACCTTGTTGGCGCGGGGGCCGAGATACTTCATGACCGCCGCCTGACTGACGAAGACCCCGACGGCGCCGGCGATGAAAAAAGCCGGCACCAGGCAGAGGAGCACGTGTTCGCGGGCGTACCATTTGACCAGATAAAGCGATTCCCACAGGGCGTTCTCGATGCGCCGGGTGGCCTGCAACCACTCCACCGGCAAGTAGTAACAGGCGGCGAAGACCGCCAAAATCAAGGCCAGCGGTTTCCATTCCTTTTTCCAGTCCATGAAAAAACCTCACCTTAAATTCCAGACGCTTGGCCTAAAGGGCAAATGCCTGAAAAAATATTTTTCAGCGGGCGACCCGCTCCGCCAGCGCCAGATGCTCTTTCCGCTGCGCTTCCATCACCGACTCCACGCAGCCGAAGAAATTGAGAATGCAGGGCACGCGGAGACGGTAGAAAACCTGATTGCCGCGCTTGTCGTCGAGAACGATACCGGCCTGCTTGAGCACCGTCAGATGTTTGGAGACGGTGGAGACGTCGGCGCCGATCATCGCTGTCAGATCAAAGACACAGCGCTCCCCCCGCCCCAGCTCCTCGATGATGAAGAGGCGGCTGGGGTGCCCCATGGCCTTGATGATCCGGGCGCGGGCCGCCAGATGAGCCTTTTGGGTCTGATACATGGCAATCTCCTTTCGTCCCCTATTTGGCAATATAGCCAAAAAGCCAAGAACAATGCAAATCTTTTTAGAGAAAAATCTTTTTTCCGTGAAAAAGTGGCCTTTTTCCGGGGAAACAAAATTCTCAGGCCCATTTAGTTGACATGATCAACTTATTTTTGGTACCTTTCCCTGCAAATCCGTACCGCCATGGCGTGGATGGGTCGGATTGCCCAGGGGATTAAATGTCGGAGGAAAGAAAATTGACCGAAGCCATTGTTTCAGAACTGAGCCGATCCCTGATAGAGATCGCCTGGCATTTCGGGCCCAAGGGTTTGCGGGGCGAATGCTGCGACGATCTCACCATGCCGGAATTTATCGCCCTGGAAAAGGTTTCGGTGACCCCGGATTGCCCGGTTCAGGTGGTGGGCCATCCCCTGGGGTTCACCAAAAGCGGAGCCACCCGGATCGTCAACCGCCTGGCCAGGAAGGGGCTCATCGACAAGGTGAAATCCCCGCAGGATGCCAGAATCTGCTGTGTCGTCATTACGGAAAAAGGAGAACGGATTCTCCGCTCGGCCAACTCCCGCTATATGAAGAAATTCAAGGAACTCCTGGCGAAGGTGCCGCCCGAAACGGTTCCCGAGGTGATGAAGGCCGTCACCGTCATGGCCGGATCCCTGAAGAGATAAAAATTTTTTGATCATTTAGTTGATATCGTCAACTTTGCGAGGGACCGTCAAATGAATACCCTGATGGATACGCTGCTTTACTTTTTCGTGATCACCGCCGAGTTGACGGTGCTGTTTCTGGGCATCAGCACGGTTGTCTCCCTGCTTTTGCTGTATGTGCCGCGGGAAAAACTTCGCCAGTGGCTTTCCCGGCGCGGCATATGGGGGAATTTTCTGGGCGCTGTCGTCGGCTCCCTGACTCCTTTCTGTGCCTGTTCCACCATCCCGATGACGCTGGGGATGCTCCAGGCCGGAGCGCCCTTCGGGCCGGTCATGTCCTTTGTCATCGCCTCGCCTTTACTGAATCCGATCATCATCAGCATGGTGTGGGCGCTCATGGGCGTCAAGGCCTGCCTGATTTATTTCACGGTGACCTTTGCGGGCTCGGTTCTGTTCGGCGTTTTTCTGGAGAAGGCGGGCGGCGCGCGCTATGTAAAGAAGGTAAGAGGCCAATCATGCTGTTGCTGCAAAGGTCCGGAGGCCAAATCCAACCCCCGGAATTTTCCCGGCAAACTGAGAGCGTCTTTCATCTCCGCCTGGGGGGATTTCCGGGCGGTGCTCATCTACCTGCTCATCGGCGTCGGCATCGGCGCGGGGATTTACGGCTACATCCCCCAGGATTTTGTAACCCGGATCGCCGGTCCCGGCAACCCCTTCGCCATCCCGGTGGCGGCCGTGGTCGGTATTCCGCTTTACATCCGGGCGGAAACGGCCATCCCCATCGGACTGGCCCTTTCCCAAAAAGGCATGAGCCTGGGGGCGGTCATCGCCCTGATCATCGGCGGCGCCGGCATGGCGATTCCGGAGATGGCCATGCTGGCGGGCATCTTCAGAAAACGCCTGGTCGGCGCGGTGGTCCTGGTGATTTGGGCCACGGCGGTGATCGGCGGTTATGTCTTCAATCTGCTGGTTTGATTATCGGGTCAGCACCTCGAACTCGGGCGGATCGAGAATCGCCTTTTTGACGCTGCACTGATTGGCCGCCAGCACGATCGCCTGCCGGTATTTATCGGGAAAACCGGCGGGCAGATGGATGACTATGCTGATTCTGGTCAAACGGTGCATTTGCGCGTCCTTTTCCGTCTCCAGGGTCACTCTGAGCCCATCTGTGGACAGGCCGCGCTCCTGGCAAAACCGCCAGGCGAAGAACCCGGTGCAGGTTCCCAAAGAGGCCAGGAAAAGATCAAATGGAGTCGGCGCCGAGTTTTCACCGCCGCGGGACAGGGGCTGATCGGTGCGCACGGTGAATCCGTCGAAACTGGCTTCAACGGCGACCCCGCCGGGGAAAGTGATTTCCATGAAAGTTTCTCCAATAGCAACAGTTTTAGAACAGTTTTAGCCCGCTCTTTGACAGCATTTATTTTTGGGACAATATTTTTTTTCGAGTTCCTCGGCCGTCGGCATCCACCCTGGAAAACCACCTTGCCGTCCACCACGACCGCCGGCGTCAATCAATCCCTATTTAGCTATTTTGCCGTATTCACGAAGGCCTTGTCATCATCTGCTGCATCATCCGGAACATGTCGCCGGAGCAACCCTGCATCATCTCCCGGCACAATGGCATCATTTCCGACATCATTCGCTGGGGATCATCTTTAAAGAGCGCGCACAAGGTCGGCATGATGGCTTTGAAAAAAACCAATTTTTCGGTATGGGACAGTTTGTGAAAGTGGGTGCTCAGTTCTTCGATCGTCATAACATCCTCCTTTGTTGGGGCCTGCTTTCAGACATTCTGGGCGATAAAATAGCGCCGCTGGAACCGGAGGGCGACGTTGACCAGGCCGATCATCACCGGCACCTCCACCAGCGGCCCGATGACGGCGGCGAAGGCCGCTCCGGAGTTGAGTCCGAAAACGGCGATGGCCACGGCGATGGCCAGCTCGAAGTTGTTACTGGCCGCGGTGAAGGCCAGGGTGGTGGTCTTGCTGTAATCGGCGCCGACCTTCTTCCCCATGTAGAAGGATACCAGGAACATGACCACGAAGTAGACCAGCAGCGGAATGGCGATGCGCACCACATCCATGGGAATGGAGACGATCAAATCACCTTTCAGGCTGAACATGAGAACGATGGTAAAAAGCAGGGCAATCAGGGTCAGGGGGCCGATCCGGGGCACCACCACCTGGTGATAACGCTCCCGCCCCATGGCTTTGACGCCGATGTAGCGGGTCAGGGCGCCGGCGAGAAAAGGGATGCCGAGGTAGATGAAGACACTCTCGGCGATCTGGCCGATGGTGATGGCGATGACCGACCCCTTCAGGCCGAACAGCGGCGGCAGCACGCTGATGAAGAACCAGGCGTAGACGCTGAAAAAAACCACTTGGAAGACGCTGTTGAAGGCGACCAGCCCGGCGGCGTATTCGGAATCCCCTTTGGCCAGTTCGTTCCAGACGATGACCATGGCAATGCAGCGCGCCAGGCCGATCATGATCAGGCCCACCATGTACTCGGGGTAATTGTGGAGAAAGAGGATGGCGATGAAAAACATCAGCAGTGGGCCGATCACCCAGTTCTGGATCAGGGAGAGGGCCAGCACCCGCTTGTTGCGGAAAACATCCGGCATCTCCTCGTAGCGGACCTTGGCGAAAGGAGGGTACATCATCAGGATGAGGCCGACGGCGATGGGGATGTTGGTGGTGCCGACGGTGAAGAAGTTGACGAATTCCTTGGCGCCGGGGATCAGCCAGCCGGCGCCGACCCCGACCGCCATGGCGGCGAAAATCCACAGGGTCAGGTAGCGGTCGAGAAAGGAAAGTCCTTTTCCGGCGCTTCGTTGCGTTGTCGGGCACAGAGGTTCGCTGGCCATCTTTTTCTCTCCTTGAGTCATCATTTTCTGTTGCCGACAAGGGCTTCCGGCAGGGTTTCGACGAAGGCGCGGATTTCATCCCGGACGCGGCGGTAATGGCCGAGAGCCTCTTCTTCACTCCGGGCCTCTTTTGCGAACTTAGGGGGATCGTCGAAACCGGCGTGAACCACCCGCGCCTTGCCCGGAAAGAAGGGGCAGGTCTCGTGAGCGTGGCCGCAGACGGTGACCACAAAGTCGAAGGGAATATGGACAACCTCGTCCAGGGATTTGGAACGCTGGCCGGAGATGTCCACCCCGACTTCCGCCATGACGCGGACGGCACGGGGATTGAGGCCGTGGGTTTCGATCCCCGCCGACCAGACATCGACCGCATCCCCCTTGAGATGGCGCGCCCACCCTTCCGCCATCTGACTGCGGCAGGAATTGCCGGTACACAGAAACAGCAACTTGATTTTGCTCTGTTCAGCCATGGCAGCTCCTTTTGGTCTTCTGTCTCCGGCAAAGTTCATCCGGCTCGAAGGAAAGAATAGCCTTCAGATTGTTGCGATCTGATGAGATTTCTTCCGTTGTGTTTAGCGACTCGATAATCCACCGTTTCAGCGGCTCGGGGAAATCTTCCGCCAGTCGGTAGAAGACCCAGCGGCCGTCCTTGCGGCTCTTGACCAGACGGGCGTTCTGAAGAACGCTCATGTGGCGGGATACGGTGGCGGTGGACCACCCCAGCATCTCGGTTATCTGGCAGATGCAGAGTTCCGCCTGTTCGGTAAGCGCCATGACGACCCGGAGCCGGTTGCCGTCGGCCAATGCTTTGGTGATGGCAAGTGCTGTTTCCATAACCACCTCTTTTTTGCTAATTTAGCCAATCAACTAAATATTGAATTGAAGATAAAGGCGCTGTCAATAAAATTTCGCTTTCCACCGGCCCCGGGGTTACCCTCGCCGCCGGCCACCACAAAACCAAAAAAGGCCTGGCATTTAGTGCCAAGCCTTTCTCTTTTTACTGGAGCCATCCAAGGGACTCGAACCCTCGACCTGCTGATTACGAATCAGCTGCTCTACCGACTGAGCTAGGATGGCGGGAAGTTCAACATTTACCCCAATTTCCATTGGGAGTCAATACGGTTCCTGAGGGCGCCAAGCCCCTATCCTCAATGGCCAAACCTTTCTTCTTCTGCTATTTTCTGTGAGGCTTGATAATAAATTCTTCCGCCGAGAGGACCGTGCCATGGATAAAAAGAATCTGCCCGCCGCCATCGAAGATTTGAACCAAACGGAAACGGTTCGTTTTCTCTTCGATATCTTTCATCGCAATATGCTTCACCATGCCCTCTGGTTTGCCGAAACGGTCCATCAGATGGGAACCGAAGAAGCCCTGGTGGCCATGGACGAGGCTTTGGGCAAAGGCCTCGATATCCAGATTCGGCGCTTTAGTAAGGTGCTCGGATTCCCCCTAAAAGACGGTCTCCCCGAGGCTTTGACATCCATGCCGAAGGAAAAACTTCTCGCCCTCGTCGAGGCGGTTTCCGCCAATTGGCTGGCCACGGACGGGGTTTGGTTTCAGGCGGTGGAGTTCGCCCACGGCATGAATGACGCCAAACGCTGCAACGATTCCTGCTGGGCCCATTTCTCGCCCTTTGAAGCCTGGTCGATTAAGCGGTTTCTTGAACTGCCGGAAAACCCCGGCCTCGCAGGATTGAAAACCGCCTTGAATTTCCGTCTTTACGCCAGCCTGAACGAACAATCCTTTGAAGACGACACCCCGCAGAGCTTCATCTTCCGGATGAATCAGTGCCGGGTGCAGGCGGCGCGCAAACGCAAGGGGCTGGCCGACTACCCCTGCAAATCGGGGGGATTGGTGGAATACACCTACTTCGCCCGGGCCATCGATTCCCGTATCGCCACCGAATGTCTCGCCTGTCCTCCCGATTCCCATCCGCAGGAGTGGGTCTGTTCCTGGCGTTTTTCGCTGACAAACCGAAAGGAGTGAGGCCGTCTCACTATAGCTAGAAGGTCACCGATCCATGGCGCCGAACACGTCCGCCATCACATCGAGGGCGAAACGGCTGGAGACGGTGGCCGGACCGCCGCCCATCTCGATGCCGACTTCAACGGCCTCCAGCACCTCGTCGCGGCCGGCCCCCGCCTGGGCCGCCTGTTCGATGTGCCACTGCATGCAGGATTCGCAGTTGATCACCACCGAAATGCCCACGGCGATCAGTTCTTTGGTCTTTTTCGGCAAGTGACCATCGGCGAAGGCCGCTTCTTCCATGGCCAGAAAAGCCTTATAAACCCTGGAATCGAGATTCAGCAAGCGGGAGTGGGCTTCCTTCCTTTTGCGGGTCATTTCCCTCAGCTTGTCCACGGTTTCCTCCTTTGTTTCATAGTGCATTTCCCATTTCCTGCGGAGGTATTCCCCGGCGGCAGCGGACGGTTACCCCAGGGTTGTTTTTCTAATATCATGATTTTCCCTCGGCCGCCAGGCCGGACCTTACTTTCCGGCCGATAGCATGATAAACTGTCGAATCATTCACATCCAGTCTGCCGGGAAAGGGAATGCACCGTGTTCATGACCCTGAAACGAATCTTCGGAACGGAAGAGTTCTACCGTAATTGGGGTTTGCTGCTGCTGCGGGTGGGAATCGGCGGCAGCATGATCTTTTTTCACGGCTACGCCAAGCTGACCGGCGGCCCCGAGGTCTGGGAAAAGGTCGGCGCCGCGATGGGGATTTTCGGCATCTACACCATGCCGGTCCTGTGGGGGGCGCTCGCGGCGATGGCCGAATTCTTCGGCTCCCTGTTGCTGATCTTCGGCATCCTGTTCCGCCCCGCGGCGCTGGGCCTGGCCTGTACCATGGTGGTTGCGGTCTTCCACCACCTCAATCTTCCCCCCGGTCATCCCGCCGCCGGATGGGCGGGAGCCTCTCACGCCCTGGAACTGGGCTGCGTCTATATCGCCCTGTTCCTGACCGGACCGGGACGCTATCGTATTTCCCGCTGGTAACCATTTTGCGGATCGGCCCTTTCGCTGGCCGCTCGCCGAGGGCGGCCTTTGTTTTTTTCAAAAATGATCAGGAAAGAGGACTGTAATGACCAAAAAACAAATTAAGGCAGGGGATAACGTCAAGGTCCACTATCGTGGCACCTTTACCGACGGCAAGGAATTCGAATCCACTTTCGATGGAGAGCCGCTGGTTTTCGAAGTCGGCAGCCAGGATATAATCCCCGGTTTCAGCAACGCGGTTATCGGCATGGCCGTCGGCGAAAAAAAATCGGTGCGCCTGTCGGTAAAGGAGGCCTATGGCCCCTACCGCGACAATTTTGTATTCCAGGTGGAGCGGAACGCTTTCCCCGAGGGGATCAGCCCCGAACTGGGGCAGGTCTTCGAGATGGGTAACGAAAAGGGGAAAACCATCCATGTCCGCGTCGCCGAGGTTCATCAAGACAAGATCACCCTGGATGCCAATCACCATCTTGCCGGAAAAGAGCTCAATTTCGAGATCGAGATTCTCGATGTCGTTGCCGGATAAGCCTCCTGAAATCGCCGCGAGACATTCAGCGCCGGCCAGAGCGGCCGGCTTTTATTTTCCCAGAAGCGTGGTATATGGTTAAAGAATAAAAACCATTGAACTAATCCCGACGGACAAGGAGGATGAAATGACCAGTTACCATGAACCGGTGGAACAATTGAGTGAACATTCCCGAAACTGCACCAGAGCGATAAACAGTCTCAAGGAAGAACTGGAGGCCGTCGACTGGTACAACCAAAGGGTCGAGGCCAGCAAGAATGATGATCTGAAAAAAATCCTTGCTCACAACCGCGACGAAGAGATCGAGCACGCCTGTATGCTCCTCGAATGGCTGCGGCGTAACATGGCGGGATGGGACGAGGAACTGCGTACCTATCTCTTCTCGGAAGGGGACATAACCGCTCTGGAGGAAGGTGGCGGTGAAGGCGAGGAGATCAAACCGGCGTCCCGCGGCAAGGATCTGGGCATAGGGAAACTCAAATAATAACTGTTTTTTAGCGGAAGGAGGAGATATGGACTACCTTAAACAGGAACTGGCGCCGATTACCGCGGACGCGTGGAATTTAATCAACGAACAGGCCAAGCAAAGCCTCGCCGGCCACCTGACCGCCCGCCGTTTTGTCGACCTCGACGGCCCCAAAGGGTTGAAGTTTGCCGGCATCCCCCTCGGCCGAACGGAACCGGTGGCGGTGGAGGAGGGGCTCCTCTGCGGGGTCAACAAGATCATGCCGCTGGTGGAAGTGCGCGTTCCCTTCGCCCTCGATCTTGGCGAACTGGAAAACATCAGCCGCGGAGCGCAGGACCCCGATCTCGCCCCCCTCGAGGAAGCCGCCGCCAAGATCGCTGCCTTTGAGGAAAAAGCCCTCTACCATGGGTTCGACGAGGGTTGCATCTGCGGCCTGGCAAAGAGTTCTGCCTTTGATCCCCTCCCTTACCCGGGAAACGCCGAGGATGTCCTCGAAACCATCTTTCTGGGAATCGGCAAGATGCGCCTGGCCTCAGTGGAAGGTCCCTACAGCCTGGTGCTGAATCCCCGTCGCTATGGGGAACTGATCAAGGTCATCCGCGGTTATCCCCTGCGCAAACAGCTCCTGAATCTGCTGGGAGGGCAAATCTACATCGCCCCCACCATTCAGGAATCCTTCCTCGTTTCCGAACGGGGCGGGGATTTTGTTCTGACCCTCGGCCAGGATCTCGCCATCGGCTTCGACAAGGTGGCCGGCGATCAGGTGCAGCTGTTCTTCACCGAATCGTTCACCTTCCAGGTGTTGCAACCGGCCGCCGTGGTGGTGCTGTCCTGACCCCGTGACAGGGCCCGGAATCAGTTCAGCTCTGGAAAAGAAGGGATTCGAACAAAAAGCAGGGCTGAGTAAGCGGGGGTGGCTGGCACCAAGTCGCCCCCGCTTACTTTTAAAAATCTCTAGACAATTGATTTTTATTGCTTTTTTTAACAATAAAAGGTACCATCGCGATGTTTTTTTAAGATTGGGGAAACGCTTTTCTGCCGGCAGAATTATTGAAATAATCCTCTGCCCGAAGATATGAGTCCCAGTTTCCAGCCGGCGAAAATCCTCTTTCCGGTGATTCCGATTCCCTTTCAGCCAGTCAAGGAAAAATGCGCATCCTCCTGTCAGCGATACTCATCTCCCTTCTCCCGATCCTTTCTTTCGCCTCCAATTTGCCCCAAGCCGACCTGGTGGTGGTCTACAAATCGACACGAACGATGGCCCTCATCAAGGACGGCCAGCCCTTCCGCGAGTATTCCATTTCCCTGGGGGAAAATCCTCAGGGTCACAAGGAAAAAGAAGGGGACAAACGGACCCCCGAAGGGGAATATTTTCTCGACTGGCGCCGCGACGGCGACTATTACCACCGCTCCATCCACATCTCCTATCCCAATGAGGAGGATCGCGAAGCCGCCCGCCGACGGGGGGTCAAGCCGGGAGGTATGATCATGATCCACGGCATCCCCAAGATGTATGAGCGGGTTGCCGACGCCCTCAAGGAAAGGGACTGGACGGACGGCTGTATCGCCTTGAACAACGAGGAAATGAACGAAATCTGGAACCTGGTGCGGGACGGCACGCCGATCCGCATCATGCCTTGACGACAGACCTCCTCTTTGGGAAGCAAACCGTTTCGAAGCCTCTTTTTCCCGCCCTGAACATCCCCCGACAAAGCGCCGTGATACGACCTTGTCATGGTGCTCTTCTCAATCTCCGCTCCCCGCCTACGTTCAGTTGCATCCCTTCCCCTTGCCACACCCTCCGCAAATTTTTCAAAACATCGTTATGGTTTTTGTTTTTAATCTTTCCTTCATCAAAAAAACTTATCTTCCTCGGCCATTGCCATCGATTGTCAACTTTCCCTCCAGAAAATTTGAAAAAACATCCATAGTGCTTAAATTTAGTCTATAGCGGCCCAGAAAAAATTTTTTCCGCTGTAAAATAAAAAAGGACAGACCCCAAAAAACCCCTTTATTTTTTTCAAACAACGTTTTATATTTTTTAAAAGGGCGATTAACTTCCCCTTCCGGCAGCAGACAAAAACATTGGTTTGTGCAACTAAGAAAGCGAGGTGGATATGAAAACAAACCTACAGGAATACTGGCAACAAAACCTCCGGCTGATGGTCATTCTTCTGGCCGTTTGGGCTCTTGTCTCCTACGTCTTCGGCATTGCCCTGGTAAATCAGCTCAACGCCTTCCATCTGGGCGGATTCCCCCTCGGTTTCTGGTTCGCCCAGCAGGGCTCTATTTTCACCTTCGTCATCCTGATCTTCGTCTATGTGGCCCGCATGCGGAAACTGGACAAAAAATTCGAGGTAGAGGAGTAGACTATGAGCATACTGACTTGGACCTACATCATCGTCGGGGCGACCTTCGGGCTCTATATATACATCGCCTGGCTCTCGCGGGTCAAAGACACCAAAGGTTTCTACGTGGCCGGCGGCGGGGTCTCCCCTCTGGCCAACGGCATGGCCACCGGCGCCGACTGGATGAGCGCCGCCTCGTTCATCTCCATGGCCGGCATCATCTCCTTCAACGGCTTTCAAGGGAGCGTCTATCTGATGGGCTGGACGGGGGGCTATGTGCTGCTGGCCCTGTTGCTCGCACCCTATCTGAGAAAGTTCGGTAAGTTTACGGTTCCGGATTTCGTGGGGGACCGCTATTACTCGCAAACGGCGCGGGTCGTCGCCTTGGTGTGCGCGGTCTTTATCTCCCTGACCTACGTGGCCGGTCAAATGCGCGGGGTCGGCATCGTCTTCTCGCGCTTCCTGGAAGTGGATGTCAACACCGGCGTCGTCATCGGTATGCTCATCGTCTTCTTTTACGCCGGTATCGGCGGCATGAAGGGAATCACCTACACCCAGGTCGCCCAATACGTGGTTCTCATCATAGCTTTCACCATCCCCGCCGTCGCCATCTCCATGAAGATCACCGGCAACCCCATTCCCCAGATCGGTTTCGGCGGAGTCATCGAAGGCGGCACCCACGGGGGCAGGTTCCTGCTGGAAATGCTCGACGCCATCAACCAGGATCTTGGGTTTGCGGCCTACACCTCGGCCTACGGCCCAGGTCAGAAACCGATGATCGACGTGCTGTGCATCACCTTGGCGCTGATGGTCGGCACCGCCGGACTGCCCCATGTCATCGTCCGTTTTTACACCGTGCCTACCGTGCGCGCCGCCCGGCTTTCCGCGGGCTACGCCCTGCTTTTCATCGCCCTGCTCTACACCACGGCGCCTGCCGTGGCCGGATTCGCCCGCTACAATATGATCGAAACCCTCAACAACAAATCCTTCGCCGAGGCCCCTCAATGGTTCAAGGATTGGGAGAAGACCGGCCTCATCGCCTGGCTGGACAAGAACGGCGACGGCATGATCCAATACCGCGCCGGAGCAGCCTTCAAGGGCAAGCCGGCCTTCACCGGGGAAACGGGCTCGCTGGGGCAGCGTCTGGTCACAAACGAACCGGCACCGACGCCCAACGAACTTTATGTGGACGCGGACATTATGGTGTTGGCCAATCCGCAGATCGCCAATCTCCCCAACTGGGTCGTCGCTCTGGTCGCCGCGGGTGGACTCGCCGCAGCCCTGTCAACGGCCTCCGGCCTGCTCCTGGTCATCGCCAGTTCCATATCCCATGACCTCTACTACCGCATCATCAACCGCAAAGCCTCGGAGAAACAGCGTCTTCTCCTCGGCCGCATCATGATCGCCCTGGCGGTGACGGTGGCCGGCTATTTCGGCATCAATCCTCCCGGCTTCGTGGCCCAGGTTGTGGCTCTGGCCTTCGGTCTGGCGGCATCGAGCTTTTTCCCCATTCTGGTCCTCGGCATCTTTTCCAAGAGGGTCAACCGCCAGGGTGCCATTGCCGGCATGGTGGCCGGGATCGGCTTCACCATGTTCTACATCGTGCAGACCAAGTTCCTGGGGATCAAACCCTGGCTGTGGGACATCACCCCTGAAGGGATCGGCGCCGTCGGCATGGTCATCAACTTCGCCGTGACCTTCCTTGTCTCGGCCATGACCCCGCCGCCGCCCCAGGAAATCCAGGATCTGGTCGAATCGGTGCGTATCCCGAAGGGGGCCGGAGCCGCCGTCGACCACTAAAGCAAAAAGGAGAAAACCGTTTCCCGTCCTTGTCCCCAGCGGCGGGCGGGAAACGGAACTCTTCTCAATTTACCGACGGATAAGCCATGAAGCACAACGTCACCGTCATCGAGGATTTTCTCAAGTCGACACTCCCGTTTTCGGAGCTGCCCAAAGAGGTTCTGGCGCGCGCCGCCAAATGCTGCGGCATCGACTTCTTCCCTGCGCAAACACGGTTGTTGACGCGGGGGGAAACCACCCCCACGGATGTGCTCATTATCCAGACGGGAGCAGTGAAGCTTTTCCTGACGGACGAAGACGGCGGAGAAACCCTGGCCGATTTTCGCGGCCCCGGCGCGGTAGTGGGCGTGCTTTCGGCCATAAGGGGGGGGCCGGCCAATCTTTCCGCCGAGACGGTGGAAGACACCTTCGCCTTCCGCATGCCGGTGGCGGTTTTCCGGGAGATTGTGGAATCCCAGCCCGCGGTGGCTCAGTATTTTCTCAAATCCTTCTCCGAAATCTATGTTTCACGGGCCTTCGGGGAACTTCGGCGACGCCGGGTCCTGCCGCGCTCCGAATCAAGCCTTCCCCTGTTTGCCACCAAGGTGGGGCAAACGGTCCGCCGCCCTCCGGTGACCGTGGAGATGAACACCGACATCCGCTGCGCCGCCGGGATCATGGCCGGGGAAGGGGTTGGATCGCTGCTCGTCAAGGATCCGCTAGGCGCCATCGCCGGCATCATCACCGACAAGGATTTGCGCCGCAAGGTCGTCGCCCAGGGGCTCGATTACGGCATCCCCGTCGCCGAGATCATGTCCGGCCCGGTACGCACCATTCCCGAGAGCGAGGATTGCTTTGACGCCTTGCTGACGATGATGAAACACCAGATCCACCACCTGGCGGTGGAAAAAAAGGGCCACATCGTCGGCGTCATCACCTCCCATGACCTGATGGTGCTTCAGGGCCGCTCCCCCTTCGGTCTGTTCAGCGAGATCGAGCACGAGCGCACCTTCACGGGACTGTATGAGCTTTCCAAAAAAATCCCTCTGGTCATCCGTCCCCTCATCGAGGAGGGCGCCAAGGCCGGCAGCGTAGGGCGCATGATCGCCGTACTCGGGGAGGTGCTGCTGGACCGCGTCCTGAGTCTGCTCCAGGAAGATATGGGGCCGCCCCCATCTCCTTTTTGTTGGCTCCTTTTGGGCAGCGAAGCGCGCCGCGAACAAACCTTCCGCACCGATCAGGACAACGCTTTGGTTTATCTCCCCCCGGACGGTAAAATCCCCGGCCGTTCACCAGACCCCGAATTGAAACGTCAGGCGGGGGACTATTTCCTCCGTTTCGGCCGCTTAGCCATCGAGCATCTGGTGAACTGCGGCTACCCACCCTGCCCGGCGGAAATGATGGCCTCCAATCCCCGCTGGAACCTGGAGGAATCAGGCTGGAGCGATTTTTTCCGGCGCATCGTCAACGCCCCAGAACCGGAGCAGGTGCTGCACGCCACCATTTTTTTCGACATGCGTCCCGGCTTCGGCTACAACGAACTGGGCGAGAGGATCAAGGCGGAGGCCGTGCGTCTGGCCTCAAAGAACGAAGTTTTTCTGGGCTTTTTGGCCCGCGACTGTTTGCGCGCCCGTCCGCCGCTGACCTTTTTCAAGGGTTTTGTGGTGGAAAAAAGCGGTGAACACAAAAACCACCTCGATCTCAAGGGCCGGGGCATCATGCCTTTCGTCGACGTGGCCAGGCTGCTGGCCCTGCGCGCGGGATTGACCGAATGCAACACCCTCGATCGGCTGACCGAAGTAAATCGCCGCGGGCTCCTGTCGGATCAACTATACTCTGAGGCCGCCGAGGCCTTCGAGTTTCTTAGCCAGATTCGCTTGGTTCATCAACTCCGTCTCATGGAATCGGGCCGGCAGCCGGACAACTTCATGAACCCGGCGGATTTGAGTGAGCTAGAGAAACGGACTTTGAAAGAGGCCTTCGGCCTGGTAGGCGCTCTCCAGTCCCTGGTTCGGGAGGAGTTTCATGTTCAGGGCTGAGCCGGGAAAAGGGCCGCCCCTGTGCGGGCTTTGCGATACTTTCCAGCGGCTGATTCCCCTGGGGCTGCGGACGGTCCACCCGGTACTGGCAGCCAACCACAGGGCCTTCAAAAAAGTCGATCACGACCAGCCCCTGGATCAATGCCTTTTTACCGTCCTGGACACGGAACTTACCGGCCTGAATACCGACCGAGGCGAGATCGTTGCCATCGGCGCGGTGCGCTTGGAGGGGCTCACCATCCGCGCGGAACAGACCTTTTCCCGACTTGTCAAGCCGCGGCGGGCGCTGCCCAAAGCTTCGACCCTGATTCACCGCATCACCCCGGCCTTGGTCAACAACGCTGCGGAACTGGCTGAAGTTCTTCCCGAGTTTGTCGAGTTCCTGAACGGAACCCTGGTGGTGGGGCACCATGTCGGCCTCGACATGAACTTTCTCAACAAGGCCTGCCGTAAAATCCTCGGGGGGAAACTTTCCAACCCCTGCCTGGACACCATGCGCATGGCCCAGATCTACCGGGCCGAACAGTGGGAAAACTATTATGACCGTTACGATCTCAAGGTTTCCTATTCCCTGGCGGATCTATCCGCCGAATTCAGCCTGCCCCGCTTTCCGGCGCACAACGCCCTGGGGGATGCCATGCAGACGGCCTACCTCTTTCTCTATCTGGTGCGGAAACTGAAAGACGGCGGCATCGTGACCCTGCGCGACCTCTTCAATGCCGGCCGCTCATGGCGCTGGTACTTTTGAGCGCCGTTTTCAATTCGGAAACTTTTCAATTCCCCCCATCCCCGCAAAAACGCCGACGGGCGCTCTTTTTACTGCCATCGGAATACGGGAACCGGTGCTAAATTTTCTCCGCCATGGCCCTTTCCTGCAGGAAAAACCTTGAAATTATATGGCCGAATGGTCATTCTTATAGCCGGCCACGGAAGCTCCCAAGGCCTGCGCAGAGACCCCGTGAAGCGGCCCGAATCGTCACTTCGACTGAACATACCGTTCAATGAACAGGAGGAAAAAAATGAAAGTCTTCGAAGTCTACCGCAATGGGAAAAAAGTCACCACCGCCGGTCTCGACCAGGCCGGCATCATGTCGGTCAACGCCGTGCGCGGCAAACATTCCCTGGAGAATTTCCCATCCGACTACCAGGAGCAGATCCGAAAAACCGGAGGTGAGGAAGATTTCGAGCGGGAACACTTCATCCTCTCTGTCGAAGGTACCCTTGAAGGAGCCCAAAAGAACAACCATCTCACCTGGTTCCGCGGCAATCTTGCGGAGGGGGATGAAATCACCATCAAGATAACCAGCGCCGATAAGGCGGATGAAGCCAAGGCGGACACCAAAGTCAGCAAGTCGATCTTTTGAGGTCAGTTGAATTTACTCATTGACCTAAACCGGATGACAAAAAAAGGAGATTCCCATGAAAAAATGGCTGCCCGTTTGGTTTATGATCGGTGTGATGGCGCTGCTGCCCGCCTGCGGTGGCCAGCAGGAACAAAAGTCGGCAAAACCCTCGCCCGATAAAGCGGTGGAAATGCTCAAGGGAGGAAACCGCCGCTTCGTCCGCGGCCAGTCGCAGCGGCCGCACCTTTCTCCGGAACGCATCATCAAGGCGGGGAGGGAAAGTCAGAACGATCACGCTTTTGCCACCGTGCTCTCCTGCTCGGATTCGCGGGTGCCGGTAGAGCATATCTTTGATGCCGGAATCATGGATCTTTTTGTCGTGCGCGTCGCCGGCAATGTGGCCAACACCGACGAGATCGGATCCATCGAATACGGACTGGCCCATGTCAAAACCCCGGTTCTGGTAATCCTGGGCCACACCCAGTGCGGAGCGGTGACCGCCGTTACCGAGGCTCTTCAGGGTCACGGCCATGCCCTGGAACGCAATATTCCGCCGCTGGTCAAGACCATCGAACCGGCGGTCCAGCGGGCCAAGGAGAAATATCCGCAGCTGAAAGGAAAAGAAGTGATCCCCTACGCCATCGAGGAAAACGTTTGGGTGGCCATGGAGAATCTGTTCCTGGAGAGCCCCGCGGTGCGGGAGATCGTCAAACAGGGGAAAGCCAAGGTAGTCGGCGCCATCTATGATGTCGGCGCCGGCGAGATCGTCTGGCTGCCGGAGGCCAAGGTAGGCAAGATCCTCAATCGGGTGGAAGCAGACCCCAAGCGGGCACTGGAACCGATGGCTAAATCCCATGCCCCGGAAAAGGATGATAAAACCTCCGGGCATCCATGATGCCAACCTTCCGACCGGAAGTCAGCTGCAGGAAAACTTTTACCGGAAGGTTGTGCCGGCACGCGGATAAAATGAACAGGGAAGGCCCTTTCCGGCACAGGAAGGGCCTTCTTGGTTTGCTCCTGAAAACGGCGTAAGAGCACTAAAATGCCTGATCTTTTTTTTGCCGGCGTGGTGCTGGGCCTGGCCTCCGGGATGTCTCCTGGACCCTTGCTCACTTTGGTGTTTGTCGAATCCCTGCGCAAAGGAAGCGGCGCCGGCATCCGCGTCGCTCTGGCTCCGGTTTTCACCGACGCGCCCATCATTGTGGCGACGTTCTGGATTGTCAGCCAAATCGGGAGCAATCCGATCCTCCTCGGCCTGATCTCCCTGGCCGGCGGCAGCTACCTGCTGTGGCTGGCCTGGGAGTGTTTCTCCGCAAAGGAATTTCCCGAGGCAAAAGATTCTCTTTTCTCTTCTTCCCTGGAAAAAGGTGTGTTGGTCAATCTGCTCAGTCCTCATCCTTATCTTTTCTGGATCAGCGTCGGCGGTCCGATGATGGCCAAGGGATTCGCCCGCCATGGCTGGGGGGTGGCGGCTTTCCTGGCCGGTTTCTATCTGTTCCTGGTCGGCAGCAAGATTTTCCTGGCCGTTGCCGTCGGCCGTTCGCGGGCCCTCCTGTCCCCTTCCTTGTTGCGCACGGCGAACCGCCTTCTGGCCATTGCCTTGGCCGTCTTCGCCCTTCTTCTTTTCCGCGACAGCTGGCGCTTCCTATCCGCTGGCTCCTGATCGGCACTTTGCAAATGCAATCTCCTGTTTTGCTGCTAAGCTTCTGACGAAGGTCCTTGCCTGGTCAAAACCCTACCCTCGAAGAAGAAAGGTCCCCCATCCCATGAAGAAAACTCTGACCCTTGGCATCACTCTCTTGGTTTTCCTGCTGGGGCTGCATCCGGCAACCGCAGCCGATGAAAAACCCCTTCCCCAGTTGCGGCTGCGGGGCGAGGCGGACCTTCAGGTGCCTGCGGACCGGCTCAACCTCAGCCTCGGCGTGGTGACTGACGCCGCCACCGTGGATGAAGCCCTGGGATCGAACAGTAAAAAAATGGAAGCCATCATCAGCGCCCTTAAGAAAACAGGGCTGCAAAGCAAGGATTACCAGACCAGCCGTTTCAATATTCAGCCCCAGTGGTCATCCCGTCCCAAACAGGCGCCCAGCGACTGGCGACCGCATATCGTCGGCTACAGGGTGAGCAGCCAGCTGGCCATCCACACAGAAAAGCTGGAACTAGCGGGCAAGCTGATCGAAAGCGCCGTCTCTTCCGGGGCCAACGAGGTGGGGGCGATCTATTTCGATCTCAGCGACCCGCGCCGCTATCGCGCCCAGGCGATTGAAACGGCTGCCGCCAACGCCCGTGCCGATGCCCAGGTTATGGCCGCTGCTGCAGGCGTGAAAATCCTTCGCGTGCTCGCTCTTAACCTCGACCAGGCCCAGGCTTTTCCCCGCGACGAACCCTTTTCTAGCGGGATGCTGAAGTCCATGGCGGCCGAAGCGGCCGCTCCCCCCATCGAATCGGGGGACATCAGGGTTCGGGCGACCATCGATATGGTCTGCGAAATCGCCCCGGCTCAATAAACCTTTCCGACCTTTTTGCTGGGGGTTCGCGAACCCGCGTCAGGCACAAACCACTTAGTGCCAGAAAGAACAGCTCCTTTATCGGTTGTGGTTGACAGGGAAAAACAGGTTGCGCCCGAGGGTCATTCTTTTTTGCCCCTCAGTGCCCAACCTGCTTTTGCGCCGGAACGGCGTCTGTGTTACTTTGGGAGGCAATCGTCCCCGCCAGACCCTCAGAAAAAAAGGAAAAGAATGAAAGACCCCTGCCAAACCAATCCCTTTCGCCGGCTGCGCAACGTTGTCCAGACCGTTCTGATTCTGGTTGGAATGCTGGCCATCTTCGGTCTTCTGGGGTGGGTCCTGCTCGGCAAGGGGGGCATTCTCTGGTCGCTGATGTTCGGAGTGGTGCTGATGATCGCCACCCCCAGGCTGCCGCCGCGTTTGTTCCTGCAACGCCAGGAAGCCCGTCTTCTGCACCCGGAAGAAGCAGAGGGCCTCTTCGGAATCGCCCGCGAGCTGTCGCGCCAGGCCGAATTGCCGAAAGTCCCCGCTCTTTATTTCTTGGGCAGTGAGGTCATGAACGCCTTCAGCATGGGGCGGCGGGAGGATGCTGCCATCGTCGTCACCGACGGGCTGATCCGCGGTCTCGATTGGCGGGAAATGGCCGCCGTCCTGGCCCATGAGATCGGCCACATCCGCAACAACGATCTGTTCATCCATTCCTTGGCCGACGCCATGACCAGGGTCACCGGACTGCTGGCCACCCTGGGCAACATCCTCATCCTGCTTTATCTGCCGATGCTGCTTTTTTCAGATCTGCGCATCTCGCCTGTCGTTTTACTGGTCCTGCTGCTGGCACCCACGTTGAGCTCCCTTTTGCAGTTGGCACTTTCCCGCACCAGGGAGTTTGAGGCCGATCTGACTGCCTCCTACCTGACCGGCGACCCCCGCAGCCTGGCCGCCGCCCTGGCCAAGATGGAACATCAGGGCCGCAGCATCTGGGAAACCCTCTTCAGGCCCCGGCGCAAAACCCTCACCCCATCGGTGCTGCGTACCCACCCCCATACGGAAAAGCGGGTGAAACGCCTCTTGGAACTGGCCGCAGAGTTTGAAAGCCGCTCCCAGGACTGTCCGGAAATGACCGCAGGATGGTTCAGGAATCCCCCTGGGGAAGTAGAGAGGCACCGCCACTGGCTGAAATCCTGGCTGTGAGACATGGCTCCGCTCCGCGGCTGGAGCATATTCCGTAAACGGTGCTTGAAACACTCCGATATTGATTTGCCTTCGAGGATGAAACCATGGAATTGCGCCTGCCCTTTCAGGTCGATTACTTTCTTGTCGGCGCCGACAACAGAATGCGTCTTTCGTCCCTGCTGCGCCTCTTTCAGGAGGCGGCCATCCGTCACGCCGATAAGCGGGGCTTCGGCGGCCCGGATCTGGCTTTAAAGGGCTGGGGCTGGGTGCTCTACAAACTGGAGGCCGAGATATTCCGTTATCCTCTTTTTGAAGAAGAGGTCGAGGTGACGACCCGGATCGGCGGCTGGAAAGGAATGAAGGCCTATCGTCATTTTGAATTGAGGAGCAAAGAGGAGACTCTCGCCGGCGCCGTCAGCGTCTGGTCTCTGATCGATGTCGCTTCCCGCCGTCCCCTTCCTCTGAATGAGGAACTGTTCAGCAGCGTAGCCTCCCAGCCCGGATTCCCGCCAGCCGTTCCCGCCAGGGAATGGAAACCGGCCAGGGACTTCCAGCCCCAAGAGGAAACCCGGATCACCACCCGGTGGTCCGATTTCGACACCAACGGCCACGTAAACAACACCACCTACGCCGATTACCTCGAAACCGCCCTGGTCCGGCAGGGAGAATCCCCCCGTCCCTCCCGGTTCCGAATCCAGTATCGCCAGGAGATTTCCCGCCAAGTCGGCGAAGTGCGCGTCGCTCTGGCCGCCGCTCCCGGCGGCTGGTTTTTCCGCGTTGGCTACGGCGATCAAGTCTGCGCGGTTGGCGAAACCGCGCTAATAACCGGTGGATAAGGCCGACGACAAGCCCCGCAACTTTCGAAAAACGTAATTACTCACCACCCACGAGAACTTTTACCAGATCGCAAAGAGGGAAGAACCAGGTGTTTTTGATAAGGGAAGGAGCCTCTTCTCTTGGGTTTTTGGTGTAAGCGGATCGTTTGGATGAAGGACCCCCCTTTTTATTGTTCTCCTTTGGGGCCTGACGGCTTGGGTGAGCTTGGGCGAACGGACGAACAACCAAGGGCCCCTGAGTCACCAAAGGCGCAGGTGCAAAGTTGAATCAAGGCAAACCGAAGAATGGAGTTTGCAAAAACCGCTTTTTTTGGATTGGCTCTACGATTTTCATGACCACTGCGATTAAATCGCCTTCGCTTTGGTTATCCATCACCTTCACGGAAAGGAAAAAACATGAAAAGGATTCAGATTCTCGGCACCGGCTGCAGCAAATGCCAGAAATTGACGGAGAACGCCAAACAGGCCGCCGAAGAACTCGGCCTCGACTATGAGATCGAAAAGGTCACCGCCATCAACGACATCATGAAGTTCGGCGTCATGTCCACCCCCGGCCTGGCCGTGGACGGCAAGGTGCTGTCCCAGGGGAAACTCCTCAATGAAGAAGAAATCAAGAAGTTGCTTGGCTAGGGGAATCCCGATATGCCTTTTTGCCACAGGAGGATTTTGGTGGTTTAAAACGGCCATCCCCGGGAGATGGTGGCCCTCGAGGCAGCCGCCGCGATTGGCTGTGAGACCTGAATTGCCACCAGTCACCGGATTAGGGTTCCGGGCAGCCGCCGCATGCGGCGCAATTGCCGTCGCAGACGTCGTCACCGCGGGGAATGATGATGAAATCCTCTTTCTTTTGGGGGTCGATGCCGATGACCAGGTTGGTGGTGAAGTAGCCGACATCCTCGGCGACAAAGAAGGGGATGCCGTCGACCTCCACCGGCCAATCCTTTTCTCCCTTTTCCCCCCAGGTCAGTTTCAGCTGCGGCATGCCGATTCCCGCCTCCAGAAAGTGGATGCGGGGAAGCTTGCCGGGGTTGTTCCTGAGCGTTTCTTCGAGCCGTTTTCTGGCCTCCGGCGAGAGGATAATCATAAGTGCCTGCTCCTTTTTTGACGGTAAGATTTCTTCTCTACCATCATAGCCGCTTCCTGAAATCCGACGCAACAGGGGCTTTTTCCGTCCGCTTCGCAGCGGCGAATCCTCTCCTTGACCTGTTCCCCCAAATCAACATATAATTGGACATATAATTGTGGAGGAACGCCATGGGGCAAGTCACCATTTATCTCGATCCGGAAACGGAAAAAAAGATGCATGAGGCCGCGAAACGCAGCGGTCTTTCCCAAAGCAAATGGATCGCCACCCTGATCCGGGAGAAAACGGCCGCCACCTGGCCTTCCTCCATCGCCGCGCTGGCGGGGTCGTGGCAGGACCAGGGGTTGCCGGCTGATAAGCTGAGTGACGGTTCGCCCGGCGGGGAGGGCTGATGTATCTTTTGGACTCCACTGTGGTAACCTGCTTTTTTACGGGGCGCGGGCGGGTCGCCGAAAGGCTGCTGGCCATCCCGCCCGGCGAGGTCGCCTTGAGCTCCCTTTCCCTTTTCGAACTGGCAGCCGCGGTTGCACGGTCCCCGGAAGCCGACAAGCGCCGTGGGGACCTTTTGCGCCTGGTCGATCTGATCAGGATTGTGCCCTTCGGCAAAGGGGAAGCCGCCGCCGCGGCGGCTGCCCGCGCTCAACTGGAGCGGGAAGGGCGTTCCATCCCCCCGCTGCAAATCCTCATTCTCGGGACGGCCCTGACCCACCACGCCGTTCTGGTGACGCATCCTGCGGAAAGATATGAAGGCATCGACGGGATCCAGGTCCAGGACTGGTATTGATCCTTGTCCAATCTTTTGAAGGGTAACGAAACGGGGCTCTCCCGTTGTCCATTTCCAATCCGGATGAACGCAAAAATCAAGGAGGAACGGTTTGAGTACTGCGGAAAGTAGCGACGCGGAACAAAAGGTATTGAACATCGGTCATGCCGAAAAAAAGAGGAGGATCATCAAAACGGTCGACGAGGAGGATATCCGTTTCATCAAGCTCAATTTCACCGATATTTTCGGCTTCGGCAAGAATGTGGAGATCACCCCCGATGAACTCGAAAAGGCCCTGGACGGGGAAATGATGTTCGACGGTTCCTCCGTCGACGGCTTCGGCCGGGTGGAGGAGTCGGACATGTACCTGATCCCCGATCTGGACACCTTCCAACCGGTGCCCCTGCGCCCCAACGAGCTGGGCGTCGGGCAGATTTTCTGCGATGTCTATGACGGCGACCGAAAGCCTTTTGAGGGGTGTCCGCGCAACATCCTCAAAAGGGTACTCCAGGAAGCCAAGGCGATGGGCTATGAGCTGAATGTCGGCCCGGAAGGGGAATTCTTCCTGTTCAATCTGGACGAGAAGGGCAACCCCCTATTTGAAATCCATGATCAGGGCGGCTATTTCGACAATTCCCCCTTCGACCGGGGTATTGACACCAAAAGGGCCATGATCGTCAAGATGAAGGAGATCGGCTTCTCCATCGAGGCCTCCCATCACGAGGTTGCGCCGGGACAGCACGAGATCGATTTCCGCTATGGCGAGGCGCTGAAAACCGCCGACCGCTGGATGATCTTCAAGCAGATCGTCAAAAACACCGCTCACGACCACGGTCTGTACGCCTCCTTCCTGCCCAAGCCTTTCACCACCGAAAGCGGCAACGCCATGCACTGCAACCAGTCCCTCAAAAAGGACGGGGAAAACGTCTTTTTCGACGCGGGGTCGGCAACGGGTCTGAGCCAGACCGCCGAGTACTATGTCGGCGGGCTGATCCGCTATGCCAAGGAGATCGCCGCCATTTCCAATCCTACCATCAACTCCTACAAGAGACTGGTGCCCAACTACGAAGCGCCGACCAACATCACCTGGTCCTTCTGCAACCGGTCCTCTTTCATCCGCATTCCCAAAGCGCGGGGGCAAAGCACCCGCGTCGAGTTGCGAACCCCCGACCCCACGGCGAACCCCTACCTGGTCTTCGCGGGCATGCTCAAGGCCGGTCTGCAAGGGATCAAAAACAAGATCAAGCCGCCGCAAAGGGTGGACAAAAACAATTATGACCTCACCGCCAGGGAAAAGGGGGAATATGAGATTGAGCAGTATCCCAGCAATCTCTACGAGGCCCTCAAACACATGGCGCGCAGCAGGCTGCTGAAAGAAACCCTCGGCGACCATGCCTTCAATGTCTTTTTAAAAACCAAGCTTGCGGAATGGCGGGAGTACGACAAGAAGGTGCATACCTGGGAAATCGACAATTATCTGAAGAAATACTGAAGGCTTGCAGACTCACACCCCGGCTGCGGCGGCCGGTGCTCGTCTCTCGTCCGGGATGTGAAAAGCGGTTTTTCCCGAAGCGGCTTGTCGCGGCCCTCATTCCCCGGGCCGGCGCGAGGCGGTGACCGCTCGGCTTTGCGCATCGGTTCTTATCCGTTCCCAGGCGATCGTGTCCAACAACATCCGCTGTTTTTCGGCGTCCAGACCCTGGGTATCGATAAAAACACTGTTATCGCCCCTGACCTTCGCCGTGCCGCTGCCTTCCGCGCAGAATATGTCCACATGATGGCGGACATCGCCCCGTGAATGCATGACGCAGCGGGGCTGGGAAACCTCCGGCTCGAACAGGTCACGGACCGCTCCCCGCCAGCAGAATTCCCCTTCCTCGATCTGGCGCAGAATGGAAGGCAGCAGGTCCGCCTGATGGAAGAGATGGTAAACCGCCTGCTTCTTCGCCTCTCGTTGGACAACGAAGGCGGGAATCAAGGAAGAAGCGGAGCGGCCCAGCCGGTCATGTTCCTTTTTCGATACGGGGGTCATGGCGCGATGGTCGCTGATCACCAGGATGATGCCATGATCGAGGAATCCCCGCCGGATGAGGTTTTCAATGAAATCCGCGGCGCTGTCGTCGACATAGCGGAAGACAGCTTCCTCGTCCCGCTCCTTGGTGTAAGGGTGTACAAAGGGATGATGGCTGCTGACGCTTTCAATAGCGGTCAGGGCCGGCCGCGAATCTTCCACCTGTTCGAATATATAATTCAACGCCCTTCCGTAGAGGAATTCATCGGGAACGGAATCGAAGTGCTGCCGGGGGATTCCGTTGTAATCGGGGTGATCATGCCCTTCTATGTAGGAGAAGCCGATATCCCGTAACCACTCCCCTTTGCGGGAAAATTCCAGGTTTCCCGAGGTCAGGAAAGCGGCCTGGTAGCCTTTTCCCACCAGCGCCCGCGGCAGGGTGGCGGGAAGGCCCCAGGCGGAATCAAAGGGTTCGCTCTGGTGGGCGTATTTTATGGGCAGGATGAAATCCTTGCCGGTGAAAAGGGAAACCAGGCCATCGTTGGTGCTGAAGCCGCCGGCGTGAAACCTCATGAAACTCATGGCCTCCCGTGCCAGTTTGTCGAGTCTTGGCGTCCAGTTGTTCAGGCCGGACCAGTAGGCGCTGTGATAGGGGGACCAGGACTCGAGAATCAGCAGCACGATATGGGGTTGCCGGTTTTTTCCCGGAAGGCAGGAAGTGGACGACGTCAGAGGTGGATCTTCCCTTAGCCAGGTGTCGCGGGTCGACGGCGCGTAATCCCTTTCCAATCCTGATTCCAGGTTGGTGCTGATGATATTGCGGATGGCCCAGTCATGAACCACCATCGGGTAGGGGATAGCGTATTGGGCCGTGAGGGACAGCCCGGTCAGGGCCGCCGTCCCCATGATGAAAGACCTCCAGGAGAGCTTTTTTTTCGGGACGGCAACGCACAAAAAAACAATCAGGGCCAAAAACAATGCGGCCAGACCAAGCTTCCACCAGGGAAAGGTGGTCAGGTGACGCATGACGATGCTGATCTGCTGCAGATAGATTCGAGCGTCCGCCAGTCTCAAACGGGTAAAAAATTGGGACATGACCAGAATGTCGGCGACATAAATCAGCACACCGGCCAGAGTCATCGCTTTCAGCGGAATGGCCAAAAAGCGGTTCAGGGGCAGGAATGAAATCAGGAACATCCAGAGGCAGAAGGACAGCAGGGGAATATCCGCCCGCAATATTCCCGGCACCACGCACCAGCGGCAATTAAGCGCTTCGTAGGCGACCTCCTGCAGAACAAAAATCCGCATGGCCAGGGCTGCTGTCAGCATGACAACAAACAAAGGCAAGGAAATTCCGCAAGAACGCTTGTCAGGATGGGTCAGGGTTTCACGCACTTGGAGGCCGGTTTTTTTTAAAGATAAAACAGGGATTTGCCGTTTGCCGACGGCACAGGTAAGAAATAAGGGAACCCCGAAGAAATGTCAAGAAGGGGATGCCGGATGGCTCGTACCGATTGGTCTTGAGAGCCGCCACGAAAGTGAGACAAGGGTTGCAAGGCATCCGTTAAAATATTCTTTCTGAAAAATGCGTTCCAAAAGTGTTCCTTGGCCCAAGTTCCGCCTTTTGCCATTTTTCAAGCCACACATCAAAAGCTCGAAAAGCTTTCCAGCCCCTGCGTTTTAGCTTTTATTCCCGCAACCATTCAAAAACACTTTTAAAAAATAGATTTTGACCTTTTCTTTCCCGCGCCCGCCTAAAAAACAAAAAAATTATAATTAATTATTGACATTTTAATATTTTAAATTAAATTTTATTTATTCGGTTCGGAACACAACCCTGGGCTTTTTTCCTTGGGCCTGTTTCTGATCTCCCTTGCCTGCGCGATTGGGGCAATCGTTTCGGTTTGCATATTTGCCAGGAATAAATGGCTGCCGCCGCTGACGGGGTTGTTTTTCATTCTTTTTCCGACCTGCGACACCATCATCCAGAAGGTGGCTATGATCTGGTACGAGAAGACCCGGACCCTGCAGGAGATCGAGTGCATTGTCGATGTGCCTGGCAGGAAGGATTCGTCCTGCTTTTGTCATTAAGGAAACGAACGCCATGAGCCTGTTACTCATGATTTTTTATTGGGTTGTTATTCCGGTTTTTATTCTTGTTTCAACCTGCTGGCTGTTTCGCCGTGTCGAAGGGCCGATGCAAAAGGGGCTGGTAATCTTGGTGGGCATTGGCCTTTTCGGTTGGTTCTTCTGGGAAGCGACCGGCAAGAAGATGTACTGGGACGCCAAAGTGCGGGAACTGTGCGCCAGGGATGGGGGGATCAGAGTGTACGAGACGGTGGAGTTGCCGGAGGAGAGGTTTGATCAGTGGGG
>JAAYDE010000072.1 GCA_012729375.1 Deltaproteobacteria bacterium | reverse complement strand
GCTGGTTTGGTGAATCAAGCAGATGATAATGTTGGCGGCGATCTCAGGTGGCCGACTTTCCAACAGAGTTTTATAGGTCTCGTAAGACTCACGAGCCTCATGGGAACCAGACTTTGCCCTGCCCATGCCGCGGACGTACAATGCCTCTTTGCTGTTTCTGTCCCATAATGGCGCCCCGCGGATTCGCAGAAAATCTCGGTAATCGGCCAGCAACTCCTCCAGGCTGGCGCGGGCCACATTAATCAGCTTGATCTCCATTTCCTTGGAAGTGCCAGAGGCCATACTCCCCTCGACAATGTTCTGCTTGCCCGAACGCGCCGCCTGCACCATCTGGTCGCGGGTACGGCTGCGTTGGTCAACATACCTTTCGCAAAACCAGACCGTGGCGTCAAAAATGATCTTGGCCTTTCGATAGGAGATCAGATTTTCATAGCCGCCATGGGGCGGGATGAAGCCTTCGGGACCAGTCATTGGGCAGCCTCCCAATTATTATCTGACACCGGCAAAAGAAAATTGCAGACACATATTGTCAAGGCATCTCAATTTTTTCGATTGTGTACATATTCCCCTCTTTTATGACGGTCACTTTGGCCAGAGTGGATTTCTTCTTGTCGAACAAAACTTTGTGAAGCGATTCAGGGATGAATTTTTTATCAATCAGTTTTATCTGGGCTTTGCAATTCCCTGACGTGGCAGTCAACTGTTGATTGCCGGGCGCATACGATAGATGGGCTTTCTCCCAGATAAGGGTCTCGGCGGCAAATGTGGGTTTGGCAGCTGCAACATGGCCCCCTGCAGAAGCCTGATTTTCTTCAGGCATATTACGCTTTTCATAAACCATCTGCCCATAGCCGACAGCGGTTTTGGCGCCGAATCCCAGCCAATCGAAGGCATGTTCAAAAGCTTTTGTAAGCAGATCTTGCCAGCTTTTTGCAAGGGCTTCCGGCAAGCGGTTGGAGTCGCATTGGACATAAAAAGTGAAGCGGCTTCCCGGAGGCATGACCAGGAACGGGTTGGGCACGGGTTTCCCGGAGTCGTTGGGCGGGGAACTTCCTTGGTAATAATCAATGTAATGCGGGGTGAGAATATCCATGCCGAGTTGGCCGCCGCCGGGCTCCGGGAGGACATCCCAGAAAGAGAGTGCACCGCGGAAACTAATTTTTTCGCGGACTTTCTTTTCCTTGGCCAGAGCTTGCAAAAATTCTTTTGGGCGGCTGAGATAGATGTCTCTGTCTTGGCCCCTTAATAAACCCTCCATCCAGGCAGCAAGCCATGGGGATGTCGCCAACTTGTCGATATTATTATTGTACTTTTCCCACCATTTTGGGGCCACTTCGTCCAAGGGAGGGCGGGGCTTCCCGGTCAGATAGAGGCTGCCGGCCTCGAAGCCGAACAGGCACCAGACGGCGCCCAAATCCCAACCATCGCCGAGTGAGTTGTCCAAGGCCAATTCCTCGGCGACGCGGCGTAAAACCCCTTTGACGCCACTGCCGGGGAGATACGGAATGCCGTAGGGGTTGAGAAAGGCGAAGCCGTTTTCCACCGGGTGTTCCATGCCGATCCCGGTCATGAAGGGGGATTCGGACAAGGCGCTGATTTGGTATAGGCCTTTGCTGAAGGTTTGGGCTTGGGCGGCCTGCCGAAGACGCAATGCCTTGATCAAATCTTTTACGGGAGTTTTCAACTCCAAGACCTGTTTGAGTCCGTCCTTTTTCCCTTCGTCATCTCGGTTCCAATCGGATTTCCAGCATTTAAAAAAAAGTCCGAACCGATGTCCCGGCGACAAGGCATCATATGAGGTTAAATGACTGTTCATGTATTGGGGTGCGGCGTATTGAGCCACGATAGCCTCCTATAACCTTAAATGTGAATCACCGTTCTGGAAAAGGCTGTTATTCTTCGGCCGGATCACCGCTGATGGCCGGCGCAAATTGACGAATCCACCGCAGCAATTCAAGTGTTTCTTCTGTAGCCCGGCGATAATTGGCCGATTCGGATGAATGCAAAAATTTCATGGTTGCCGCAAAGTCAGCCTTTTCTATTTCGGAAAAACGATTTTTCAGCCACTCAAGGAGATGTTTTAAGAGGGCCTGGTGATGTTCTTTGTTCTTCGCCTTGTAAAATGCCAATGTCGGCATCAACCCGTTACTCATGATGAGTGCCGGCGCCGATTTTGCGAGATTGGTATATTCCTTGGAACATTCCTGTAGTACGCAACGCCAGGCGTGTGCGGCGCGCTGTTGACCGAGATCAGGCATTTTGACCCCCCTTGACAAGATTTAGGATGACTTGGCCGCGGCCGGTGGTGGCATCGCCGCCGATCTGGAATTGGCGGCCATCAATTCCAGCCTGGTTTTCATTACCGGCTAAAAGGCCCATCACTTGATCCGCTTTTAATCCCCCATCTTTCCGTTCTTTAGAGGCCATGACCGGCGCCAGCAGCAGGCTTTCGGGCGGCAGGTTTTCGGTGTAGAAAAGGCCGCCGTCCTGAGCGGTGCCGGTGGCATCTTCAATGCGCACATGGGGCTCCACGACGGTGGCGTTGCGCACGAAGTAGCCGAAGTCTTCATCGGAAAGAAGAACCAGATCGTCGCGGAGCTTGTCGCGGAAGAACTGGTAAGCGGCGTCTTTTGGAAGGGCGTTATCAGAGAGCCATTCGGCAATTTTCTTTAGATCGTCATTTATGTTTGCCTCAAACTCAAAGGATTCAAGGGCGACCTTGTCTTTGCTCTGGAGATGGTCATTCGCAATCCAGCATTCCCTTTCCGAAATTTTTTCTATTTTCCATTCAGTGTTAATGTCAGCGATATTCAGCAGCCTTGCAGCCCTGGCCAAAGCGGTGGGGGATGTGGCGTAAACAAAGGCCCGTTTGGGGCTGCGCACCGGGAAGGCCACCAGTTGCGCGTCCCCGAAACTGACAGCGCCGGCCTGTTCGCTCGACTCGGTGGTGTCCGGCCCGAAAACGGCCTTGATGTTCTCCTTGTTGGTCCAGCCGAGCCCATGGCGGAGCGCTCCTTTGAGTCCCGAGCCGATAATGATCGGGTAATCGGTGTGCCGCTCCCGCTGGATCGGGTTGTCGATAACCCCCAGGGCGGTTCCCGCCCCCATGTGGACCGGGCTTACACAGTAGATAAACAAAGCTCTTTTTTCCTGAAACATCGCCACCTCCTGTAATCAATCGTTGAGCGGCCACGCCGCGATCATGACGTTATTGAATCCTTCGGCTTTCCGGCTCTTGTCGGTGGACTCTGCTGGAGGCCAAAGCCCTTCTTCCGGCAGTCGTTTAAGGGCATCGATAGTGCCCTGGAACTCATCGAAGTAATAGACCGAACCGGTGGGTGCGGTTCGTTGGGCGTCTTTGGGGCACCGTCGCGCCAGATCCCAGCCGCTGACGATTTCCCCCCGGTTGACGCAGGCCGATTTCAGTACCGCCGAGAAGGTCTCGGTCCGCCAGACCAACACCCCGTTTTCGTTGTTCAAGCCGGAGGGCTGCCAGCCGCCGGGAAAAATTCCAGGGGTCGTCAGAAGCAGACGGAAGCGTTTTTCCTGGGCAATCTTCCCCCAATCGGGGACGGGCGGCGAGAAATTGCAGGGAAGAATTTCAGCGCCCCGCCCGTCACCCCCCAGCCTCACCAGGCCGCTTTTCGGCAGCAGACCTGCCGCGCCCTGAACCCCGACCAGAAAGCCATGGTTTTCGCTCATGGCCACGGTCTCGGTGGTGTAAATCTTTCCTTCGGCGGCGGCGCGGCTGGCCGGTTCCAGGGCGATGCCGAGTCGGGCATCATATTTCCAAAGCGTTGTCTTTTCGACACAGTGTTCCTTGGCGTTCAATGGCGCCCCTTTAAGATAGGCGGCCAGCCCGGTCAAGTTCAGCCAGAGGCCGCCGACCGGCTTGGCGGGTTTCGCTGTGGCCAGGGCCGGGCAGGCCGGCAAAGGGGAACTGGCCCGGAGGGCCGGATGAAGGACCGCAGGCCGCAGGTAAGCAAGAGTTTCTCGGGAAAGGGCGACAACATCGCTCGGCAGCGGGAAATAAGGAGTCACCTCTTCGCCTTTCAGGCAGGCGACATAAAATGCGGCCAGGCGAAAGTCGCCGGGGTCAGAAGGGGTGCCAAGGCATGCACCCAAGGCTCCCTCGGATTTTGTTTTGCCGTTTCCAAAAAGCCCTAAAGGGATGTCGTGGTCCACCAGCATCCGCGAGCGCAGAGCGCCGGCAGCCAGAGAGGGCCAAGGGGGCATGAGCGCTTCGGCGTGATCGCCGGCGCCGTCGAAAAGCCGGTTGCCCCGCAAATAAAGGACATCCAGGGGATGGAGAAAACAATACTCAATCATGTTCAGTCTCCTTGCCGGATTTCTCGGTGCGCCCTTTTCGGGCCAGAAATTCGGCCACCGAAAGAAAATCGATCAAAAATTTATGGGGCTGGTCGTAACCCGTGCGCCCCTTTGCCCGGAGCGCCAAAGCGATCAGTTCTTCAGCCAGAGCACCGTTGTCTTTTCGCGC
>JAAYDE010000071.1 GCA_012729375.1 Deltaproteobacteria bacterium | reverse complement strand
GGTACGAGTTTGTCCAACACTTCATCATGCACCACGATCTTTTCTGCCATGACGGATTTCCTTTCCTTGTTGTCCGGCTTGGGATAGTACAAACCACCATCAAAACACGACCAAAAACTTCAACTTTCTGGGAATTTAGATTAATTTCACCTCCCTTCAACTTAATTTGTGAACAAAACAGTTTAAAAAAAATATTTGCTCCTCAAATAAAATCAAAAAATACCATATCAAAAAAGATATTTTCTGATGTAACAATTACGAATTTCATAATTCAATTACAACGCAATTTGATTTCTGATAAAAAGATAAGTATTGTACATTAAGCGGGCCATTTAAAATCGGATCCAAACATCTTTTCTCGGGATTTAATTTTAAAAACTGTTGCAGCCGAAAAAAGTAAAACAAAAATATTTATATTTAAAAACCAAAATCTATACAGATATCGTCCAATGTCTATATAAATCTATGTGAATTCGATTAGTTAATATGTTGATGGAAAGAGATGATGTAGGTCTGTCATGGAATTTTCCAAAAAAATATTTTTTTTGTTTTTAAAAATACGGCGAAAAAATAGGGGCCGCTTATTTTGCGGCCCCAAGGAATACTTAATGGAAGGGTAAATTCTAAAAAGATGGCAGGATAATTCTTATCCAAACAACTGAATCTTAAATATTCGTGCCGAGATCATTACACCTGTCATCAACGCGAAGGCGATACAGCTGATCCAGGCGAACCAGGTGGCGAAGGTGCTGGGGTAGAAGACCTTGTCGTTCTTGTCAATGACGGTGAAGCAGTACCAGAGGTTGAGGAAGAAGATCACCGGAGCGATGAAGTAGGCCAGGGCCGAGGCCACCAGAACCAGGAACACGGGGCGCGGCAGGCCGATGATGATGGCGCTGGAGGCGATGACCGACCAGGCCATGGTCATCCGGTAGATGTTGTATTCCGACATCGGATTGCTTCTTTTCTCCGGAGTCAGGTCCACCCGGTCCACACCCATGAGGGAGTTGGTGGTTTTGAAGATGTTGCGGGCGCAGGCGGCGACGACGCGGGGCCAGCCGTCGTAGTAGTTGAAAGCGGTCGAGAAGCAGGCGGCGAAGGCGCCGACGATGAAGACCCACATCATCCAGGGGCCGACACTGGCGGTGAAGACCTTGGCGATCTCGCCCATGACGGCGTTTCCCTTGACCGCGCTGGGGTAGATCCAGACGGCGGCCAGCAGCAGGTAGATGGCGGCGATGATGGCGGAGATCCAGTGACCGAAGGCGAAGTCCCAGGTGCCGATCTTGAACCAGCGGCGGCAGTATTCCTGGGTTTTCTTGGGCAGGATGTTCATGTCGAAAGCCAGGTCTTCCTTGCCGGAGGTGAAGGCGTCGAATTTCTTGATGAGCCCTTTGTCTTCGAGGATGTTGCGGACGTAGCCGAGGCCTTTTTTCTTGGCCTTGCCCCATTCGGAAGCCTGCAGAGAAACGTCGATGCCGGTGGGGAGCAGACCGAAGAAGGCGGCGACGATCAGCCAGGAACCTTTGGGCATGTCGAAGATGAAGAAATGAACCATTTTCTCAGCCGGGGCCGGAGCGTAGATGTAGGCGAAGATAGCCGAGAAAACCAGGGCGCCGGCGCAGATTTTGGTGGTGCTTTCGACCCAGGCGTAGTTGCCGTAGAGGATGATCCAGGCGGAGCCGACGGCGATGAGAACGCCATAGGCGGCCAGGGGGATGGGCAGCCCCATGTGAACAGAGAAGAGATAATAGAGGACGGCGGCGGCGGCGATGGTCCGGCCGGCGGAGCCGACGGCGCACTGCACCAGGGTGATGACCAGGGTGTACCAGAGCGGCCATTTGCCGGGGGCGGTGCCATAGGCGTCCATGATGCTGCGGCCGGTGGCGTTGGTGAAGCGGAAGGCCATCTCAAAACCGTAGTACTTGAAGATGTAGCAGAAGGGGATGGTCCACAGCAGGGCGTAGGCGAAACGCCCACCGGCAGTGGGGGCGGTGACCAGGTGGCTGGTGCCGATTCCGGTCATCATCAGAATCATGCCGGGACCGAAATGTTTGAAAAGATCCTTGGGCGCCATACTTGGCGGTTCGAGCTTGTCCAAGACTTCATCTTGAATGATTTTTACATCCGACATGGCTAAATCCTTCCCCTTTCTTGAGTTATCTGCTTTTTAAGTGATATTGTGGTTGACAGTTTTTACCCCGTCGTGGCTGTTGCCGATGGTTTCACCTCCTTTCCTATGTATCCGACGGGTTTGGTCCGGAATTGATCCAGCCGATACATTAGCAACGGCCATGTTCCCGAAAAAAACCTTATCGAGTCAAAAAAATCCTTTGTTTTCAACTATTTACAGAAATACTAACGCAGTTTTCCACGGTTTTGAGCCGACATCGGATGGCATGTTGACAGATATGGAAATCGGACGAAAAATGATAATCGGGCCGGAAGAGATGATTCTTTCGATACGGGGTGGTTTGCGGCAGTATGTGCTGATGAAAAAGGACAGGGTAACAATTTTACTGGCAGAACGGGTGGGAAGCGGTTAATATATTAGCTATTTAAGGTGATGATCTGATGCCGGAAAACAATCCACCGACAGTTTGCCTGAACTCCAAGGCGGTGCGCCGCATTCGGGAGGACAAGAAGCTGACCCAGCTCTATGTGGCCAAGGTCGTCGGCGTCACGACGGATACCATTTCGCGTTGGGAAAACAACCGCTATCCTTCCATGAAGACGGCCAATGCCCTGCGTCTTGCCGAGGCTCTCGAGGTTCCCCTTGAAGAGATTCTGCAGAGCGACGAGGACGATTCCCAGAACAAGCCTAAATCCTGGTTTTTGCTGCGGCTTCCCAAACTGCTGATCCTCTTTTTTTTGTTCCTGATCGTGATTGTCGTCAGTGCCTTTTTCTACCACCGGCAAGTGGTCCTTCAGACCAGCGTTTTCGCCACCCGCTTCCTGCCCGGTTACGCGGCGCCCGGTGCCGTCATACCGGTTCGCATTCAACTGCGCACCGAAGAAGAAAACAACGGTTTCATTCTCAGGGAAAGCTTCCCTTTAGGCTGGAAGATTATTGAAAGCTATCCACCTCCCTCCAGTCTCGATAACGAAAAGGGTGTGGTCCGGTGGATTGCCAAACGGGGTGACCAGATGTTTTTGATCACCTACCTGATCAAGGCCGATTCCCTGGTCAAACTGGAAGGTGAAGCCTACTTCCGGGGGTCGGTCATCGCCGCTCCCGACCGGCGCATGTCCCCCAAGCCGGTGGAAGGGGACAGGGTTGTGAAAATCCAGCCTTTCCTTTGGGCTGATCTGAACGGCGACAACCAGATCGACGACAAGGAAATGCTTGAAGCTTCCAAAGTCGCCGAGGAAATGAAAAACGTTCATCTGGATTGGAGTGTGTTGCAAAGTATCTGGGATGCCGGCAGCTACTCTTATGAAGTTGAATCCCAGACCTTCGTACCGGCGCCGAAGTGACTTGCCTTTCTCCTCAAAAAAGCTTTTTTCACTTCTGTTGTTGTCCAGGTGATGCCGATAGGGATTTTCCGGCAGACCTGATACAACCTCCTTCACAGCTGTCACCGCCGGGAATGCCTTTTCCATGAATGCCGCTCTGTTTAAAAGCCTGCAAGGGATTGAAGAGCGGATGCGGGAGAACCTGCACTCCGATGTCCCGCTCGTTCATCTCATCGCCGAACACCTTTTGTCGGGAGGAGGGAAGAGAATCCGTCCGTTGCTGGTGATTCTCTCCGCCCGGCTGTGCGGCTACCATCGTGCTGATCTTCTCGACCTGGCTTCCGCGGTCGAGTTCATCCACACCGCTTCCCTTCTCCACGACGATGTCGTGGACGATTCGGCCCTACGTCGGGGTCGTGCCTCGGCCAATTCGGTGTGGGGAAACGAGGCGTCGGTGCTGGTGGGGGATTTCCTTTTTGCCCGCTCTTTTTCCATTTTGGTTCGTTTTGGCAACCCCAGAATAATGGAAATTCTCTCTGGCGCTACCGAGATCATGGCCGAAGGGGAGGTTTTGCAGCTGGCCGGCCTGCAAGACCCATCTTCCGGCATCGACCACTACCTGCGGGTGGTCCGCTGCAAGACGGCGGCACTTATGGCCGCGGCCTGCCGCTGTGGTGCGGTCTTGGGCGGCGTCGATGCCGAGGGGGAAGCGGCCCTGGAAGGTTTCGGCCTTGAATTAGGGATGGCTTTTCAGTTTGTCGATGATCTTCTTGACTATGCCGGGTCTGAGGAGGAGTTCGGCAAGGCTCAGGGCGGAGATCTCAGCGAAGGTAAACTGACCCTTCCCCTGCTGCAGGCCTTAAGGCGGGCGGAACCGGAGGAACGAAGCAGCATACAGGGGATCATTGCCCGGGAAAACAAATCTTCCGCCGATTTCCAGCGGGTTTTTTCCTTCATTGAAAGGCATGACGGTTTCGGCGCCGCCCGCAACTCAGCCCGGCAGCGCGTTGAAGAGGCAAAAAATCGGCTGCGGATCTTTGCCGACAGCCCTGAAAAAAAAGAGCTCCTCGATCTCGCTGATTTTCTGATGGAGCGCCGCTGCTGATTATCTTGGAAAAACGTCCTTCCTCGCTATTATTGATTCAGCGGAGCGGTCCGGGCTATGATGACGGCATGGAGCGAACGGCGCGAGATTCAAAAAATGGTGTTTTTCTCAGGAAAGAGATTCGCATCGAGGGGGCGGTTCAGGGGGTCGGTTTCCGTCCCTTTGTCTATCGCCAGGCCTTGCTGCACGGGATCGGCGGCTGGGTTCTCAACGACTCCCGGGGGGTGTTGATCGAGGCCGAAGGCGCGGAAGCGGCTCTCCTCAAGTTCATCCGTGCCCTTCGGGAAGAACTGCCCCCCCTGGCCTCCATTACGGGTTTGGAGATCAGAGAAATTGAGCTGGCGGGGGAGGATGGCTTTCGCATCAAGGAAAGCCGGGAAGGCTTGCCGCCCACCGCGCAGATTGCCGCCGACAGCCATGTCTGCCCCGAATGCCTGGCCGAGTTGTTCGATTCGGGCGACCGCCGCTACCGCTATCCTTTTATCAACTGCACCAACTGTGGTCCCCGCTATTCCCTCGTCACCGGCATTCCCTACGACCGTCCCAAAACCACCATGGCTTCTTTTGTCATGTGTCCCGCCTGCCGGCGGGAATATGACGACCCCGCCTCGCGGCGTTTCCACGCCCAGCCCATCGCCTGTCCCGATTGCGGCCCCACCTTGAGTTTATGCGATGCTGCCGGGAAAAAAGTGACGGGAGACGCTGTGGAGACCGCTGTAGATCTGCTGCGCCAGGGGCATATCCTCGCCGTCAAAGGTCTCGGCGGCTATCACCTGGCGGTGGATGCGGCCAATGACGGGGCCGTCGAGGAATTGCGCCGCCGCAAGGCGCGGGATGAAAAGCCCTTCGCCCTGATGGCGGCCGACCTGTCCAAAATCGCCGAATTCGCCTATTTTGACGACCGGGAAGCGGCTTTGCTCACCTCCGTGGAGCGGCCGATCGTGCTGTTGCGCAAAAGGGAAGCCAATTCCCTGGCCCCGCCAATCGCTCCCCGCAACCACTATTTTGGGGTGATGCTCCCCTACACTCCCCTTCACTATCTTCTGCTTGATAATGAGTTGACCGCTCTGGTCATGACCAGCGGCAACCTGAGCGAGGAACCGATCGCCTACATCGATGCCGACGCCGGGGAACGCCTGGCCGGCATCGCCGACTTTTTTCTCACCCACAACCGCCCTATCTTCATCCGCACCGACGATTCCATAGTGCGCCTGACCGCCGGCCGTCCCTTGCTGTTGCGCCGCTCACGGGGGTATGCGCCGCGTCCCGTTTTCCTTCCCCGGCCCCAAAAGGAAGTGCTGGCGGTGGGGGCGGAACTGAAAAACGCCGTCTGTCTTACCTCGGGAAGGCAGGCGGTGCTCAGCCAACATATCGGCGATCTGAAGAATGCCGAGGTCTTCAGCTCCTTTGAGGAGACCATCGAGCATCTGCAAAAAATTCTCCAGGTGCGCCCTCGTATCATCGTCCACGATCTGCATCCCGACTATTATTCCACCGCCTATGTCCGGCGCCGGGACGACCTGACGGCCATTCCGGTTCAGCATCATCATGCCCATCTCGCCTCCTGTCTGGCTGAAAACGGAATCGAGGAGGAGGCGATCGGGGTGATCTTCGACGGCATCGGCTACGGCGAGGACGGCCGTATCTGGGGAGGGGAGTTCCTTGTCGGCAATGCCCGCGGCTACCGGCGCGCCGGCCACTTCCGCTATGCGCCGATGCCGGGCGGGGATGCCGCCACCAGAGAGCCGTTCCGCATGGCCCTGAGCTATCTTTTTCAGGCCTTCGAGGGAGATCCGCCCTATCTTCCTTTCCTGCGGGACATACCTGAAAGCACCCTGGCGTTGCTGCGCCGGATGATGGATAAGGGAATCAACTCGCCGTTGACCTCCAGTTGCGGCCGTCTCTTCGATGCCGTGGCGGCGCTGATCGGTTTGCGGCACAGGGTTAGCTACGAAGGGCAGGCGGCTCTGGAACTGGAAATGGCCATCGCGGGGAAGAAGGAAAGCGGGACTTATCCCTATGAGCTCATGGACAGGGATGGATTGATCATTTTCGACCCGTCCGCTCTGGTCCGCGGGATCGCCGCGGAGGTAGTGGCCGGGGTGTCCGGCGGCGTCATCAGCGCCCGCTTTCACAATACCCTGGCCGTTATGGTCGGCGCGGTGTGCACAGAACTCCGCCGCCGCACCGGCCTGAATCTTGCTGTTCTCTCCGGCGGGGTTTTTCAGAACCGTTATCTGGCCGAGCACGTCGTCGGAACGCTTCGGGCCAAGGAATTTAACGTGTTAACCCATTCCCGGGTGCCGCCCAACGATGGTGGTCTGGCCCTGGGCCAGGCGTGGATTGCCGGTCACCAGTTCGGCTAGTGGCCGGTGACTGGTGGTCGGTTCCTTTTTTAGGACTGAATAGTTTCCGTTTTCAATGTCAGGAGGAGCGCTAATGGCACTTAAGGACAGGATTGCCGTCTCCCGGGGCGATTCCCCCGCCGACCTGGTTCTGCACAATGGGCGCGTGGTCGATGTTTTGGCTGGAGATGTCTATACGGCCGACATCGCCATCCACGAGGGCTTCGTCGTCGGTGTCGACAAGGGCTACCAGGGGTGCGAACAGATCGACCTAAAGGGGCGTTATGTCGCTCCCGGCCTCATCGACGCCCATCTCCACATCGAAAGCTCCATGGTCACGCCGCGGGAGTATGCCCGCGCCGTCCTCCCCCACGGGGTGACCACGGTCATCACCAATCCCCACGAAATCGCCAACGTGCTCGGCGTTCCCGGTATCCGTTTCATGCTCCGCAATGCCGAGACCTCGCCTCTTGCCACCTTCGTGACCCTTCCTTCCTGCGTGCCGCCGACGCCGCTGGCGACCTCTGGCGCGCAACTCGATCCGCAGAACATGGCACCTTTGCTGGCGGAAAAAATGGTCATCGGCCTCGGTGAGGTGATGAATTTCCCCGGCGTGGTGGCTGCCGATCCCAGGGTTCTCGCCGAAATCGCCCTCTGCGCGGGGCGCCCCCTCGACGGTCATTGCCCGGGACTGGGGGGCAAAGGACTCAACGCCTATGTGACGGCGGGAATCCGTTCCGATCATGAGTGCGTGGCCGTCGACGAGGCGCGGGAAAAGCTGCGCCTGGGCATGCGGGTCTTCATCCGCGAGGGCAGCGCCGCCCGCAACCTCAAAGACTTGCTGCCTCTTGTGACGCCGGAAAACGACCGCTGGGTGTGTCTCTGTACCGATGACCGCCACCCCGGCGAGCTCATCGATGACGGCTCCATCGATCACGCCGTGCGGTTGGCCATCGGCGCGGGAGTGAAGCCGCTTCAGGCGCTGCGCATGGCGACCCTCAATACGGCCGAGCATTTCCGCCTCTTTGACCGGGGATTTGTCGGCCCCGGCCGTTGGGCCGATCTGATGGTGTTCAGCGATTTGCGGGCGCCGCGGGCGGAGCTGGTTTTTGCCGCCGGCCGCCTGGTGGCCAAGGACGGCGCCATGGTTCCGGGGGTTATAACCGAAGGGGAGACGGCAGCGGAGGCCACCGTCCGCCATACGGTGCGGGTGGATTGGAATGCCGTTTCCTTCAAGATGGCGGCGGAGGAGCGGAAAATGCGGGTTATCGTCATGGTTCCCGGGCAGGTGCTGACCGAGGAACGGATCGCGGAGCCGCGGGTTGAGGAAGGTTGTGTGGTGAGCGATCCGCTCCGGGACATCCTCAAACTGGCGGTCATTGAACGCCATCACGGCAGCGGCCGCGTCGGTCTCGGTTTTGCCCAGGGTTTCGGCCTGCGTCGGGGGGCTGTCGCCGCCACTGTGGCCCACGACCACCACAACCTGATGGTCCTCGGCTGCGACGATGTTTCGATGATGACGGCGGCCCGCGCCGTGGCCCAAGCCGGCGGCGGACAATGCGTCGCCCTGGGGGAGAAGGTGCTGGATCTGCTGCCCCTGCCGATCGCCGGCCTGATGTCCGATTGCAGCGTCGACGAGGTGAGGCGCCTGGGGGAGCGCCAGCAGCGGGCGGCACGGGAGCTGGGAAGCCCTCTCGCCGATCCCTTCATGCCGTTGAGCTTCATGGGGCTGGAGGTGATCCCATCCCTAAAGCTGACCGACAAGGGATATGTGGACATCGGCAGATTTTCCGTAGTGCCCCTCTATGTCTGACTTGCAGGGGTGCCGTGAGCTCTGTTGCTAAGCCATGCGCAGGCGGATGAATTCCTCCAGGTCGGCGCAGCGCAGATAGGGATTGTGCTCTTTTTCGTAGGCGATGGTGCTGGTCGGCAAAGGGCCGTAATCGTGGCCGGGATGGATGCGGGTCGCTTCCGGCAGGGCGGCCAGACGCTGCAGGCTGCGGTAAAGATCGGCGGGATTGCCGCCGGGAAGATCGGCCCGGCCCACCTTGGTGACGAACAGGGTGTCGCCGGTGAACAGGTCGCCGGAAGAGAGCAGAAAACAGAGGGAGCCGGGGGAGTGACCGGGGGTGTGGAGGACGCGGATAGTCTCTTCCCCCAGACGGAGAACGGAGCCTTCCAGCAGGGGGATGTCCGCATGGGGCACATCGAGGGGGGAGGCGGCCAGCAGGGCGGCGCTTGCCTCGATGATGCGGCGGTTGCCCGCGGTGTGATCCCGGTGGCCGTGGGTGTCGGCCACCAGCAGGATGCGCAGGTTTTCCCCGGTGGCCCGGTTCAGCACATCGGCGGCGGCAAAGGAAGGATCGATGACCATCCCTTCCCTGGTCCGGGGACAGAAAACCAGGTAAGAAAAATTTCCGCCGGCAGTCGACTTAATCTGCACGATCTGTAAAGACATTGCTTTTGCTCCCTTCCTTTCTTGAGCCGTCCCGGTGTTCATGCAATAATACCAACTTCCCCCAAAGTCCGTTTTCTTTCTCCAAAATTTTTTTGTGATGGGTGCAGACAATGAAATTCGCCAAGATGCACGGTGCCGGCAACGATTATGTCTACGTCAACGGTTTCCAGGAACGGGTGACCGATCCCGCCGCGCTGGCGGTGGAAGTGAGCCGTCCCCATTTCGGAATCGGGGCGGATGGCCTGATCCTGATTCTTCCCTCCCGGATCGCCGATGTGCGGATGCGCATGTTCAACGCCGACGGCAGCGAGGCGGAGATGTGCGGCAACGGTATCCGCTGCGTGGCCAAATTCGCCTACGATCACGGCCTGGTGGAGCGCCGGGAAATCAGTGTCGAAACCCAGGCGGGGGTGTTGACCCTGAAACTCTTCACCGGTTCCTCGGGCAAGGTGGAAAGGGTGCGGGTGATGATGGGGCGTCCGCGCCTGACCCGAGGGGAAATTCCGATGCAGGGGGATGCCGCTGCCCGGGTCGTCAACGAGAAACTTGCCGTTCTGGACCAGACCTTCCACATGACCTGTGTTTCCATGGGCAATCCCCACTGTGTTGTTTTTGTTCCCGCCGTTGCTGACTTTCCTGTTGAAAAATACGGTCCGGCCATTGAAAGAAATCCCCTCTTTCCGCGGAGAACCAACGTCGAGTTTGTTGAAATCCTCTCCCGCAGCGAGGTCCGGCAGCGCACCTGGGAACGAGGCTCGGGGGAAACGCTGGCTTGCGGCACCGGCGCCTGCGCGGTGACGGTGGCCGGATTTCTGAACGGTGTGACCGAGCGCCGCATCCGCAACCATCTTCTCGGCGGCGATCTCGAACTGGAATGGGCGGAAAGCGGCGAGGTCTGCATGACCGGCCCCGCCGTCCAGGTTTTCGAAGGAGACTACTCGCCCCAATAGGGGCAGACAAAAGATTTTTCCTATGACCGACGTACTCATTTTCGATCTTGACAATACCCTCTACTCCCGCAAGCGGGATCTCTTTTCGCTCATCGACCAACGGATCAATCTCTACATGAGCGACATCATCGGCATCCCCCAGGAAGAGGTGGATGGGTTGCGGCGCCGCTACTGGCGGGACTACGGCGTCACCCTGGGAGGACTGATCCGCCATCACGGCGTTGATCCGGAGGATTATCTCGGCTATGTCCATGATGTCGACATCCAAGAGCGTCTCGGCGATGACCCGGAGTTGCGGGATGCGCTGGCCTGCTCTCCCCTGCGCAAGGTGGTTTTCACCAACGCCTCCACCGATTACGCCCTGCGGGTGCTGCGCTGCCTGGGTGTCGATAACTGCTTCGAGGAGATCTTCGACATCCGCATCGCCTCCTTTCTTCCCAAGCCGTTTCCGGAGCCCTACCACAGGGTTCTCGACCGGCTCGGCGTCGAAGGCAAAGGGTGCGTCATGGTCGAAGACACCCTGGAGAACCTGAGGACCGCCAAGGATCTGGGCATGGCCACGGTGTGGGTAGGCGAGGGGGAACTCCCCGCTTTTGTTGATGTCCGGGTGGGGTGTGCGGCTCAGGTCCCGGCCATCTTTTGAAGGCAACGGCGGAATCATGACCAGGCAGTTACTCGGCGCCCACATGTCGATTGCCGGCGGCCTCGACAAGGCTGTCGAACGGGGAGTGAGGGCCGGCTGCACGGCTCTGCAGATCTTTACCAAAAACGCCAGCCAGTGGCGCGCCAAGCCCCTCGGCGATGAGGCTGTCCGCCTTTTCCGCAAAGCTTTCGACGAAAGTGACCTCGGGGCGGTGGCCGCCCATGACAGCTACCTCATCAATCTCGCCTCTCCCGACGAGGGGCTGTGGCGCAAATCCATCGAGGCTTTTGGGGAAGAGATGCGGCGTTGCGCCCTTTTGCAGGTGCCGCTTCTGGTGATGCACCCCGGCTGCCCTCGGGATGGCGGCGCTGAGGAGGATGGCCTGCGGCGGGTGATAGGGGCTTTCCTGGAGATTCTCGAAACCGCGCCGGAGGGGGTCAAGATCCTGGTGGAGAATACCGCCGGGCAGGGGAGCTGCCTCGGCCACCGTTTCGAGCATCTGAGGGCGATTCTCGCTTCTTTGCCGGCGGAGCGGTTCGGAGTCTGCTTCGACACCTGCCACGCCTTCGCCGCCGGCTACGATCTCTCGACCTTTGCGGGGTATGAGCAGGTCATGGCCGAATTCGACCGTGTCGTCGGCATCGAGCGCATCGAGCTGTTCCACCTCAACGACTGTAAAAAGGGATGCGGGTCACGGGTGGACCGCCATGAGCATATCGGTGCCGGGGCCATCGGCCGGCAAGGTTTTCAGGCGCTGATGGGGGATGAACGCTTCCGGGATATTCCCAAGGTTCTGGAAACGCCGAAAGGGGACAGCGACGAAATGGATGAAATCAACCTGGCCCTGCTCCGGAACCTAACGGGGGAAAACTAGATGCGCGCCGTTCTGCAGCGGGTGTCCGGAGCGAAAGTGGTGGTCGACGCCGAGACGGTTGGCGCGATCGGCGCCGGTCTGCTGGTTCTGCTCGGCGTCGAGGAAGGGGACACCGCGGGAGATCTCCGCTATCTGGTGGACAAGACCCTCAACCTGCGGATTTTTGAGGATGCCCAGGGGAAGATGAACCTGTCGGTGCGCGATGTCGGGGGGGCGGTGCTGGCCGTCTCCCAGTTCACTCTTCTGGCCGATTGCCGCAAGGGGCGCCGCCCCGGTTTTTCCCGCGCCGCGGCGCCGCAAATCGGCAACGCCCTGTACCAAAGCTATGTCGCCGCGCTGCGTGACGCGGGGCTGGAGGTCGCCAGCGGAGTTTTCGGCGCCCATATGAGCGTCCGCCTCTGTAACGAAGGGCCGGTCACCATCCTCCTCGACAGCAGGGCCGACTGAAACTGATGGGGTTTCCCTCTCCCTTTATGCGGCCTTGGGGCCAAGTGAGGATATCGGGGGCCCAAAAAGGGGGCAAGGGCAATCCGCCTCACCTTCAGGGTGCGCCCCGGCTCACCCCTCTGGTCATCGCCCCGGCGATCAGGTGAGCGGTGCGGATCGGTTCCGGTATCCGGCTGTGAACCGCCATCCGCGTCGTCAGCGCATCGGCTTCCTGCCACGACAAACCCACCCGCTGGATGAAAAGCCCCTTATGCGGTTCCATGGGGCCGAGCCGCTCGATGACCGCCCATTTCTCCGCACCTTGCGCGATGTTTGCCAGCAGAGCTTGGCGTATCGACTGCAGGTCGGGACGTTTGCGGCTGACGACCAGCACCGGCAGTTGCAATTTTTCCTGGACGAAAAAGGGATCGACCACGTTGAATCCGGCCAGGGTGATTCCCTGGAGCAGGATCAGGCGGGCATGCTGCGCGAATTTCGAGCCGCTCACCAGCCGGACAATCGTTGCCGCGGCGTCGAACCCATCCCTGGTGACGGTGCCGATCAGCACGCCGTCGAAGCGCCGGCCGGCGAAAACGGCGCCGACCAGGGGAACCGGTTCGCGGCTCTCACGGGAAAAGGGAGCGTCGTCGAAACCGATGATGTTGGAAAACCGCCTGGGAACCATGGCCCGATCATTCTCTGCAAGGAGTGCAAGGAGAAAAAAAGCCCGGGACCGCATGGCGGCGGTGCCGGGCGCAAAACAAGGTGGTTGGTCCATAAAATCAGCTGGGACGCCGCTTCTGCCGAAGTGGGCAACATCCCTTTCGGAACGGATGGAGCGAGGGAGGATAACGCCTCAAAGGGCTTTGTCGATGAGGCTTTTAAGTTGGATTTTGGGAACGGCGCCGACGATCTGATCGACAACCTCGCCGTTCTTGAAAAGAATCAGAGTGGGAATGCCGCGGACGCCGTAGGTTGCGGGGGTGCCCTGATTGTCATCGACATTGACCTTGCCGACCTTGATCTTGCCCTGGTATTCGGCGGCGACCTCATCGATAAGGGGCGCGATGGCTTTGCAGGGGCCGCACCAGGAAGCCCAGAAATCGACGAGAACCGGAATCGAAGATTGCAAAACTTCGCTTTCGAAGTTGCCGTCGGTCAATTGCAGAACAGATTCGCTTGCCATGGGAGTCTCCTTTTATCTATCGTCCGGAACGCAATTGCTTCCCACTATAATGGACAAGGCAAAAAAATCAAGGGAGGAAATGGGCTCCTCATCGGTTCCTTGACACTTTTCGGAAGGCCATCCTATCATACGCAACCAAGTTTTTTTCAGGTAACGGGGTTCATGGATTATCCCCTTTTCGTCCACATCGCCGGGAGACTGTGCGTGGTTGTCGGCGGCGGTCCCGTGGGTCGGCGCAAGGCCGCCGGTCTGGCGGCGGCTGGCGCCCGGGTGCGTCTTATAGCGCCGGCGGTTGTTTCGGCACCGGAGCTCCCCGTGGGGGTGGAATGGGTCAGGCGCTGCTACCGCGAGGGTGATCTTCATGGCGCCTTTCTGGCTTTCGCCGCCGCCGGCGATCGCTCCGTCAATGCCGCCGTGGCCGCCGAGGCCCGCCGCGCCGGCATCCCGGTCAACGTCGCCGACCGTCCCGCGGAGGGGGATTTCCAACTGCCGGCCCTGTTGCGCCGCGGTCTGTTGACGGTGGCGGTGGCCACCGGCGGCGGCAGCCCCGCCGCTGCGGCCCTGGTCCGCGATCACCTGGCGGGTGTATTGGGGGAGGAGTGGGGGGTTTTCGTGGAATTGGCCTCCCGGCTTCGGGAGCGGTTCTCACGGGGATGGGCCGTCGGGGATTACGCCGCGGTCTGTCGCCGGCTGGCTGCCGCCGGCTTTGTCGATTGTCTGGCCGCCGGGGATACCGCCGCCGCCGATGCTCTGCTGGCACGGTTGGCGGAAAAAGGTCTGACCTTGGCCTCCCTGGGCATCGATTTACAAGAAGGGAACTCCGGCGCCGACGGGGCCGGGAAATGACGCTGTGAATATTATTGTTGTAGGCCTGAACTATCGTACCGCTCCCCTGGCCATTCGGGAGCGTCTTGCCTTCATCCCCTCCCGCACCCCCGAGGCCCTCGCCCAGCTCATGGAGCGCCCCGCCGTCCGCGAATGCCTGCTTCTTTCCACCTGCAATCGGGTGGAAATCTATGCCGTGACGCCCCAGGTGGAGGAAGGAGTTGATGAAATCCGCGAGTTTTTAGCCGCCTTTCACGGCCTCGGCGAGGAAGTGGTCCGTCCCCATCTTTATACCTGGTGCGGGGCGGCGGCTGTCCGCCATCTGTTTCGGGTCGCCGCCGGTCTCGATTCCATGGTCATCGGTGAGCCGCAGATCCTCGGCCAGGTCAAAGCCGCTTATTCCCAGGCCTGCCGCGCCAAAACCAATGCCCTCATCGTGAATCGCCTCCTGCACCGGGCCTTCTCCGTGGCCAAGCGGGTGCGCAGTGAAACCGGCATCGCCGGCAAAGCGGTGTCCATTCCTTTCGCCGCGGTGGAGATGGTGCGGCGGATTTTCGGCACCCTGGCGGGCAAAAGCGTCCTTCTCATCGGCTCCGGGAAAATCGGCGAATTGGCCGCCCGCCATTTTCTCGGCCACGGGGTGGCTTCCATCGCCGTGATCAACCGCACCCTGGAGAAGGCGCAGGAGGTGGCGGAACGATTCCATGGCACGGCTTTTCCCTTTGAGGAGCTTTCCCGCCGGCTCACCGCCGCCGACATCGTTCTTTCCTGTACCGCCGCCCCCCATTACATTTTGCGGCCCCTGGATGTGGAAAGGATTCTTCCCCATCGCCAGGGACGCCCTCTTTTTCTGGTCGACATAGCGGTGCCGAGGGATATCGATCCGCAGGTCGGCTCCATTCCCCAGGTCTATCTCTACGATGTGGACGATCTCCAGGGGATTATTTCCAGCAACATGGTCAGCCGCCGCAAAGAGGCCGAGAAGGGGGAACGGATCATCGAGGCGGAGGTCGCCCGCTTTCAGCGCTGGCTTGCCGATCTCGATGTGGTGCCCACCATTCTGGCCCTGCGCCGCCGGGTGGAGACGGTTTGCGAAGCCGAAAAGGAAAAGGCCCTGGGCGCTTTGGGCGAGGCCGCCGGCCGGGAGCGGGCGGCTGTCGAAGCGATGGCCGCGGCCATCGCCGGCAAGCTGCTCCACTATCCCATCGTCGCCCTCAAATCGTCGCGAACGCGGCGGATGGGAAATTACTATGTCGATGCCCTGCGCTATCTCTTTGACTTGACCCCTGATGAAGGGGATGCCGCCGGGGAAAAGATGAATGGGGAATGGGATTGCCAGGAAGGGCCAGCGGTCGGGGAAGAATGATGCCGTCAACAGGAGATGGAAATGTGAAAGTACAGGTCGGTACCGTTTTTCTGGTTGGGGCCGGACCCGGCGATCCCGGCTTGATTACCGTCAAGGGCCTGCGTTGCCTCAGGGAAGCCGAGGTGGTGATTTACGACCTGTTGGTCAACCCCTTGCTGCTGGAGGAGGCGCCGCCGGAGGCGGAACGGATCTTCGTCGGCAAGAGCCGTGGTTTCCATCCCACGCCCCAGGAAAGGATCAATGAACTGCTCGTGGAATGGGCGCGGCGCGGCAAGAAGGTCATCCGCCTCAAAGGGGGCGATCCCTACATCTTCGGCCGCGGTGGCGAAGAGGCCCAGTATCTGGTCCGCCACGGCATTCCCTTCGAGGTGGTTCCCGGTATTACCGCCGCTTTCGCGGCCGCCGCCTATGCGGGGATTCCGATCACCCATCGCGACTTCACCACCAGTGTCGGCCTGGTGACCGGCCATCTGGAGCCGGAAAAGAAAATGGCCCTTCTGGACTGGGAAAAGCTGGCCGGAGCGGTGGGGACCCTGGCCTTTTACATGGGTATGGCCAACCTTTCCCTGATCCGCGACGAACTGATCCGCCACGGGCGTTCCCCGCAAACCCCGGTGGCGGTCATCAGTTGGGGCACCACCCCCCGGCAGCGGACCGTGGTCGCCACCCTGGACGATATCGTGGCGGCGGTGGAAAAGGCCGGGCTCAAACCGCCCGCCGTCATCCTCGTGGGGGAGGTGGTCTCCCTGCGCGAGGAACTGCGCTGGTTCGACAACAAACCCCTGCACGGGAAAAAGGTTCTGGTGACCCGCGCTCCCGCCCAGGGACGGGGGTTGGCCGAGCTACTCGAGGAGCGCGGTGCCGAAACCGTCCTGTGTCCTGTCATTGATATCCTGCCGCCGCAAGACCCGGCGCCAATGGAAGCCGCCATCGACTCCTTGGCGGGTTTCGACTATCTGCTGCTGACTTCGGCCAACGGGGTCGATTCCTTCTGCTCCTTTCTGCGTGCCGGCAACCGAGACGCCCGCGCCCTGGCCGGTCTGGCGCTGGTCGCCGTGGGTCCGAAAACCGCCCGCTCCCTGGAGGCTTACGGCCTCCAGGCCGATCTGGTGGCGGCCGATTACCGCGCCGAAGGGGTTGTTGAGCTGTTGCGCAGCCGCACGATGGCCGGGAAACGGATCCTCTATCCCCGCGGCGACCGGGCGCGGCAGCTGATTCCCCATGAGTTGGAATCGTTGGGGGCGACGGTAATTTCCCCGGTGGCCTACCGGACCGTGCCGCTGGAGGAAAACCGCGAGGAGATCCGTGATCTTCTGTGCCGGCGGGAAATCGACGCGGTCACCTTTACCTCCGCTTCCACAGTGGAAGACCTGGCGGGGCTGGTGGGCGAGGATGCCGCGGAGCTCCTCGACGGGGTGGCGATAGCCTCCATCGGCCCGCTGACCAGTGCCGCGGTGCGCCGGTTGGGCCTCACCGTGGTGGCGGAAGCTGCCCAATCCACCATGGAAGGCCTTGTAAACGCTTTGGAAAATCATTATAAATAGGCGAATAAATGTTTTCACCGAAAAAGAAAAGCAGTGCGAAAGCCTTCAGCAACCGTCATGAAATGCCCGGAGACCGCTCTAAAGTCATTGCAACTGTTTAAAATCACAAATGGAAACCGACTGCCAATGAGTGATCGCCAAGAATCGACGGCGGTTTTTTTCTCCCTTTTGCGTTGGTTTTTTCCTGGGCAGAGGAAGCGTCACCGGACCGTTTTAAACCCGGATAAGGGTTGAAGCGGCCATCAAGGAGCAAAAAATGTCTTTTCCCCAAAGCCGGCTGCGTCGGCTGCGCCGCACTCCGACCCTGCGCCGCATGGTCCGCGAAACCGTCTGCCGGGTCGACGATCTGATCTATCCCCTTTTTGTCGTTCCGGGTACGGGGCGGCGTCGGGAGATCTCCTCCATGCCGGGCATTTTCCAGCTTTCCCCCGAGCTTCTGGTGGAGGAGGCGGGCCGCGCCCGGGAGGCCGGCGTCGGCGCGGTGCTGCTTTTCGGCGTTGCGGATGACAAGGATGACCGGGGCAACCCGGCCTGCGCCGAGTACGGCATCGTCCAGCAGGGGCTTCGCGCCCTGAAAAAGACCTTTCCCGAGTTGGCCGTCATCACCGATGTCTGCCTCTGTGCCTACACCAGCCACGGTCATTGCGGCATTCTGCGGGGCAACGAGGTGGACAACGACGAAACCTGCCGGCAACTGGCCGCCATGGCCCTCTCCCATGCCCGCGCCGGGGCCGACATGGTGGCGCCGAGCGACATGATGGACGGCCGCGTCGCCGCCATCCGCCGTGCTTTGGATGAGGGCGGTTTCCCCATGACGGCGCTGATGAGCTATGCCGTCAAATTCGCCAGCGCCTATTACGGACCCTTTAGGGAGGCGGCCGATTCCGCTCCCCGGTCCGGTGACCGGCGCGGCTACCAGATGGACCCCGCCAACCGCCGCGAGACCTTCCGGGAGGCCGCTTTCGATGCCGAAGAAGGGGCCGACATTCTGATGGTGAAGCCGGCGCTGGCCTATCTCGACATTCTCCGCGATCTCCGCGAACGGTGTGATCTGCCTTTGGCGGCCTACAATGTCTCCGGCGAGTACGCCATGGTCAAGGCGGCTTCGGCTCGGGGCTGGCTCGACGAGGAACAGGTGGTTATGGAGAATCTGCTGGCCATGAAGCGGGCCGGCGCCGATCTGATTATCACTTATCACGCCCTCGATGCCGCCCGCTGGCTCAAGAAGGGGGAATATTGAGGACATCGGCCAGGGAGTTCTGCCATGAGTGAAGACAACAACCAGAAGCAGCCTCTCACCCGCGTCGAGATGATCACCGCCATGGCCCATTACTACCGGGCCGAGGTGAGCCGCAGCCTCGCCTGGCGGCGGCGCATCGACGTCACCACCAACTGGGCGGTCGGCGCCACCGCCGCCTTTCTCGGTTTTGCCTTCAGCAATCCCCAGTTGACCCATGTTTTTTTCTTTTTTGCCCTGGCCATCACCTACACCCTCCTTTACGTTGAAGGACGACGTTACCGCTTCTACGACGCCTACGAATATCGGGTCAAGCTGATCCACCAGAACTTTGTTTACAGCATTCTTCACGGTGAGCTCGACATGGGCGCATCGGCGCCGTGGCGGCAGAATCTCGCCGAGGATCTGCTCCATCCCGGCTATAAGATCTCCCTCAACACGGCGATGGCGCTGCGGGTGCAGGCCTACTATGTCTTCCTCTTTCTGGTCTTGATCGCCGGATGGCTGTTCAAGATCTATATCCATCCGGAAATCGCCGGAAGCTGGCGGCAGTTTCTCGACAATGCCCGTTTCGGCAATTTTTCGGGATGGTACACTTTGGCTTTCCTGCTTCTTTTCACCCTCCATGTCTTTGTGCTGCGGGGCATCGGCGTTCACGCCAAAGGGAAGGGCGGACGCGAATCGCTCCAGATCTGGCCCAGCAGGCATCCCGCCGAATACGAGAAACCCGTCTCCCAGATCGCCAGACCGTCGCCGCGGGGGGAAGCCTGGCCGAGTCAGCCGCCTCCCGTTACCTCTGCGGAGGACAAGAATGATTGAGCCGCTGCCGCTGATTGCCTCCGGCCAAGAGTTCGCAAGCGCTGTTCTTGCCAACGGTCTGCAAGTGGTGACGGTGGAGATGCCCCATCTGCACAGCGCCGAAATGGTCTGTTACGTCGGCGTCGGCAGCCGCCACGAAAAGGTTGAGAACGCCGGTATCTCCCATTTCCTGGAACATCTGCTGTTCCGGGGGACAAGGGATTTCGACACCGGCGAAAAGCTGGAACAGGCCTTCGAGGAGATCGGCGGTTCGGTGAATGCCTCGGTGGATGCCGAAACCACTTGTTTTTTCTCCCGCTTTCATCCCGACCACCTGAACCGGACGGTTTTTCTCTTTGCTTCCCTGCTGCTCCGTCCTCTTTTTCTCGATACGGAGATTGAACGGCGCATCATTCTTGAAGAGGCCCTGGAAGATGTCAACGAAAAGGGTGAGATCATCTGCACCGATCAACTGATCGCCGGCCTGTGCTGGCCGGCCCATCCGTTGAGTCTGCCGACCATCGGCAGCCGGGAATCCCTGACCGCGATCCGCCGCGAGGATCTCATGGCTCACCATGGCGCCTGCTATACCCCGGAGAATGCTTTACTGGCGGTGGCCGGGAGGGTGCGGCATGAAGAGGTGATGAAGGCGGTGGCGGCCCATTTTGGAAAATGGACCGGCGGCAGCGCGAAACCGGTGCCGATCCCTTTCCCGGGCGGCGCTTCAAATGCTCCCCGTTGCGCCTGGGTCCACGACAACGACTCGCAGGTGGAAATGGAGATCGCCTTCCGCTTGCCGGGGCGTCACGATGTCCCGGCGGCTCCCCTGAAAATCCTGCGCCGCCTGCTGGCCGGAGGGATGGCCTCCCGACTGATGAGGAGGTTGCGGGAGGAACTCGGTCTGATTTATGGGGTGGAGGGAAATCTGGTTCTCTTCGCCGACAGCGGCCTTTTTTCCTTCAGCCTGGCGGTGGCTCCGGAAAAGATGGTCGAGACCCTGCGGGAGACCCTGGCTGTTCTGGACAAAATTTGCAGGGAGCCGGTGGCCGAGGAGGAGTTGGCCCGGGCCGCCAAGGGAATGCTCTTCGATTTGGAGTTCAGCCGCGACCAGACCGAAGAAATGGCCGGGCGCTATGGCTGGGGAATGATGGTCGGCTCGCTGAAAACCATCGACGAAGAGCGGCGGGCGATCCTGGCGGAGACTCCGGCCTCCCTGCTGGCGACCGCCGCCCGCTATCTGCACCCGGAGAGCCTGCGCAGCGCCGTGGTCGGACCCTTCCGCGACCGGGACCGCTTCATCTTCGAGGAAATCCTCCAGGCCTATCGCCGCCCCCGCCCTTCGATTAAAAGAGAATCGGCTTCTGCAGACAGGCTGCAAAGGTCATGAATAGGGCGGCGCTTATTCTCGATGAGGTTGCTCTTCCGCAGGCGCTTAAAACAGCATTGGCCGTGGCAAGTGCCAAAAGATGCTTATTGGTAATGCAAGAATCGGCGTAAAGGCCTCCTCTCCATGTGCTTCCGGAAGACAATCCAGATATTTCTATTCGCATTCCTGTTTATATCCTCACCCTGTTTGGGCGCCTCTGTTTCAAAACCCTATTTGTTTTTGGGAAATGAGAATTTG